>NZ_CP102355.1:1910285-2283070 GCF_009696685.2 Paracoccus sp. SMMA_5_TC
TCCGTCCCGAACACCTGACCATCGACGCGGGCGGGCAGGGCCAGATTGCCGGCCGCATCAGCCATGTCGAAAAGCTGGGCGGTGAAACGCTGGTCTATGTCAATGCGCCCGATCACGGGTTGCTGACGGTGCGGCTGTTCGGCGAACAGGATTATGCGGTGGACGAACAGGTGACGCTGGGCTTTCAGCCGGCGCGAGCCTATCACTTCGACGCCGAGGGCCGGCGCCTGCGCTGAACCGGCACGGTCAGCGGCGCCAATTTCGCTTGACGCGGTTTTGCCCCCATGGCTACCCCCGCAAGGATGGATGCAAGCGGGGGTGGAACCTTGGATGACCAGGCAAGACGGCTGCGGGTGCTGATCATCGCCGAGGCGGCCAACCCCGAATGGGTCTCGGTGCCGCTGGTGGGCTGGTCGCTGGCCGCGGCGCTGCGCGAGCGCGCCGATGTCCATATCGTCACCCAGGTCCGCAACCGCGAGGCGATCCTGCGCGCGGGCCTGGTCGAGGGGCGGGATTTCACCGCCATCGACAGCGAGCGGCTGGCCGCGCCGATGTGGCGGCTTGCCGAGCGGCTCAGCTTTGGCAAGGGCGTCGGCTGGACGATGAAGACCGCCGTGACCACGCTGGGCTACGGCTACTTTGAACGCCTGGTCTGGCGCCAGTTCGGTGACCGCATCCGCGCCGGCGCCTATGACCTGGTGCATCGCATCACCCCGCTGACGCCCACCGCCAACAGCCTGCTGGCGCCGCGCTGCCGCCGGGCGGGGGTGCCCTTCGTGCTGGGGCCGCTGAATGGCGGCGTTCCGTGGCCGCGCGGATTTGACAGCGAACGGCGGCGGGAACGGGAATGGCTGTCCTATGTCCGCGGCGCCTACAAGGCATTGCCGGGGCGGGGGGCGATGCTGCGCGATGCCGCGGCGATCCTGTGCGGGTCGCTGCACACGCGCAGCGAAATTCCGGCGCGTTTTCAGCACAAGACCATCTGGCTGCCCGAAAATGCCATCGATCCGGCGCGCTTTGCGCTGCGCGCGCCGCAACCGGGCCGCCTGCCGCTGCGCGGCTGCTTCATCGGCCGTCTGGTCCCCTACAAGGGCGCCGACATGGCGATCGAGGCGGCGGCGCCGCTGTTGCGGGCCGGGCTGCTGACGCTGGACGTGATCGGCGATGGCCCGCAGGCGGATGACCTGCGCGATCTGGTGGCGCGCGAGGGCTTGGGTCAGGCGGTGCAGCTGCGCGGCTGGGTCGAACATGGCCAGGTGCAGACCATCGCCGCGCAGTCGCAGTTGCTGATCTTTCCTTCGGTGCGCGAGTTCGGCGGCGGCGTCGTGCTCGAGGCGATGGCGCTGGGCGTGGTGCCGGTGGTGGCCGATTACGCCGGGCCGGGCGAGCTGGTCGATGACGCCACCGGCTATCGCATTGCCATGGGCAGCCGCGAACAGATCGTGGCCGGGCTGCGCGCGCGGCTGCAGGCGATCGCCGAAGATCCCTCGGGGCTGCCGGTGATGGCCGAGGCGGCGCGCGACCGGGCGCTGCGCGATTTCACCTGGCCCGCCAAGGCGGCGCAGGTCGAACGCATCTGGCGGGCTGTGCTGGCGGGTGCGCCGCTGCCGCAGGAACTGCCGTTGCCGCGCCGGGCTGGCGCATAGGCGGATGTCGTGCCATGCTTGGGCCAATCAACCCGGGGAAGGCGATGCGCGCACGACAGATCCTGACGGCAATGCTGACCGCGCTTGCGCTGCTGGCGGCGCTGCCGGCGGCGGCGCGGGAATGCGTGGGCTCGGACCTTTTCGCGCGCCTGCCCGCCACCGAACTGGCCGAACTGGATCGCCGGGTGGCGGCGGTGCCCTATCACCAGGGCCTGTTCTGGCAGGCGCGCAAGGGCGATCAGCGCGTCACCCTGATCGGCACCTATCATTTCGCCGACCCCCGCCACGACCTGACCATGCGCCGCTTTGGCCCCGACATCGATGCCGCCGATGTGCTGCTGGTCGAGGCCGGCCCCGAGGAAGAGGCGCGGCTGACCGCAGCCATGACCAGGGATCCCGCCTTGCTGGTCGATGCCGATGGCCCGACCCTTCCCGAAAGGCTGAGCAAGCCCGAATGGCAGGCGCTTTCGGCCGCGCTCGAGGCGCGGGGCCTGCCGGCGGTGGTCAGCAGCCGGCTGCGGCCATGGTATGTGGCGGTGATGCTGGGGGTTTCGCCCTGCATGATGCGGTCGGTCAAGGATCAGGCCCGGGCAGGGGGGCTGGATCACCTGCTGATCGACCGCGCGCACGAAGCCGGCGTGCCCGTGCGCGCGCTTGAACCCTGGGACACGGTGCTGACCCTGTTTCAGGGCATGACCCCGCAGCAGGAAATCGACATGATCCGCGCGGCCATGCCGGCCGCCCAATATGCCGACGACTACGCCGCCACCCTGGCCGACAGCTATTTTGCCGGCCAGAGCTGGCGCATCTGGGAATTCGGCCGCCATGACGCCTATCGCCATTCGGGCCTGAGCCGCGAACAGGTGGACGCACAGATGCGCTTTGCCCGGGAACGGCTGATGGACGGGCGCAACGCCCGCTGGATCGGCCCGATCGAACAGGCGGCGCAGGCGGCCGCCGCGCGCGGCAAGGGCGTGGTGGTGGGATTTGGCGCGCTGCACTTGCCGGGCGAAGGCGGGGTGCTGCGCTTGCTGGAACGGGCGGGCTGGACAATCAGCCCCCTTGATCTGAAAGGGACCGGGCATGGCGGATGATCTGTGGCGCGAGGAACGCGATTTCTGGCTGGCCGGGGTGGCCGAGGCCGCCCGCAAGCTGGACGAGGCCTGCCTGATGGCCTTTGCCGGCACCGGCATCCTGACGCGCCGGCGGGTCGTCGAAAGCCTGTCCGCGGTGCCGCGCTGGCAGGAAATCACCATGACCGACCGCGCCAGCATCGAAACCGACGATCTTTGCGTTCTGGCCTATCGCGCCACCGCGCGGCGACCGGGGGCCGACACCTATCGCGCGATCTGCACCACCACCTGGATCCGCCGCGACGGCGACTGGCGCATCGTCCAGCACCAGCAGACGGCCGTCTGAAGGCTTGCTGATCGCCTGGCTTGCGGTCCGGTCGCCGGGTCATCTTTGCCGGTTGATAGACATTCCCGGGGGCGCGGCCTATAACCCGGCCGGATTTTCCGCCTAGCCCAAGGGATCAACCATGATCAAGGTTTTCGGCCACAAGGCCCCCGATACCGATTCGACCGGCTCGCCCATCATCTGGGCCTGGTATCTGTCCGAGGTGCGCAAGCAGCCTGCCGAGGCGGTCCTGCAGGGCGAACCGAACACCGAAGCCGCCTGGATGCTGACCAAATGGGGTCTGGCCAAGCCGCAGATCATCGCGGATGTGGCGGCGGGCGATCAATGCGTGGTGGTCGACACCAACAACCCCGCCGAACTGCCCGCCTCGATCAACGAGGCGGATGTGATCGAGATCATCGACCACCACTTGCTGGCCGGCGGCATCCGCACCCGCCTGCCCATCAACATCACCATTCGTCCGCTGGCCTGCACCGCCACCATCATGCATGACCTGATGGGTGACGAGGCGCTGGCCCGCGCACCCCGCGCGATCAAGGGCGCGATGCTGACCTGCATCCTGTCCGACACGCTTGAGTTCCGCAGCCCGACCACCACCGCGCATGACCGCTTCGTGGCCGAGAAGCTTGCCGCCGATCTGGGCATTTCCATTCCGGCCTATGCGGCGGAAATGTTTGCCGCGAAATCCGACGTTTCCGCCTTTACCGAAGAGGCGCTGCTGCGGATGGACAGCAAGGAATATGAACTGGGCGGCAAGCAGCTGCGCATCTCGGTCCTGGAAACCACCGCGCCGCAGGTGGTTCTGGACCGCAAGGGCGCGCTGATGGCTGCGATGCCCGGCGTTGCCGCCGCCGATGGCGCCGACGAAGTGCTGCTGTTCATCGTCGATATCCTGAAGGAACAGGCAACGCTGCTGGTCCCCAATGATTTCGTCAAGGCCGTTGCCGAGAAAAGCTTCAACGCGACCGTTACCGGCGACACCGTGGTGCTGCCCGGCATCATGTCCCGGAAAAAGCAGATCATTCCGGCCCTGACCGTCTGAACCTCAAGAAAGGCTTCTCATGACACAGATCATCCACGCACTTGACGATATTGCACGCAATTACGACGCGATTTTCTGTGACCTCTGGGGATGCCTGCACAATGGGGTGGCGGCCTATCCGGCCGCCGTCTCGGCCCTGCGCGACTTTCGCGCGGGTGGCGGCAAGGTGGTCCTGCTGACGAACGCCCCGCGCCCGCAGCGCTACGTTGCCGAACAACTGGACCGCATGAACGTGCCGCAGGATGCCTATGACGCCATCGTCACCTCGGGCGACGCGGCGCAGGATGCGATGTTCGCGGGCGCGGTCGGCCGGCGGGTCTGGGCAATCGCTCAGCCCAAGGACGAAGGTTTCTTTACCGATGTGCCGCCAGAGTGGCAGGACGCCGACCCGATCATCCGGGTGCCGATGACCGAGGCCGAGGGCATCGTCTGCACGGGGCTGTTCGACGACGAAACCGAAACCCCCGACGATTACCGCACCCGCTTGATCCTGTGCCGCGAACGCGGGTTGCCGATGCTGTGCGCCAATCCGGATGTGGTGGTGGATCTGGGCGCCAAGCGGCTTTACTGCGCCGGGGCGCTGGCCGAACTGTATGAAGACCTTGGCGGCAAGGCGCTTTATTTCGGCAAGCCGCATCCGCCGATCTATGATCTGGCCCGCCGCCGGCTGGGCCTGGCCGAGGATGCGCGGGTGCTTGCGATCGGTGACGGTATCGCCACCGACATCCAGGGTGCCCATGGCGAGGGGATGGATGCGCTTTTCGTGACCGGCGGTCTGGCGCACGATCAGTTCGGCCGCGACGTGGAAAACCCCGATCCCGAACGCTTGCGCGAGTGGCTGGCGCTGCGCAGCGAGAATCCGCGTTACAGCATCGGCCGCTTGCGCTGATCGCCAGGAAACATTCTAACATCCTCTGTCGCAAAAGCGTTATTTTATTGCCTTGAGACTGCGATGCTGCTATGCAGCATCGCATATCGGGGAGGATGGAATGATGCTCGACAATCTTCCGCGCGGCACCATCGTCATCGAGGACATGGAAGTCGGCATGATGCGCTACCTGCAAAAGGTGGTGACGGACGAGGACATTGCGATGTTTGCGCAGGTCTCGACCGACCGTAATCCGGTGCATCTTGACGACGCCTATGCCCGAGACACGATCTTTCAGGGGCGCATCGCCCACGGCATGCTGACGGCCGGGCTGATTTCGGCGGTGATCGGCGAACAATTGCCAGGCCATGGCACCGTCTATCTGGGGCAGACGCTGAAATTCCTGGCGCCGGTGCGGCCGGGCGACATGGTCCGCGCCGAAGTGCAGGTCGAGGCCATCGATCATTCGCGGCGGCGGGTGACACTTGCAACGCGTTGTCTTGTCGGTGATACGGTCGTGCTGAAGGGTGAGGCCGTCGTTCTGGCGCCAAGCCGCAAATTCGACTGACGGGCCGGGACCGGCCCAGCGGGGGCCATTTTGCGCATCCATAAGGACTGGAAGGCACTGCCGATCGACGCCCGTGGCGCCACGGTGGCCATGGGAAACTTTGACGGGGTGCATCTGGGGCATCGTTCGGTAATCGATACCGCGCGGGCTGCGGTTGCCGCGCCGCTGGGCGTCGTCACCTTCGAGCCGCATCCGAGGGAATATTTCGCACCTGCAGCGCCGCCGTTCCGTCTGATGAATGTCGAATCGCGGGCCAACAGGCTTGCGCGGCTGGGGGTCGAACATCTCTACCAGCTGCCGTTCGACGCAGTTCTGGCTGGTCTGACGCCCGAGGAATTTGCCAGACAGGTGCTGGTGCAGGGATTGGGCGTGCGACATGTCAGTGTCGGCGCCGATTTCTGTTTCGGCCGCCAACGCTCGGGCACGGCCGAGACCCTGTGCGATCTGGGGCGGCAGCTTGGCTTTGGCGTAACCGTTGCGCCGCTGATCGGCGATGGCGGGGTGGAATACAGTTCGACCGCAATCCGTCAGGCGCTGGCGCAGGGGCGGCCGCGCGATGCGGAACGGATGCTGGGTCACTGGCATCGCATCGATGGCGAGGTGCTGCACGGCGACAAGCGCGGCCGCGACCTGGGCTATCCCACCGCCAACATGTCGATGGACGGCCTGCATCTGCCGCGGCTGGGGGTCTATGCGGTGCTGGTCGATGTGCTGACCGGGCCCGAACGGGGCAGTTACAAGGGCGTGGCCAGCCTGGGCGTGCGGCCGATGTTCGGCGAGAACCGCCCCAATCTCGAGGTGCATATCTTCGACTTTTCGGCCGATCTTTATGGCCAGCACCTGTCGGTGGCGCTGATCGACTATCTGCGTCCCGAGGAAAAATTCGACAGCCTGACGGCGCTGATTCGCCAGATGGACCAGGACAGCGCCCGCGCGCGCGAGATTCTGGCGACCCGCTGATGCGTCCGCGATTCTGGGAACTGCCCCTGAAAAGCCTGGACCCCGAGGAGTGGGAGGCATTGTGCGACGGCTGCGGCAAATGCTGCCTGAACAAGATCGAATACGAGGATACCGGCGAGGTTGCATTTACCCGAGTCGCCTGCAAGTTGCTCGACGGTCAAACCTGCCGGTGTTCCAGCTATGCCAACCGCCATGAATTCGTTCCCGATTGTGTGGTGCTGACGCCGCACAAACTGAAACAGATTGCGTGGTGGCTACCTGCGACATGCGCCTATAGGTTGCGCGCCGAGGGCAAGCCGCTTTACGACTGGCACTACCTGATTTCGGGGGATCGCGAATCGGTGCATCGTGCCGGCGCTTCGGTGCGGGGCTGGACCGTCAGCGAGCTTTCCGTGACCGAGGACGACTGGGACGAGCATATCATCGAGGATCTTTCATGAACTTCTGCTCGGACAATGCGGGGGCGGTGCATCCTCGCATCATGGAGGCGCTGGCGGCGGCCAATGACGGGCATGTGCCCGCCTATGGCCAGGATCGCCTGACGGCCGCCGCCGCCGACCGCCTGCGCGAGGTGTTCGACGCGCCGCAGGCGGCGGTGCATTTCCTGGCCTCGGGGACGGCGGCCAATGCGCTGGCGCTGGCACTGGTCGCACCGGGCTGGGGCAAGGTCATCTGCCATGCCGACGCCCATATCCAGACCAGCGAAACCGGCGCGCCCGAGTTCATGACCGGCGGTGCCAAGCTGATCCCGGTGTCGGGCGCCTGCGGCCGCATCGGCGCCGATGCCCTGGCCGAAACCCTCGCCGCTCACGCCCGCGACGGCGTTCATGGCGGGCAGGTGGCGGCGCTGTCGCTGACCAATGCCACCGAATGGGGCACCATCTATCGTCCTGACGAAGTGGCGGCCTTGGCCGAGATTGCCCATGCCAATCGGCTTGCGGTGCATATGGACGGCGCACGTCTTGCCAATGCCCTGGCCAGCCTGGACGTGGCGCCGGCCGATGTAACCTGGCGGGCAGGGGTCGACATCCTGTCGCTGGGCGCGACCAAGAACGGCTGCATGGCGGCCGAGGCGGTGATGATCTTTGATCCGGCGCGCTCGGAGGAGTTCGAGTTCCGCCGCAAGCGCGCCGGGGCGCTGCTGTCCAAGCACCGCTATCTGGCGGCGCAGATACTGGCCTGGCTGGATGGCGACCTGTGGCTGCAACTGGCCCGACACGCCAATGCCATGGCGCGTGAACTTGGGTTGGGGCTGGCACGACTGCCGGGGGTGCGCATCGATCAGCGTGTCGAAGCGAACGCGGTCTTTGCGACGCTGCCCAGGGCACTGCATCACCGCGCCCTGCAGGCGGGACTTTGTTACCACCTGTGGCCGCACAGCCAGCCTGAAAGCGGCGACGACCCGGTTTCGGTGCGCCTGGTCTGCGGCTGGGACACCCGGCTGGAGGATGTGACCGCAGCGCTGTCCGCGCTTAGCTGAGCGCGCGTGCCAGCAGCGCCAGCGCGTGGTCCACCGTGGCCGCGCGCACGGCGGCGCGGCCCAGCGGGCCGAATTCGACGGTTTCGGTCTCGACGCCAGCGGCATGGGCGACGGCGAAACAGACGCGCCCCTCGGGCTTGTGCTCGGATCCGCCGGGACCGGCAATGCCGGTGACGGCGACGGTCACGCCAGCCTGCGAACGGGCCAGCGCCCCGGCAGCCATTTCGGCGGCGATTTCCTCGCTGACGGCGCCGTGGCGCTCCAGCGTCGTGGGATGGATGCCCAGCATCTCGATCTTGGCGGCGTTGGAATAGGTGACGAAACCGCGGTCGAAGGCGTCGGACGACCCCGGCACATCGGTCAGCCGGCCAGCGATCAGCCCGCCGGTGCAGCTTTCGGCGGTGGCGATCATCAGACCGCGGCGGCGCGCGAGGTCCAGGACATGCGCCGCATCGGTCACAGCATCGGCTCCAGCACGGCGTGATATAGCCCCGCCAGCAGGACCGAGCCGATCCCCGCGAACAGCCCCGCCCACAGGTCGTCCAGCATCAGCCCGGTCGCGTCGCCGCGCCGGTCGGCGCGTCCGACCAGCCAGGGCTTCCAGATGTCGAACAGCCGGAACAGCAGGAACGGCACCACATAGCCCGGCCAGGCGTCCAGGATCGACACCCCGTGCCGGGCCAGCGGCACGACGGTAAAGCACAGCGCCAGCCACTGGCCGGCCACCTCGTCGATGACAACCCATGACGGATCCTTGTCGGCGCTGTGGGCCAGAACCCGCGGCACCGCCCAGAAACCCCCCAGCGTGGCCAGCACGAAACCCGCCGGCACCAGCCAGGGCGACAGGTATTCATAAGCCAGCACCGCCAGCAGCACGGCAGCGGCCGAGCCCCAGGTGCCCGGCGCGGGGCGCAGGCGGCCAATCCCGAAGAAACTGGCGATCATCCGTTCCATTCAGGCCCTCATCAAGGTGGCGGTGGCGATGGCGGCGATACCTTCTTCGCGCCCGGTAAAGCCCAGCCGCTCGGACGTGGTGGCCTTGACGCTGATGCGGTCCGGGGTAACGCCGATGATTTCGGCCAGCCGCTGCGCCATGGCGCCGGCATGGGGGCCGATCTTGGGGCGTTCGCAGATCAGCGTGACATCTGCATTCGACAGCCCGTAACCCATCTGCCGCGCCAGTTCGGCGGCGTGGCGCAGAAAGACATGGCTTTCGGCGCCCTTCCATTGCGGGTCCGAGGGCGGGAAATGCCGGCCGATATCGCCCTGGGCCAGCGCGCCATAGATGGCGTCGGTCAGCGCATGCATGCCCACATCGGCGTCGGAATGGCCCAGCAACGCCCGGTCGTGGTCGATGCGCAGGCCGCACAGCCAGACATGATCGCCCTGGGTAAAGGCGTGAACATCGAAACCATTGCCCAGACGAATGTCCATGGCGCCCTCCACGATGCGGCGCGCGCGGACGAAATCGGCGCCATAGGTGATCTTCAGATTGTCCTCGTCGCCCGGGGTGACGGCGACCTGCATCCCGGTCCGCAACGCCAGTTCCACGTCATCGGCCGCACCCTGCGGATGGGCACGGTGGGCGGCCAGGATCGGGGCCAGGGCAAAGCCCTGCGGGGTCTGGGCGCGAAACAGGCCGTCGCGGCTGGCGCTGGCGGTGACGCGGCCCCCCTCGGCCCGCCACAGCGCATCGGTCACCGGCAGCGCCGGGGCTGCCGCCTCGGCGCCGTCCTTCAGGGCGGCAACGACGCCCGCGATCACCCGAGGCGAGACCAGGGGACGGGCGCCGTCATGGATCAGCACATGGGTGATATCGCTGCCCTCAAGCGTTTCCAGGGCGCGGCGGACGCTGTCGCTGCGGGTCTCGCCCCCGGCGACCAGGGTGACGGGGCCGGCAAGCTCGGCCGCGCCGCGCGCCATGTCCTGCGGCGACAGGGTGACGATGACCCGGCCAAAGCCGGCAAAGGCGCGGATGCTGCGTGCCAGCACGCTGTCGCCGGCAAGGTCGCGCCATTGTTTTGGCGGCCCCTCTCCGGCGCGGGTGCCGCGCCCGGCGGCGGTGATGATGACGGCATATGTCGCGGGAATATCCATGATCGCCAGCTTTAGGTCAGCCGCGCGCCCGAGGCAATCACCCCGAAATCGACCGCCAGCAGGGCGGCAGATGGTGGCCCCGCCCGCGCGCTGCCGCTATAAGCGGCTGAAAGCTGCCATCTGCAAGGAATGCCTGCCATGACCGACCCCTCGATCGCCGATCTGTCCAAGGATGCCGCCGCCCGCGCCGCGGTGGCGCTGGTTGCGCCGGGAATGCGGTTGGGGCTGGGCACCGGGTCGACCGCGGCCATTTTCGTTCGCCGCCTGGCGCAGCGCGTCAAGGCCGAAGGCTTTGCCCTGCGCTGTGCCGCGACGTCGCGCGCAACGGCGGAGCTGGCCTCATCGCTGGGGTTGCAGGTCGAGGAACTGGACGACATCGGCTGGCTGGACCTGACCATCGACGGTGCCGACGAGGTCGATCCCGACCTGAACCTGATCAAGGGCGGCGGCGCGGCGCATCTGCGCGAAAAGATCGTCGCCACCGCCTCGGACCGCATGGTGGTGATCGCCGACCAGGGCAAGGTGGTCGAGCGTCTGGGCGCCTTTCACCTGCCGGTCGAGGTGATCCCCTTTGGCTGGCAGGCGACGCGCAAGCTGATCCAGCGCGCGCTGGACGACCTGGACCTGTCGCAACGCCCGATCCTGCTGCGCAAGCGCGATGACAAGCCGCTGCTGACCGACGAGGGCAATTACATCCTGGATCTGGCGCTTGAGGAAATCTGCGATCCGCAGGCGCTGGCACGGCGGCTGTCCGACATCGCCGGGGTGGTTGAACACGGGCTGTTCCTGAATATCTGCGAAATGGCGATCATCGGCTGCCCGGATGGCTCGGTGGTCGAATTGCGGCGCGAGGACATGGAATGAAATTGGACTATGATCTGTTCGTGATCGGCGGCGGCTCGGGCGGGGTGCGCGCGGCGCGCATCGCGGCCAGCGAATACGGCGCCCATGTCGGCCTGGCCGAGGAAAGCCGCATGGGCGGCACCTGCGTCATTCGCGGCTGCGTGCCCAAGAAGCTGATGATCTTTGCCTCGCAGGCGGGCGCGCAGGCGGCCGAGGCGCGCGGCTATGGCTGGCAGGGGGCCGATGCCGGGCGTTTCGACTGGAAACTGTTCCGCCAGAAGCTGGACAGCGAACTGACGCGGCTTGAAGGCGCCTATACCGGCGGGCTGACCGCCGCGGGGGTCGAAATCCACAAGCTGCGGGCGCGGGTTGCCGATGCCCATACGGTCGAGTTGGCCGATGGCCAGCGCCTGACGGCCAAGCATATCCTGATCGCGGTGGGTGGCCGGCCGCAGCGGCCCGGCATCCCCGGCGAAGAACTGGGCCTGATCTCGGACGACCTGTTCCTGCTGGATCAGTTGCCCGGGCGCGTGCTGGTGGTGGGGGGCGGCTTCATCGCCTGCGAATTCGCTACCATTCTTCAAGGGCTTGGCAGTCGCACGGTGCTGTCCTATCGCGGCGATGCGGTGCTGCGTGGCTTTGATCAGGAAATGCGCCGCCATGCCACCGAGCAGTTGCGGATGATCGGCGTCGACCTGCGGCTGGGCTCGTCGCCGGCGCGGCTCGAGGCCGAAGGGGCTTCGCGGCGCGTCACTTTCAAGGATGGCAGCAGCGAACTGTTCGATGCGGTGATCTTTGCCACCGGGCGCGCGCCCTATACCCGCGGCCTGGGGCTGGAAGAGGCGGGCGTGCAGCTGGGCGACAAGGGCGAGATCGTGGTCGATGGCTGGTCGCAAAGTTCGGTGCCGTCCATCTATGCGGTGGGCGATGTGACCGATCGGGTGAACCTGACCCCGGTGGCGATCCGCGAAGGTCACAGCTTTGCCGACACCGTCTTTGGTGCCCGGCCGCGCCAGGTCGATCACGACCTGGTCGCCAGTGCCGTCTATCTGCGCCCGCATGAACTTGCCACCATCGGCCTGACCGAGGAACAGGCCGAGGCGCGCGGGCCGGCCGATGTCTATGTCGCCAGCTTCCGGCCGATGCGGTCGCTGTTTGCGGGCTCGGACGCGCGGGCGGTGATGAAGCTGATCGTCGACGCCGAAACCGACAAGGTGCTGGGCTGCCACATCTTTGGTCCCGAAGCCGGCGAGATGATCCAGCTTGTGGCCGTGCCCATGGGAATGGGCGCGACCAAGGCGCAGTTCGACGCCGCGATGGCCGTGCATCCGACCCTGGCCGAGGAGCTGGTCACCATGCGCAAGCCCGCGCGTCGCATCGGCGCGGCAAAATGACCGAAAACCGACGCATCGGGTTGATTTTCCGGCGCAAGTCACCAGTTTCAGCGAAACAGACCGAATAGCGAGGCACGAAGGCATGGCGGGACAAGGCCCCTGGGGCGGCGGTGGAAACAACGGCAACAATGGCAAGGAGCCGCCCCAGGGCGGCCAGCGCCCATGGGGCAGCCCGGGCGGAAATCAGGGCGATCGCGACAATCGCGGCCAACCCCAGGGTCCGCGGCGGGGCGATCACGTCCCCGAGATCGAGGAACTGGTCCGCAAGGGTCAGGATCGGCTGCGGGTATTGATGGGCGGCAAGGGCGGCGGCGGCCGTACCGGCGGCCCCCGCCAGCAGGGACCGCAGTTCCACATGAGCCGGGGAAGCTGGGGCCTGGCGGTGCTGGCCGTGGCGGCGGTCTGGGCCTTCTCGTCCTTTTATACCGTCAAGCCCGAGGAACGATCTGTGGAATTGCTGTTCGGCAAGCCCATCGGCACTGGCGAGCCGGGCCTGAACTTTGCGCCTTGGCCCTTCGTCACCGCCGAGGTGGTGCAGGTTTCGGGCGAACGCACCACCGAGATCGGCACCGGGCGGGCCGGACCCATGGACAGCGGGCTGATGCTGACCCGCGACCAGAACATCGTGGACATGGCCTATCAGGTGGTCTGGAATATCTCGGACCCGGAAAAATTCCTGTTCAATCTGGCCGACCCCGATGACACCATCCGCGCCGTGGCGGAATCTGCGATGCGCGACATCGTGGCGCGATCGGAACTGGCACCGATCCTGAACCGTGACCGTGGCGCCATCGCCGATGATCTGAAGCTGCAGGTACAGCAGACGCTGGACGGTTATGAGGCAGGCATCAACATCCTGCGGGTAAACCTGGACCGTGCGGATCCGCCCCGCGAGGTGATCGACAGCTTCCGCGACGTGCAGGCGGCGCAACAGGAACGTGACCGGCTTGAGAAGGAAGCCGACGCCTATGCCAACCGCGTGCTGGCCAGCGCCCGGGGTGAGGCCGCGGCTCTGATCGAACGCGCCGAAGCCTATCGCGCCGAAGCCGTCAACACCGCCGAGGGCGAGGCCGCGCGCTTCAACTCGGTCTACAACGAATATATCAAGGCGCCCGAGGTGACGCGCCGACGCATGTATATGGAGACGATGGAAAAAGTTCTGGGCGGAGCCAACAAGGTCATCCTCGAGGGGCAGGCGGCGCAGGGTGTCGTGCCCTATCTGCCGCTGGATCAGCTGCGCAGCGGGGCACCTGCCGCCGGAAGCGCCGCCAAGAGTGGGGAGAACCAGTGATGAATCGTGCAATTTCACTGCTGGTGCTGCCGTTTCTGGTCGTGGTCGTGGTTCTTGCGCTGGCATCGCTCTACATCGTCGATGTCAGGGAAAAGGCGCTTGTGCTGCGCTTTGGCGAGGTGGTCGAAGTGCGCGAAGAGCCGGGTATCGGCGTCAAGGTGCCTTTCCTCGACAATGTCGTGAAATATGACGCCCGCATCCTGGGCTTGCCGACCCCGCCGATGGAGGTGACGCCCCTTGACGATCGTCGTCTGGTGGTGGACGCATTCGCGCGCTGGCAGATCACCGATGTCGTGCAGTTCCGTCGCGCGGTGGGCGCCGGCGGGATCGAGTTTGCCCAGCGCCGGCTTGAACCGATCGTGACCAACGCCATCCGGCAGGTGCTTGGCTCGGTGCCATCCACCACCGTGCTGTCGGATGATCGCACGCCGCTGATGAACCGCATCCGTGACCTGTCGCGCGAGGATGCGAAGGATCTGGGGATCCGGGTCATCGACGTGCGTCTGACCCGCACCGACCTGCCCGAGCAGAACCTGAATGCAACCTATGCGCGGATGCGTGCCGAACGCGAACGCGAGGCAGCGGATGAAATCGCCCGCGGCGGCGAGGCTGCCCAGCGCGTGCGGGCAGCCGCCGACCGCACCGTGGTCGAACTGACGTCCGAGGCGCGCAAGCGGGCCGAGGTGGTGCGCGGCGAGGCCGATGCCCGGCGCAACGCCATCTATGCCGAGGCATTCGGTCGCGATCCCGAGTTCTTTGCCTTTACCCGGTCGATGACCGCCTATGAGCGGGCGCTGCGGGGCGAGAACAGTTCGCTGCTGATCCAGCCGCAGGGCGAATTTTTCGACTATCTGCGCAGCGATGGTGCCGACCGTGCAAATCCGCCGCCACCGGAAGCCGCCGCCGACGAGGCTGCATCGGCAAGCGAGCAATCGGATCAGTCGGTCGTGGTGCCCGAAGTGACCGATCGCGAGGGGCAGCCGCTTGGCAGCAGCGCCGGCGTCAAGCTGTCGCCGATGCCCGAGGCCCTGACCCCGCCGCCGCAGCAAGAAACGGTTGTCCCTGCGCCTGCCGCCCCCGGAAACTGAATCGGGCCGTATCGCGGTCGCAACCGACCTGCCATGTTCAACAAAATCGCGCGATCTGCCCGCAGACCGCGCGATTTTCCTTGTCGCGTCCGTGCAGCTGCGTTTCAGGCTACGCTGCGCGAGCGGTCTGGCGCGGGCTCGGGCGGAGGTGCAAGCGGATCCAGCCCGGCCTCTTCGGCGGCGATTTCGCGCTGCCATTCGCGCCAGATGGACACCAGCAGCGCCATCAGCACCGGGCCCACGAACAGCCCGACGATGCCCATGGTCTTGACCCCGCCGATCAGACCGAAAAATGTCGGCAGGAACGGCATCTTGACAGGGCCGCCCACCAGAACGGGGCGGATGGTCTTGTCGACAACGAAAAGTTCGCAGCTGCCCCAGATGAACAGCGCGGCGCCCTGCACCGGCGAGCCGCTGGCGATCAGATATGCGGAAACCAGAGTGAATGACAGCGGCGCCCCGCCGGGGATCAACGCCATGAATCCGGTGATCACCCCGAAGGTCACCGGCGAGGGCACGCCTGCCAGCCAGTAGGCTATACCCAGAACCACGCCTTCGCCAATGGCGATCAGTGTCATCCCCGTCACGGTGGAACTGATCGTGGCAGGCACCACCCGCGACAATCGCCCCCATCGGTCGGGCAGGATGCGCATGCCCACCCGATCAAGCTGCGCCACGAACTTGTCGCCATCCCGATACAGCACGAACAGCGTGATCAGCATGAACAGCAGCGACAGCGTCAGGTGAAAGGCAAGCGAACCTGCGGTTATTGCGCCGCGATAGATGGCACCGATGTTCGAGCCGCTGACAAGCTGCACGATTTCGCTGATACCGCCAGGGCGGCCGATGTATTTTTGCCAGTTCTCGTCCAGCCAATCGCCGATCTGCGGCAGATCGATCATCCATGCCGGGGTGGGGGCGCCGGTGGTGTTCACCGAAATGGCCCACTGGATCCAGTCGCGCAGCTCGTGGAAGGCATAGACCAGCGCCATGGCGATGGGCACGACAAGGAAACACACCAGCAGCAGCACCAGCGCAGCTGCGGTGCCTGTGCGCCCCAACCCTGCGCGCCACGCCAGGTGTTCGCGGATGGGCCAGCTGGCCAGTGCTATCACCGATGCCGCCAGCACCGGGACCAGAAAGCCGTGGAAGAAATAGATCGACGCGACCACGATCGCCAGCAGCAGCCAGCGCGCGGCCGAGATATTGGTCAGCAGCGGGGGGCGATGCAGACGCAGCCCCACCTGACGCGGAACAGGCCGCGGCGCAACGGTCTGGGGCATAACGGTGGGATCCTGATCCGTTCTGTCGCCTTTGGTCATGTCATGGTCCTGCTTGCCGAACGGGCATGTCCGGCTTTCAGCGCAACGGAATAACATCTGGTCCGGTGCTGCAAGTCAGAATGGCGTGCAAACCCCGTGCTGGGGCGGCTTTCTACCCTGACGCGTAACAGGGGGTGACAACATCCTTCGCTGCCGCTAGCTTCTGTCGCGACCAAGGGGAGCCCCGGCAAGGGGCTGAGAAATCGCTGGCCACAAGTTGCGCGATGACCCTTTGCACCTGATCCGGATCATGCCGGCGAAGGGATGGTGTGCAGCTCCGATCCCGCCCTGGCATGCTCTGGCCCCATTGCCCGGCCCGGGCCTGTAAAAGGAGAATGCCTTGAGCTCGCTGCCCATTGAAGACGGCCTTTTTGCCGAAATGAAGCACGCTTTTTCTGCCGATTGGCAGGCAGCTTCCGGACATCGTTTCGTCGAGGAACTGGCTAACGGCACCATCCCGGATTCGGTGATGGCCTATTACCTTGTGCAGGATCACCGTTTTCTGGATGCGTTTCTGACCCTGCTGGGGGCAGCCATTGCGACTGCCGACAGTTTTGATTCGCGCCTGCGATTCGGTCGCTTTGCCGGCATGGTCTCGGCCGAGGAGAACGACTATTTCCTGCGCGCTTTCATGGCATTGGGGATGGACGAGGCACGCCGGAGCGCGATTCCCGACAGCGCCCCCACCCGCAGCTTTCAGGCATTGATGCGCGAGGCGGCGCAGACGCGATCCTATGCCGCCATCCTGACCGTCCTGGTCGTGGCCGAGGCGCTGTATCTGGACTGGGCATCGCGCAGCCCGCGCCCCTTGCCGGCGAATTTCGTTCATGCCGAATGGATCATGCTGCACGACAACCCGTTCTTTCGCGATTTCGTGCAATTTCTGTGCGCCGAACTTGACCGGGTGGGGGCGCAGCAGCCGCGGGTGGTGCGCGAGTTCTTTGCCCGCGCCATCAGGGCCGAACGCGCCTTTTTCGACGACGCCTATGCGGGGGCGGCCTCAGTCCTCGGCTAGGTCGATGTCCAGCGGGCCTTGCGGTGCGCCCTGGCTGCGGAAATCGCGCACGATCCGGCACAGGGCCGGGGGCACGATCCGTTCGCCGGTGTGGCGCAGCTCGGCCAGGGTCCACCAGCGGAATTCGCGGATCGTGCGCGCCTCGGGCGCGTTCTGTACCCTGGGGTCGAAAGCCTCGGTCTCGATCAGGAAATAATCCTCGCACTGGCGCCAGCGCCGTTGATACAGCGTCAGCAGGTGCTGGCGTCGCCACAGCAGCGGGCCGATGGTCGCAGGGGCATAGCCCAGTTCCTCGGCCAGTTCGCGGCGCAGCGTCTGTTCGGGGCTTTCGCCGGCTTCGGCGCCGCCGCCGGGGGTGATCCACCAGCAGCCGTTGCCGTAATCGACGCGCATCAGCAGCACCCGGTCGTCGGGCGTCAGCAGGATGGCGCGCTTGGCATGGCGGTCGTTGATGGTCATGCGGCCCCCCGAAACTTACGACGGAATGACAACCCCGGCCGGGCAGGGGCCGGGCCGGGGCGATCACGCGATGCTATTCGTCGTCGGTGTCGGGGACATCGGCGATGTCGTCCAGCGACACATCGCCGTCGTCATCGTCATCGTCCAGCAGATCGTCGTCCAGATCGCCGGCATCGGCGTCATCGTCCAGATCGTCGTCATCGACCAGATCGGCCTGGTCATCGTCGCGCGCCGCCGTCTTTTCCGAGATCAGCGAGCGGGTGCGGCCGTTGGTCAGGCTTTCGACGGTGAACTCTGCGCCGCAGGCGGGGCAGGTCATCGGATCGTTCATCAGGTCGTAGAAGCGCGTCGCGCAGTGGGGGCAAAGGCGTTTCGTGCCCCATTCCTCTTTGGGCATGGTGTTCTCTTTCTGCCGCTTTCAGCCAAATCCGCTGTCCCCTGCCATAGCGCAGCGGGGGTGTCAAAGGCTTTTCCCCTTGCGACAGGGGGGCAGAGAAGGCGAAACTGGTCAGCACAAGCAAAGCCAGCAAGGCACATGGGGCAGATGGACGGTTTTCTGGTCGGAGGCGACATTCCGGTGCTGTTGCGGCGTTCCGCCCGCGCGCGCCGAATGACCCTGCGCGTGACCCGCGCCGGGGGCGAGGTGGTGCTGACCTTGCCCAGCCGCACCAGCCTGTCGGATGGCCGCGCCTTTGCCGAGTCGCGCGCCGATTGGTTGCGGCGCATTCGCGCCGAAATGCCGGCGCTGCGGCGAATCGTGCCGGGCGCGATGCTGCCGGTCGAGGGGGTGTTGCGCCGCATCGCCCCGACCGCCGAGGCGCGTCTGCAACTGCGCCCAGACGCGCTGCTGCTGCCGCAGGATCGGCCGGCCGGGGTCATGGTCGAAACCTGGCTGCGCGGCCTGGCGCGCGACAGGCTGGCTGCCGCCTGCGACCGGCACGCGGCGGTGCTGGGGCGGCAGTTCACGGCGCTGGCGCTGCGCGACACCCGCTCGCGCTGGGGCAGTTGCACCCATGACGGGCGGCTGATGTTTTCCTGGCGTCTGGTCATGGCACCGCCCCAGGTGCTGGATTACGTCGCCGCGCATGAGGTGGCGCATCTGCGGCACATGGACCATTCGGATGCCTTCTGGCGGACGACGGCGGCGCTGTTGCCCGGATTCGAGCAACCGCGGGCGTGGCTGCGCCGGCACGGGCACGAACTGCTGACCTGGCGGTTCCGCGACTGAACCATTGACCTTGACTGCGGATGTGATCACAGACACGGCATGAGTCCCTCGCGTTCCTCGGAAACCGCCGCGCATGAGCGGCTTTATCGCAGCCTGCGCCAGCGCATCATGCTGGGCGAACTGCCGCCCGGCCTGCCGCTGACCCTGCGCGGGCTGGCGGCCGAACACCGGGTCTCGATGACGCCCGCGCGCGAAGCCGTGCGGCGGCTGGTGGCGGAAGGCGCGCTGACGCTGTCGTCCTCGGGCCGGATTGCCACCCCCGAACTGTCGGTCGAGCGGATCGAGGAACTGGCCGCCCTGCGTGGGTTGATCGAGCCCGAACTGGCCTCGCGCGCCTTGCCGCGCGCCCATCAGGCGCTGATCGAGCGGATGGCGCTGTTGAACGCTGCGATAGGTGAGGCCGCCGAATCGCATGACGCCGTCACCTATATCCGCACCAACCTGGAATTTCACCGCTTGCTCTATCTGCGGGCCCAGGCACCGGCGATGCTGGCCATCGTCGAAACCGTGTGGCTGCAACTCGGCCCGACGATGCGGGCCCTGTATGGCCGGGTCAAGCGCAACGAGCCGCCCCGCCATCACCGCATGATCCTGGCGTCGCTGCGTGCCGGAGACGAGCCGGGGTTGCGGCTGGCGGTTCGCGCCGATGTCACCCACGGGTTGCGCCACCTTTCGACAAGCTGAGCCCGCAAGCCTGACGCAAGCCGGGCGTGGGCAGCCATCCGGGTGCCGCGCACAGCCTTTCTGCAAGGCGCCGGACAGATCGGGCTGCGGCGGATGGCGACAGGACGACCCGCCACCGGCCGCGACGCCGTGATACGGTCGGATGTGCCGGCAGGGGCCTTGTGGGCAGGCGCCGGCATCATTTGGTCACAGGGTCAGACCTCCTCGATCCGCAGTTCGACCGGCTCGCCGGCGATGACGCCGGTGCGGGGCATGGCCTCGATGGCATGGTCGATGGCCTCGGGCGTGGTCTTGTGGGTCACGATCAGGACCGGCGCGATGCCGGCGGTTTCGGCATGGCCGTATTGCCGCATCCGGTCGATCGAGATGCCCGCGTCCCCAAGGACGCTGGCCACCTTGGCCAGGGCGCCCGGCTTGTCGGTCAGTTGCAGGCGGATGTAATAGGCTGCGGGCACGGCGGTGCGGGCGGGCTGCGGCCGCGCCAGATTGCGCGCGGGCTGGCCAAAGCTGGGCATGCGCACGCCGCGCGCGATCTCGACGATGTCGGACATGACGGCGCTGGCGGTCGGGCCTTCGCCGGCACCGGCACCGCGTAGAACGATCTGACCGACGGAATCGCCTTCGATCACCACCATGTTGGTGCCGCCCTGCAACTGCCCCAGCGGGCTGTCGGCGGGCACCAGGCAGGGCGACATGCGCTGTTCCAGCCCGCGGCCGGTCATCTGCGCGACCCCCAGCAGCTTGATGCGATAGCCCATGTCGGCGGCGCGGCGGATGTCGTCGATGCTGACGCGCTCGATCCCCTCGATTTCTACGGCGTCGAATGCGGGGCGGGTGCCGAAGGCGATGGCCGCCAGCAAGGCCAGCTTGTGGCTGGCGTCGATGCCGCCCACGTCCAGCGTCGGATCGGCCTCCAGATAGCCCAGCTGCCGGGCCTCTTCAAAGACGGCCTCATAGGGCAGGCCGGCGCTTTCCATCCGGGTCAGGATGTAGTTGCAGGTGCCGTTCATGACCCCCATCACCCGCCGGATCTCGTTTCCGGCAAGGGATTCGGTCATGGCCTTGATCACCGGGATGCCGCCGGCCACTGCCGCCTCGAAGCGGATCACGCGGCCCTGCGCCTCGGCCAGTTCGGCCAGTTCCTGGCCGTGCACGGCCAGCAGGGCCTTGTTTGCAGTAACCACATCCTTGCCGGCGCGCAGCGCGGCGGTCACCGCCTCGCGCGCGATGCCCTCGTCGCCGCCGATCAGTTCGACAAAGACATCCACATCCTCACGCGTGGCCAGCGCACGGGCGTCATCCTCCCACGCATAGGCCGACAGGTCGGCGTCGCGGTTCTTGCGCCGGTCGCGGGCGCTGACGGCGGTGATCGTCACCGGCCGGCCGGCACGGGCGGCAATCAGGGCTGCGTGTTTCTGGATGATCTTGACGGTGCCGATCCCCACGGTGCCCAGGCCGGCGATGCCAAGACGCAGGGGAGAGGAGGCGGGCTGCCCAGGATGTGGGGCGGACATGATTAACTCTTATCTAGGGACAGGGCGGTGTTAGCGGATGGCGCGGGGGCATGCAACGCGCATGCTCAGGGCTCGTCGTCGCCGGCCCAATATCCTTGCAAACCTGTCGCACGCATCACGCGCAGGACTTCCTGACCAAGGTCGACGGTTTCGGCCCGGATCGCCCGCAGATCATCAATCCACATGTCATCTTTATGGACCTGGCCGCGATTATCGACAAAGGCCGGGTGCCAGCGGCCGCGATCCTCGGTAGGTCGCCATGAAGCATGACAAAGCAGGTTGCGTTTCAGCCGCGCCGCCGCCAGCCGTTCGGTGATGCGGTCGCGCTGGCGCAGCCCGGGATGGCGCCGCATGGCGGCGTCGAGCTGGTCGATCAGCGTGCCCATGGAATCGTCGGCAATGCCGCCGATATGGGTCAACCAGTGGCGCAGTTCCTGTTCGGTCAGGTCGTCGGCCAGCCGCGCGCGGTCCAGCGCATAGATGGTGCGCTTGATGATTTCCTCCAGCCAGCCAAAGCTGGCCACGCATTGCCCCAGTTCCGCCGCAAAATCGGCCGGCAGCGTGTAATGCGTTTCCGGCGGCGCGCCGATCCTGTCGTGAGTCATGCCGTCAGCCCCATGGGATGCGCGGCCACAGTTTCACAGCCCCCCGCGGCAGACAAGCGCGGCTCACAGCAGCTTGTGCAGCAACACCAGGTCCAGCCAGCGGCCGAACTTGCGCCCGGCCTGCGGCACCAGCCCGACCTGACGATACCCCAGCGCCCGATGAAAGCCGAGGCCGGCGGCGTTCTCGCCCGAAACACCGGCGATCATGCCATGGGCGCCGGCGTCGCGGGCGTGATCCTCGATCGCGACCATCAGCGCGCGGCCCAGGCCGCGCCCCTGAGCGGCGGGGGACAGGATGATGGTATGTTCCATCGTATGGGCGTAGCCGTTGCCGGCGCGGAACTGGTCATAGCTTGCCAGTCCCACCACCGCGCCGCCCGTTTCCGCAACTAGGAACTCGCGCCCGGCCCGGCGACGATCCGCCATCATCTGCGCCAGACCCTCGGCCGTCTTTTCCTGGCTGGAAAAGGTGATGATGCTGTCGCGGATCATCGGGTTCCAGAAATCCATGATCGCGGGAATATCCCGGGGCGCGGCGGGTCGGATCATCGGGCGATTCCTGCAAGCTGGGGCCGCCCCGGTGCCGGTGCCGGCGTCGGGGCGGCGGCTGGGATCAGGCGGCGCGCGCGGCGCGGATCAGCGCCAGGATGTCGCGCGCGGCCGAAGGAATGTTGGTTCCGGGGCCGAAGATCGCCTTGACCCCGGCTTTCTTCAGGAAGTCGTAATCCTGCTGCGGGATGACGCCGCCGCAGATCACGATGATGTCCTCGGCCCCCTGATCCTTCAGCGCGGCGATCAGCTTGGGGGCCAGCGTCTTGTGTCCGGCCGCCTGCGACGAGATGCCGACCACATGCACGTCATTGTCGATGGCGTCCTGCGCCGCCTCTTCTGGGGTCTGGAACAGCGGCCCCACGTCCACGTCGAAGCCGATGTCGGCAAAGGCGGTGGCAATGACCTTGGCGCCGCGGTCATGACCGTCCTGGCCCATCTTGACCACCAGCATCCGCGGCCGGCGGCCTTCGTCCTCGGCGAATTTCTCGACATCGCGCTGGATCTGGGCGAATTCGTCATCACCTTCGTATGCGGCGCCATAGACGCCGGCCAGCGTCTTGACCTCGGCCCGGTGCCGGCCGAATTCCTTTTCCATCGCCATGCTGATTTCCCCCACCGAGGCCCGGGCGCGGGCGGCCACCACCGCCGCCTCGAGCAGATTGCCGCCTTCGCGCGCGCGGCGGCTGATTTCGTCCAGCGCCGCCTGGCAGGCGGCTTCGTCGCGGCTGGCGCGCATGGCGTTCAGCCGGGCGATCTGCGCCTCGCGCACCTTCACGTTGTCGATATCCAGAAAGTCGATGGGATCTTCCTTGGCCAGACGATACTTGTTCACACCGACGATCACTTCCTCGCCGCGATCGATCAGGGCCTGGCGGCGGGCGGCGGTTTCCTCGATCCTGAGCTTGGGCATGCCCGAGGCGACTGCCTTGGTCATGCCGCCCATCGCCTCGACTTCCTCGATCAGCGCCCAGGCCTTTTCGGCCAGTTCGGCAGTCAGGCTTTCGACGTAATAGCTGCCGGCCAGCGGATCGACGACATGGGTGATGCCGGTTTCCTCTTGCAGGATCAGCTGGGTGTTGCGCGCGATGCGGGCGCTGAATTCGGTGGGCAGGGCGATGGCTTCGTCCAGCGCATTGGTGTGCAGCGATTGCGTGCCGCCCAGGGCCGCGGCCATCGCCTCATAGGCGGTGCGCACGACGTTGTTGTAGGGATCTTGTTCCTGCAACGACACGCCCGAGGTCTGGCAATGCGTGCGCAGCATCAGGCTGGCGCTTTTCTGGGGCTGGAACTCCTTCATGATCCGGGTCCACAGCAGCCGGGCCGCGCGCAGCTTGGCCACTTCCATAAAGAAATTCATGCCGATGGCGAAAAAGAACGACAGCCGCCCGGCGAAATCGTCGACATTCATCCCCGCCTTCAGCGCCGCGCGGACATATTCGCGGCCATCGGCGAGGGTATAGGCCAGTTCCTGCACCAGGTTCGCCCCGGCCTCTTGCATGTGATAGCCCGAGATCGAGATCGAGTTGAATCGCGGCATCTCTTTCGAGGTGTATTCGATGATGTCCGCGATGATCCTCATCGAGGGCTCGGGCGGATAGATATAGGTGTTGCGAACCATGAACTCCTTGAGGATGTCGTTCTGGATGGTTCCCGACAACACCGCGCGCGAATGGCCCTGTTCCTCGCCGGTGACGATGAAATTGGCCAGGATCGGAATGACCGCGCCGTTCATCGTCATCGACACGCTGACCTTGTCCAGCGGGATGCCGTCGAACAGGATCTTCATGTCCTCGACGCTGTCGATGGCGACGCCTGCCTTGCCCACGTCGCCTTCGACGCGGGGATGGTCGCTGTCATAGCCGCGATGGGTCGCCAGGTCGAAGGCCACCGACACCCCCTGCTGACCGGCGGCCAGCGCCTTGCGGTAGAAGGCGTTCGATTCCTCGGCCGTGGAAAAGCCGGCATATTGGCGGATGGTCCAGGGGCGGCCGGCATACATCGTGGCACGCGGGCCGCGGGTAAATGGTTCGATTCCCGGCAGGCTGCCCAGATGCGGCAGATCGCGGATATCCTCCTCGGTATACAGCGGCTTGACCTCGATGCCTTCCAGCGTGTGCCAGTTCAGCGTCGCGGGATCGGCGCCGCGCAATTCCTTGCTGGCGAGTTTGCGCCATTCCTCAATGCTGGCTTTGCTGCTTTCGCTCATCTTGCATCCTTTCCCACGGCCACCCGAACCCTATATGAAGATAAGACAAGGTGGGCGATGAAACTGAAACGGTTGATTTTCCTGATGGTGGTGCCGCTGGTGGCGGCAATGGGCGAGCGGCCGGCGGGCGAGGCTTCGGGCACGCGCCCGTATGTGCGCGGCGAGGTGCCCGCAGCCCGAAGCGAGGGCGCGGCCCCAATATCGGGGCCGGCTGCGGCCGAACTGCGCGTGTTGTCCGCGTCCGAGGCAACCCCGGCCGACTTCCTGTGGCAGGCGCGGCCGGTGGTGATCTTTGCCCAGACCGCGGCCGATCCTGCCTTTGTCGAACAGCTCGCGGCCCTGCAGCGCGACCCGGCGCCGCTGTTGACGCGCGACGTGGTCGTCATCACCGATGTCGATCCGGCGGCCAACAGCATCTGGCGCCAGCAGCTGCGCCCCGAAGGCTTTTCGCTGGTGCTGATGGACAAGGATGGACAGGTCAAGCAGCGCAAGCCGGTGCCCTGGTCGGTGCGTGAAATCAGCCGCGCCATCGACAAGTTTCCCCTGCGCCTGCAGGAAATCGGTCGCGCCGGCCTGCCATGACCGCGTGGCGCCGGCCGGCCAGACTGGCCGGTCCCGCGCGCTGCGCAATCGGATATGCAGACCTGGGCTGTCATCGCGTCATTCAAATTCGATGATGACGTCATCAACCTTGAGGCTGTCGCCGGGCTGGGCATTGACCGATTTCACCACCGCCTTGCGCTCGGCACGCAGGATGTTTTCCATCTTCATTGCCTCGACGGTTGCCAGGGCCTGGCCTTCCTGCACCTCGTCGCCAGGGCCGACGTTGATGCGCACCACAAGGCCCGGCATCGGGCACAGCAGGAAGCGCGACGTGTCCGGCGGAAGCTTCTCGGGCATCAGCCGCGCCAGTTCTGCGGCGCGCGGGCGGCGCACATAGGTTTGCAGATCGGCGCCGCGCACCCGCAGCCGGAAGCCCGAAGGCAGGCGGCCGACCTTCATCACCAGGGGCGCGCCATCGACGGTCAGCCGCGCCAGCGATTGTCCGGGTCGCCAGTCGCTTTCGACGCGCAACCGGCTGTCTGCCACCTCGACGGTCGAACCCTGACGGTCGGCCGTTATCCGCACTGGAAACTCTTGCCCCGAGATGGTCACCACCCAGTGTTCACCCACGTGGCGTTCGTGGTTGTCCAGCCGCCCGGTGATCCGGCAGCGCCGGATTTCGGCAACCCGATGCATGGCCGCCGCAGCCGCCGCAATTCGCAGCAGCTCCGATTGCGGCAGCGTCGCGCCGGTGAAGCCTTCGGGATATTCCTGGGCGATGAAGGCCGTCGAAATCTCGCCCGAGACGAATTTCGGGTGATCCATCACCGCCGACAGGAAGGGCAGGTTATGGCCGATGCCCTCGACCTCGAACTCGTCCAGCGCCAGCCGCATCTGCTGGATCGCCTGATCGCGCGTCGGCCCCCAGGTGCACAGCTTGGCGATCATCGGGTCATAGAACATGCTGATCTCGCCACCTTCATAGACGCCGGTATCGTTGCGCACGCCGCACTCGGCCTCGGGCGGGGTGTCGCCCGGATGCGCGGGCACCCAGCGATCGGCGGCCAGCAGCGGCCCGGCAGCGGTTTCCGCCGGCGGACGATATCGGGTCAGCCGCCCGATCGACGGCAGGAAGTTGCGATAGGGATCCTCGGCGTAAAGCCGGCTTTCGATGGCCCAACCGTTGATGGTCAGATCCTGCTGGGCAAAGGGCAGCGGCTCGCCCGCGGCGACGCGGATCATCTGTTCGACCAGATCGACGCCGGTAATCAGTTCGGTCACCGGATGTTCAACCTGCAGCCGGGTGTTCATTTCGAGGAAATAGAAATTCTTGTCGGCATCGACGATGAACTCGACTGTGCCGGCGCTGGTATAGCCGACCGCACGCGCCAGCGCGCAGGCCTGTTCGCCCATGGCCTTGCGCGTCGCCGCATCCAGGAACGGCGAGGGGGCCTCCTCGATCACCTTCTGGTTGCGCCGCTGGATCGAGCATTCACGTTCGTGCAGGTAGACGCAATTGCCGTGCTTGTCGGCCAGCACCTGGATTTCGATGTGCCGGGGCTGGGTGACGAATTTCTCGATGAAGATGCGGTCGTCGCCAAAGCTGCTGGCGGCCTCGTTGCGCGAGCTTTCAAAGCCTTCGCGCGCCTCTTGTTCGTTCCAGGCGATGCGCATGCCCTTGCCGCCGCCGCCGGCGCTGGCCTTGATCATCACCGGATAGCCGATCTGGTCGGAAATCCGCACCGCCTCGTCGGCATCGGCGATCAGGCCCATGTAGCCCGGCACCGTGCTGACCCCGGCCTCTTGCGCGATCTTCTTCGAGGTGATCTTGTCGCCCATCGCCTCGATCGCGGGAGAGGGCGGGCCGATAAACACCACGCCTTCCTTTTCCAGCGCCTCGGCGAATTTCATGTTTTCGGACAGAAAGCCATAGCCGGGATGCACAGCCTCGGCGCCGGTCTGGCGGATGGCCTGCATGATCTTGTCGATCACGATATAGGATTGACTGGCCGGGGGCGGGCCGATGTGCACGGCCTCATCGGCCATCTTCACATGCAGGGCATTGCGGTCGGCGTCGGAATAGACGGCAACCGTCCGAATCCCCATCTTGCGTGCGGTCTTGATGACACGGCAGGCGATCTCGCCCCGGTTGGCGATCAGGATTTTCTTGAACATGGTCTTTTTCCTTGGGGCAGGTGCCGGACATGAAAAAACCGCCCCGGCAGGACGCCGGGACGGTTCGCAAAAAGGTGTCGCGTCAGAGCGCGGGGATCAGTAACGCGGACGGTTCGGCTGGCACAGCCGCACGTCGTCGCACAGCGCACCGGCCGCAGCGCCGATTGCCGCGCCCTTGGCGACATTGTGTCCGCCGACATGCGCGATGGTGGCGCCGACACCCGCGCCGATGAGGCCCCGATCCATGTCGGTCGGGTTGATGTTCTGGGTGCAGCCGGCCAGGCCGACCAGGCCAAGACCCAGAACCAGTATGATTTTCTTGGACATTTTCCTGTCTCCAAAGTGCAGACGGCGGCGCCCTGACGGGCGCCGCGCGTCCGGTTGAAAGGATCAGTAACGCTGCTGACAGACGCCAGCGTCGTCGCACAGCGCGCCACCGGCCGCGCCGATGAGCGCACCGGTCGCCACGTCGCCATCGATGATCTTGGCGACGGCTGCGCCGGCCAGGGCGCCACCCGCTGCGCGCTGCGCATCGGGCGAGATGCCCATGCCACCGCCGTAGCCCTGTTCACAGGCAGAAAGGCCGGCCACGACCAGCGCGGCGGCAGAAAGACGGATGAGGACGGAATGTTGCATGCTTCTTGGCCTGTATTAGGGCCCCTTGGCAGGGCCGTTGCTGATAGATGTGGGCGCAATATTGCACGCCCGTCAGGCATGGAAAACTGACAACGGTGTGAAAAACCCGCCTTACGCGGCATTCCGCCCATGAATATCATCGACTTTCGCCCCCGTCGGCATCGCTGTCGTCTTGCCAATCCTCGTCGTCATCCCAGTCATCCTCCCAGTCGAAACTGGGCGGCTCGGCGGCGAAAAGTTCGGGAAAACCTGCCTCGGCGCGCTTCATGTCGACGCGCAGCAGCTGGTCATAATCGGTCGGATCCAGCTTGCCCACCGCCACCACCTCGCGTCCCAGCAGCCAGGACAGCCGGCCGGCGTCCAGATTGCCGCGGGCAAAGGGCTCTTCGCCGAAATGGGCGATCAAGGCCGCCAGGAATGCCGTGTCGGCGCGGCGGTCGGCCGGCTTGCGGTCGCGAAAACGCTCGCGCCGGATCAGCGGCGTTGCGCCCTTCTTGTTGGCGCGGCGTATGGTGAACTGGAAATCTGTTCCGGGAAGGCGGCCGGGAAAGCCGCGATGCTTCAGCATGTCATGCCCCTTGACTTGGCCGTTGCGGGCAGGGGGCCGACCTTGCGCGGATGGCGCGGGCCGCCGTGCAGCCCGCGCGCGGCGAATGGCTTAGTTGGCGCCGTATTTGCCCTGAAACACCGGTTCGGGCTGAACGGGGGTGACGGTCGGTTCCTTCTTGGCGCAAGCGGCCGCCAGACCGACGACGACCAGGACCAGTGCAAGCTTTTTCGACATTGTGTCGTGCTCCTGTAAAGCGGGACGCGAAAGTCCCGACTGCTCGGTTGAGATTCGACCGCGCATGGCGGCCGCGCCGGGATGATAGACATCAGCGCCCAAGGCCGAAAGCGGCCCGCGCCACGGGGTGCAGGTTGTGGCACGCTTGCATCATGAAGCACTCGGGCAGGCCTGGACATCACCACGGCTCCCATTCGCAGCGGTCCTTGTCGGGCGGCAAGCGAAAGACCTCGAACAGCTGCAGGGTGTCGGGGTCGTAGCTGCCGAAGGGCACCGGACGGCTGGCCAGGCTGATGACAATCTCGCGCGGGCGTGGGCCGGTGTTGGGGATGCGCGGCAAGACCCAGTTCTGGCACAACCAGAGTATGTCATCGTGGATGGGGTCGACTTCACCCGCCTGGGTGTTATCAAGCGGATCGGATGTGGCAGGATCGTCGAACAGGGCTTCGTCCTGGCCGTCCGGGATCGCCACGTCCTGCGATGGCAATGCAAGGGCCTCTCCTTCGGTGTCCGCGCCATCCCCGCTGACTTCGGCCGTCTCGGTATCGATGTCGATCGGACCGCGATCATCGGGCGCATCGGGCAATGCGGTGTCACCGGCTGCGGAGGTGCGTTTTGCCAGATCGGGCATCACGAACCGAAAGCGATAGGTCAGTCCGGCACCCCCGGCATTGTCCTGCCGGGTTTCCTGCCAGATCACTTCCGACCCCGACGGCAGCGTCACCCGCACCGCGTCCTGCGCCAACAGCGGGGCCGATGTCAGCGTCATCGCAATCATGATCGGGCCAGCCCCGGCAATATGCGCCATCGCTTCGTCCGCAGTTGCTGCCTACAGGGGAATGTTGTCGTGTTTCTTCCAGGGGTTGCTCAGCCTTTTGCCGCGCAGGCTTGCAAAGGCGCGCGCCACCCGCCTGCGAGTGGAATGCGGCATGATGACCTCGTCGATGAAGCCTTTTTCGGCGGCGACAAAGGGATTGGCGAACCTGTCCTCGTAATCGCGGGTCCGGGCGGCGATCTTGTCGGGATCGTCCAGCTCGCTGCGATACAGGATTTCGACCGCGCCCTTGGCGCCCATCACCGCGATTTCCGCCGATGGCCAGGCATAGTTGAAATCGCCCCGCAGGTGTTTCGAGGACATGACGTCATAGGCCCCGCCATAGGCCTTGCGGGTGATGACCGTGACCTTGGGCACCGTCGCCTCGCCATAGGCGAACAGCAGCTTGGCGCCGTGCTTGATGACACCGCCATATTCCTGGCTGGTGCCGGGCAGGAAACCGGGCACGTCCACGAATGTCAGGATCGGAATTTCAAAGGCATCGCAAAAGCGCACGAAACGCGCGGCCTTGCGCGAACTGTCGATATCAAGGCAGCCGGCCAGAACCATGGGCTGGTTGGCAACCACGCCGACGGTCTGGCCCTCGATGCGGATGAAGCCGGTGATGATATTGGCGGCGAAATCCTTCTGGATCTCATAGAAATCGCCTTCGTCGGCAACCTTCAGGATCAGCTCTTTCATGTCATAGGGCTGATTGGGGTTGTCGGGGATCAGCGTGTCCAGGCTGGGTTCGATCCGGGCTGGATCGTCAAAGAACGGCCGCGTCGGCGCCTTTTCGCGATTGTTGAGCGGCAGGAAATCGACCAGGCGGCGGATTTCGGACATGGCCTCGACATCGTTTTCAAACGCGCCGTCCGCGACCGAGGATTTCCGCGTGTGGGTCGAGGCGCCGCCCAGCTGTTCGGCGGTGACCACCTCGTTGGTGACGGTTTTCACAACGTCCGGGCCGGTCACGAACATGTAGGACGTGTCCTTGACCATGAAGATGAAGTCGGTCATCGCCGGCGAATACACCGCACCGCCGGCGCAGGGGCCCATGATGACCGAAATCTGTGGAATCACCCCCGAGGCCATGACATTGCGCTGAAACACGTCGGCATAGCCGGCCAGGCTGGCGACGCCTTCCTGGATGCGGGCGCCGCCGGAATCGTTCAGCCCGATGACCGGCGCACCGTTCTGCATCGCCATATCCATGATCTTGCAGATCTTTTGCGCGTGGGTTTCGGACAGCGAACCGCCAAAGACCGTGAAGTCCTGCGAAAAGACATAGACCATGCGGCCATTGATCGTGCCCCAGCCGGTGACCACGCCGTCGCCATAGGGACGATCCTGCTCCATCCCGAAATCGGTGGAGCGGTGGCGGACGAACATGTCGAATTCCTCGAACGAACCTTCGTCCAGCAGCAGTTCCAGGCGTTCGCGCGCCGTCAGCTTGCCACGGGCGTGTTGCGCGTCGATGCGCCGCTGACCGCCGCCCAGCCGCGCGTCGCGGCGGCGCGATTCCAGTTCGCCGAGGATGTCCTTCATCAGCCCTCTCCCTTGGATTTTGGTCAGCATAGGCGCTGGCGGATGAGGCCGGAAGCAGAATTGCGAAAATTTGCAAACTATGTTGCAATATCGCGGTGCAAATAGCAAAACAGTTAAATGACTTGACGAAAACGGGTGCAGGCTCCATGCCGCTGACATGGCACTGATTATCGATATTCCGGCCCTGGTGGCCAACTGGAAATCCCTGGCGCAGATGGCGCCGGGGGCGCGCGCGGCCGCCGTGGTCAAGGCTGATGCCTATGGCCTGGGCGCGGTGCGCGTCGTGCAGGCGCTGTATCAGGCCGGCGCGCGCGATTTCTTTGTCGCGCTGGCCGCCGAGGGGCAGGCGATCCGCCCGGTCCTGCCCGAGGATGCGCGCATCTTTGTGCTGTCCGGGCATATGGAGGGGGCAGAACTGGCCGGGCTGATCCCGCTGCTGAACAGCCCCGAGCAGTTCTTTCGCGACCGTGCCCTGCGGCCGCGCGGGGCCTTTGGCCTGCAACTGGACAGTGGCATGAACCGGCTGGGGCTGGAACCGGGCGAATGGGCCGCGATCCGCGCCGAGGCGCTGGCGGCGGGCCCGCAGCTGATCATGTCGCATATGGCCTGCGCTGACGAACCCGACCACCCGGCAAATGCCCAGCAATTGCAGGTGTTTCGCGACATGACCGACGGCACCGGCGTGCCGCGGTCGCTGGCGGCCACGGGTGGCATCCTGCTGGGCGCGGATTATCATTTCGACCTGATCCGGCCGGGCATCGGCCTTTATGGCGGCCTGCCCTTTGCCGAGGCGAAACCGGTGGTGAAACTGTCGCTGCCTGTCATCCAGACGCGCGAGGTGAAGCCCGGCGAATCGGTCGGCTATGGCTATAGCTGGACCGCCCGGCGGCCGTCGCGCATCGCCACGGTGGCGGCGGGATATGCCGACGGGCTGGCGCGCGGGTTGATGCGCGATGGCGGGCTGAGGCTGTGGGCCGGGGAAAGCCCGGTGCCCGTGGTGGGGCGGATCTCGATGGATCTGATTACCGCAGATGTGACCGATCTGCCCTTTGTTCCCGATGCGCTGGAAATCCTCAACGACCTGCAGGGCGTCGATGCGCTGGCCGCCCATGCCGGCACCATCGGCTACGAGATCCTGACCTCGCTGGGGCGGCGCTATCCGCGGACCTATCTGTGAACCCCATCCGCATGACAGGCCGGATCAGCATCGGGCTGATCCGGGCCATCGGCCGCATCACGATCTTTGCCTTGCAGGGGTTGGGCCGGGTTGGCCGGCACCCCGGTGAACTGGGCCGGCAGATCCTGCATGTGGGCTGGCTGTCCCTGCCGGTGGTCGGGTTGACCGCGCTGTTCACCGGCGCGGCGCTGGCGCTGCAGATCCATTCGGGGGGCGAAAGGTTCCAGGCGGGCGACGTGGTCCCCGCCATCGTCGCCATCGGCATGGCACGGGAACTGGGGCCGGTGCTGGGCGGGCTGATGGTGGCCGCACGTGTCGCCGCGGCCATTGCCGCCGAGCTGGGCACCATGCGCGTTACCGAACAGATCGACGCGCTGGTCACGCTGTCCACCGATCCCGTGGCCTGGCTGGTCTCGCCCCGGCTGTGGGCAGGAGTGCTATGCCTGCCGGTGCTGGTCGGGGTGGGCGACATCATCGGCATCATGGGCGGCTGGCTGATCGGGGTTCAGACGCTGGGCTTCAACTCGGCCACCTATCTGCGCAACAGCTGGGCCTTTCTGGAAAGCTGGGATGTGGTGTCGGGGCTGCTGAAGGCCGCTGTCTTTGGCCTGATCGTGACGCTTAGCGGCTGCTGGTGCGGCATGACGGCCAGCGGCGGCGCGGCCGGGGTCGGGCGGGCCACAACCAACGCCGTGGTGGCTGCTTCTGTCGCGATCCTGGCGGCGAATTTCGTGCTGACGGGGCTGTTCTTCTGATGCTGGCGGTGCGCGGCCTGTGCAAGTCCTTTGGGGACAAGCGGGTGCTCGATGGTGTCGATCTGGACCTGGCCGAGGGCGAAAGCCTGGTGGTGATCGGGGGATCCGGCACCGGCAAATCGGTGCTGCTGCGCTGTATCCTGGGGCTGGAGCAGCCCGACGCCGGCCAGATCCTGTGGCAGGGTCGGCCGCTGGCCGAACAGCGCGACCGTTTCATGGCGGGCTTTGGCATGCTGTTCCAGAACGCGGCGCTGTTCGACAGTCTGCCGGTCTGGCGAAATGTGGCCTTTCGGCTGCTGCGGACGATGCCGCGGGCGCAGGCGCGCGCGCTGGCCATCGAAAAGCTGGCGCGCGTGGGTCTTGGCCCCGAGGTCGCCGATCTTTATCCCGCCGCCCTGTCGGGTGGCATGCGCAAACGTGCGGGTCTTGCCCGGGCCATCGCCGCCGATCCGCGGGTGATCTTTTTCGACGAGCCGACCACCGGGCTGGACCCGATCCGGGCCGCCACCATCAACGACATGATTCGCGGCATCGTCGACGAAACCGGCGCCACCGCCATCACCATCACCCATGACATGAGCTCGGTGCGCACCATCGCCGACCGCGTGGCGCTGCTGGATCAGGGGCGGCTGCGCTGGCAAGGCGATCTGGCCGCGATGGCGACCGCGCAGGACGATTATCTGGCCGATTTCGTCGCTGGTCGTGCCCGGCCCATGGCCCGGGCGCCAGGATAGGATATTTCCGCCGTGCCACGAAGCATGGCCAATTTCCATGGCCCCGACCCAGCCCCCTTGTGCGAATCCCGTGCAGTTGCAACCATGGGTAAGCAAGAATCCGATAGCGGAGAGAAATTTGGGTCTGAACCCGACGCAACCTGCGACCGCAAACAGTGCTGAAACCCTGCTCGAGTTTCACGACAACCGGCTGCTGATCGACCTGTGCGGACCGCACGACCGCTATCTGGCCCGGATCGAAGAGGCGCTGAAGGTGCATATCCTGCGCCGCGGCAACCTGTTGTCGATCGTCGGCAATCCGGATGCTCAGGCCGAGGCCGCGCAGGTTCTGCGCGCGCTTTATGCCCGGCTGGAACAGGGCCGGCCGGTCGAAATGGCCGAGGTGGATGCCGCCCTGCGCATGGGCATCGATCCCGTGACGGAAAGCCCCAGCCCCGCCGAGCAGCTCGAGATGTTCCAGACCGGCCCGATCGAGCTGCGCACCCGCAAGAAAACGGTCGAGCCGCGCACCGACGCGCAAAAGGACTACGTGCGCAACCTGTTTGCCAACGAACTGGCCTTTGGCATCGGCCCGGCCGGCACGGGCAAGACCTATCTGGCGGTCGCGGTCGGCGTCACCATGCTGATCGGCGGCCATGTGGACAAGATCATCCTGTCGCGCCCCGCCGTCGAGGCGGGCGAGCGTCTGGGCTTTCTGCCCGGCGACATGAAGGAAAAGGTCGATCCCTACATGCAGCCGCTTTACGACGCGCTGAACGATTTCCTGCCCTCGAAGCAGATGCAGAAGCTGATGGAGGAAAAGCGCATCGAGATCGCGCCCCTGGCCTTCATGCGCGGCCGCACCCTGGCCAACGCCTTCGTCGTCCTGGACGAGGCGCAGAACGCCACCACCATGCAGATGAAGATGTTCCTGACCCGCCTGGGCGAGGGCTCGCGCATGGTCATCACCGGCGACCGCACCCAGATCGACCTGCCGCGCGGAGTTCATTCCGGCCTGGTGGATGCCGAGCGCATCCTCAAGGACATCAAGGGCATCAGCTTCAGCTATTTCACCGCCAAGGATGTGGTGCGTCACCCTCTGGTGGCCCGTATCATCGAAGCTTACGATGCCGAGGCCGAGGCGGCCCTGGCGCGGGGCGAACCGCCGGACGACCGCGGCCAGCGCCTTGCGCGTCGCGAGCCGCGGCCGCTGATGCGGGGGCAGGGCGATGCTTGAGGACATGCCTAGTGACGAAATCGTCGACATCGTGATCGAGGATGACCGCTGGGAGGACGCCGGCCTGCCGGAAATGGCCGAGCGTGCTGCGCGTGCCGTCGGCGAATGGCTGGATCTGGAGCGATTCCAGATCGTGGTGATGGGCTGCGACGACACGCGCATCGCGGCGTTGAATGCCGAGTTTCGGGGCAAGCCCACGCCGACCAATGTGCTGAGCTGGCCGGCATCGGAATTCGAGCCCCGCGACCCGGGCGCCCATCCCGAACCGCCCCCCGACGAGGAACTGGGCGATATCGCCATTTCCTTCGACACCTGCGCGCGCGAGGCGCAAGCGCAGAACAAGCCTTTTGCCGACCATGCCACCCATCTTCTGGTTCATGCCATGCTGCATCTGGCGGGCTATGACCATATTGATGACATGGACGCGGAAACAATGGAGGATGCCGAGCGTTCCATTCTTGGCAAGCTTGGCATCCCCGACCCTTATCTGGAACCTGACCGATGACAAACGACCGAAGTCCCGACACGCCCGTATCCGCTGACCCGGCATCCTGGCCGGATGGCAGCAGTGGCGATGGGCGTGAACAGCCTGCGACGCGGGGGCTTCTGGGGCGGCTTCTGGGGGCGCTTTCGGGCGGCGAACCTGAAACCGAGCCCGCCAGCACTGTTGCGCGCGGCAGTGCCGGCGGCACAGACAGGCCCGATATCCTCAACCTTCGGCGCATGCGTGTGGATGACGTGGCTGTGCCCAGGGCCGAGGTGGTGGCGGCGCCGGTCACCGCCAGCCTGCCTGAACTGGTCGAGATGTTCCGCGAACACGGATTTTCACGGATCCCGGTGTATCGGGGTTCGCTGGACACACCTCTGGGGATGATCCATCTCAAGGATCTGGCCTTGAAATATGGTTTCGGCGCCGAACCTCCAGTCCCCTTTGCCCTGCGCCCGATGTTGCGTCCCCTTCTGTATGTGCCCCCATCGATGTCCATCGGCGTGCTGCTGCAACAGATGCAGCAAAAGCGTATTCACATGGCCATGGTGATCGACGAATACGGCGGGGTTGACGGGTTGGTCACCATCGAGGATCTGATCGAACAGGTCATCGGCGAAATCGAGGATGAACACGACGAGATCGAGGCCGGGTTGTTCGTGCTTGAGGCGCCCGGCCGCTGGCTGATCCAGGCGCGCACCCCGCTGGAGGATGTCGAGGAGGAAACGGGCGTGCGCCTGCTATCGCCCGAGGACGAGGACGAGATCGACACTCTGGGGGGGCTTGTGTTCATGCTGACCGGACGGGTTCCGCAACGCGGCGAGGTCGTCCAGCACGAAAGCGGCGCGGTATTCGAGATCCTTGAGGCCGACCCTCATCGTGTTCACCGGCTGCGCATGATCGTGCCCCAGCCCGCGCCCTCTGGCGACGAAGCGGGTTAGCCCGAACGCGGGGCGGGTCTGAGCTGATGCCGATGCTCCGGCAGGTTCATCATCATCGCCTGCCCGGCATGTTCGCGCGGAGCAGTGTGGCTAAATCCCATGCGTTCGAGCCAGCGCCGTGGCCCCGAGGCAAGGACCGTGTGCCCCTGCACGTCCTGCAATGCCGCACGCAGCAGCGCGGTGCCCAACCCGCGCCCGCGCAGCGCCGCATGCACGCACAGCGCCGCCACAACCAGCGCCGGGGCGGGGGTGCGCTGATGCGTCATCATCAGAAAGGCGATGATGACCCCGGCCGCCTCGACCAGCAGCGCATGTGCCGCCGGCCCATGTGCAGGGGCAGCGGCGCTGCTTGTCGTCCTGGACGGGTTGCGGCCGAGCAGGCGTTCTATGCCGGCCGCATCTCGCGCTTGTGGTGAACGGATCATGGGCAAGGGCGTGCTACGGATGAAATCGCGCTGGATGCCATGACTTTCGCGGCCCCATCGACTTGCGCGCAGTCGTTGGCGGTGGGCCTGAAAGGCGGCGTCATCGGCATAGAGTTCCGACAGATGCCAGACCAGCGGATCGCTTTGCTGCCACAGGTCGAAACGCAAATTGCCGGGCTCGGCTCGGGACAGGGGAACATGCTCGGCCAACAGTTCCGAGGCAAGCGCTGCCTGATCCACGCTGTTGCAGATCAGCCGACCCTCAAGCGCAACCAGGGGTGGTTCGATCGGAGCGGCTCGGACCTCATTCGGCGGCGCGTGGCTGGCGGGACGTCGAGAAGGGGGCATCGGTTGTTCCTGCGCAAGGGATGGTCGGATTTGACTGGCAGCGATAACCCTGCGTCCATTGCTGACGCGGCGTCACGATGCCTGACTTCGGTGTCTTGTTCCATTCAACCCCTTCTGGGGGATTGCTGGCAAGCCGTCGATCACGACGCCGTGCATGCGCGCTGCTGGAATTTGCGCCCAGGGCTGGAACGAAGCGGGCTCTGAACCGTTGTTATCCCGAAATCGCCTTTGCTGAGGAAAAGGACATTCCAATGGCACATGAAGTTACCGCTGACGACCTGAAACACGCCGCCCGCAATGCCGCCGAGGACGCCGGAAAGCACGCCCGCAACGCCGCCGAAGATGTAGGCAAGCACATGCGGGATGCGGCCGACGATCTGGGCAAGCACGCACGCCGCGCGGCCGAAGATGCGCAGGACACGCTGGAAACCGCAAAGCAGCGCGGTGCCGAACTTTATGAAACTGCGCGCGACAAGGGTGCCGAATTAGTGGAAGCCGCCAAGGAACGCGGCCATGAATATGCCGAGCGCGCACGTGACGAAGCCCGTCGTCTTTATCGCGAAGGCGAGCGCCGCGCCGGTGAAGTGGCCCAGCACGCCGAGGAATACTATGACGAGGTGTCCAGCATGGTCCGCCGCAACCCCGCGCAGGCGCTGGGGATCGCGGCCGGTGTCGGCTTCCTTCTGGGCCTGATCATCGCGCGGCGCTGAAAGCGATGTTCAACTATACCCGAAACATGCAGCTTGCCCTGAGTGACAAGCTGCGGCGCGCCGGCCTTGGTGCCGGCGCGGTCGGGGCAGTTGTCGTCGGCGTGGGCTTTCTGATCTCGGCGCTGTGGATCTGGTTGGCGCATCACCTGCACTGGGGGCCGTTGGGCGCCTCGCTTGCGATTGGCGCGACATTCGTGGCTGTGGGCCTGATTGCCCTGGCTGGCGCCCGTCGTGAACGCCACCCGATGCCGACAACGGATGACCTGAAATCCGAGGTCGCCCAGAACCTGACGCTGTTGGCCGATCAGGCTGTGGATCGTGCAACCGGTGTTGCCGATGCTGCGATCAATCGCGCCAGCGAGGCTGCCAGCCAGCTGGTCGAGCGAACGGGGCAAAAGGTTCATTCGGTCGCCGACACGCTTGCCTACAAGGCTGACCTGCTGGCCGAACGCGCGGAATCGCGCGTCGTCGGGAGCGCGCGCCGCAGCGGCGAAGCGATCATGGACCGCTTGGGCATCGCCCCGCAAACCCTGCGCAAGGCGCAGGACGGGCTGAGCCGCGGGGGAAAATCCAACGCCGCTACGCTTGCGCCCTTGCTGGGGGCGTTTGCGGTGGGCATGACGCTTGCGTCGCGCTTTCAGGACTGGCGTCATCGCGACGAGGTCGACGACTGGCACGATGCCGACGACGACTGGCCGGATTACCGTTAGAGACACGAAAGCCCGCGAGATCATCGCGGGCTTTTGCAAAATTCACAAAGCGAATCAGGCGTTTGCTTCGCGGATCTTGTTGGCGGCGTCCTTGTCGTAAGCCACACCCGCCTTGTCGAACAGCTGGTCCAGTTCACCCGACAATGTCATTTCGGTGACGATATCGCAGCCGCCCACGAACTCGCCCTTGACGTAAAGCTGGGGAATGGTCGGCCAATCGGAAAAATCCTTGATCCCCTGGCGAATATCGGGGTCGGCCAGCACGTTGACGTCGCGATATTCGACATTCATGTAATTCAGAACCCCGGCCACGCGGCTGGAAAAACCGCATTGAGGCATTTCCTTGGTGCCTTTCATGAACAGCACCACATCGTTGTTGTCGATGGTTTCCTGAATCTGCTGACGCGCATCGGTCATCTGGGTCTTCCTTGATAGGGCGGCGCGGGCGAAGGCGTCGCTGATGTGACTTATTCCGGGGCCTTGGTGGTCAGCGCCAGCGCATGCAGCGCCCCGTTGGGACCGTCCATGCTGCCCTGCAAGGCCGCATAGACGGCGCGTTGCTGCTGCACCCGGTTCTGGCCGCGAAAGCTTTCATCGATCACCTCGGCGGCATAGTGGTTGCCGTCCCCCGCCAGGTCGGTGATGGTGATCCGGGCGTTCGGAAATGCGGCGCGGATCAGCGCCTCGATGTCCTGAGCTTCCATAGCCATGGCTGGTCCTTTCACTGATGCTTCAGATGTAGGGGAAGCCCGCCCGGCCCGCAAGGTGGCCGCGGCCGCATCAGGGGTTGATCAGGATCGGGGTGCCGTCCTGCACCATGGCATAGATTTCCTCGACCTCGGGATCGGTGACGGCAATGCAGCCCACCGTCCAGTCCCGGTTGGTGCGGGAAAGCACCCGACCTTCGGGCCCCTGGCCATGGATGAAGATGTCGCTGCCGGCGCTGCGCCCCAGCGCGGCTGCGGTCGCGCTGTCCTGGGCATTCGGGTATGAGATGCCCAGCGACAGGTGATAGCGGCTGTCGGGGTTTCGCCGATCTATGTAGTAAAGCCCCTCGGGGGTCTTGCCGTCGCCCTCGAACTGCTTGTGCCCGACAGGAAAGGTGCCAAGGCCGATGCGATAGGCCTTCAGCACCGTGTTGCCGCTGTAAAGCAGCATCTGCCGCTGGCTCTTGTTGACCACGATTTGCGTGACCGGCGGCCCGGAATAGCTGCGGAACTTGCTGGGCGCACAGGCCGCAATCGTCAGCATCAGTGCCACGGCCACGAAACGTGCCAGCCAGCCAGTCATGCGCCTGTCCCCATGTTGCTTTTGCGGGCATCTTGCCTGTCGCCTGCCGGCGGGGCAACCGCCCGGCCGGTCACGAAATCGGGAAATGACCTTTGGGGCGTGGCAGTTTTGCCATGGCCCGCCACGCAGTAGCGTTTTTCTTTTTGCGACGGGAATTTTGACCGCTATTCAGGCCCCATGAACGCCGATGACGAACATCCGTTGCGCTATGCGCTGGTCAATGAACTGCACGCCCGGCCCTCGCCGCGGCTGAAGGCGCCATGCACGGCCGTCTATCTGGCCTTCAAGGAGCCTGGCGATGCGGCAAACCGTGACCGAGGGCGCGATGTCGCGCATCTGGCCGATCTGTGCGGACGTCACGGCGCGCCACGGCCCGATACCAGCGCCGGCCATTACGCCGCGCAACTGGGGCGTCACAGCCTTCGCTGGGAAAGTCACACGGAATTCGTGACTTATGCCGCCTTTTCGCCCGGTTTGCCGGTGCGCCCTTTCGACCCGTCGGCCGCAGACATTTTCCCGCGCGACTGGCAGCATGTCGCACCCGGCAAGCGCATCGCGGCGGTGATGATGCAGGTCGATTTCCTGCCCGAGGATCCGGCAGAGATCCTGCCGCGACTTTCTGAATGGTTCGCTGCGGACAGTCTTGCTACCGTCTGGGTGCTGGAGGAGGCGGCCGTCGTCGCAGGCGATTTCCGCATCGACCCTGCCGGCTGGATGCGCTTTGCGCTGTTCGTCAAGCCGGGCACGCAAAGCGGCCGCATCGGACGCATCGTCCAGCGGCTGCTGGATCTGGAAACCTATCGTGCCATGTCCATGCTGGGGCTGGGGCGCGCCCGGCAGCTGACCGAACAGCTGAACGCGCTGGACCCCCAGCTGACCGACATCGTCCAGAGCATGACCGATGACGCGCGTCCGGCCGAGGCGGTCCTGCACGACCTGCTGTCCGTATCGGCCCGGTTGGAAAGCGCCGCGACCCAGCACGCGTTTCGCTTTGGCGCCACCACGGCCTATGAGGCAATCGTGATGGACCGTGTTGCTTCGCTGCGCGAAACCCGGTTCATGGGCGGGCAGATGCTGACCGAATTCATGGCGCGGCGTTATCTGCCGGCAATGCGGACGGCGAAATCGGCAGAACGCCGGCTTGCTACCATGCTGGACCGCAGCGAACGCGCGGGCGAACTGCTGCGCACCCGCGTCGATGTCTGGCGCGGGGCCCAGAACCAGGAACTGATGCAGCGCATGGATCGGCGCGCCGACCTGCAGCTGCGGTTGCAGCACACGGTCGAGGGGCTTTCGGTGGTGGCGATCAGCTATTATGCCGTCGGGCTGCTGGGTTACGCGCTGTATCCGCTGGCCAAGGTCATCCATATGGACAAGGCCTTGCTGACCGCGATCCTGACGCCTGTGGCGGTCATCTGCGTCTGGCTGGGCATGCGGCGCATCCGCGCCCGACTACATGACGGCACCCATGAACATCATTGATTTTCATAAGATTGAAAGGGGAACTTGATGCGACTTATCATCTCTTTGGTGGCGGTCATGTCGCTGACCGCCTGCAATGTTCCGCTGGTGCCGTTGATCTGATGGCGGGGCAGTTGCAGATGTATGGCCTTGGCCATTGCTCAACCTGCCAGAAGGCGCAGGCCGAGCTTGAGGCGGCGGGCTGGCAGGTCAGCTTCCGTGATGTGGCCAAGGAGCCGCTGTCGCAAGCGGAATGGACCCGGATGATCGACGAATTCGGCGATAAGATCGTGAACCGTGCCAGCCTGACCTGGCGCGGCATGTCCGAGGATGAGCGCGGCGGCACGCCGTTGCAGATGCTCGCGGCGAAACCTTCGCTGATGAAGCGTCCCGCCATTGTCCAGGGCGACCAGCGGTTGCTGGGCTGGACGGCGAACGTCAAGCGGGCGCTGGGCGTCAGCGCCTGACGGCGGCCGCCTCGCCGCCGGCTGTGCCGGCGGGGTCCGGGGCGGTCAGGCCAAGCTGCACCACCAGATCGGTGGCGGCGTCGCGCGGCATCTGTCGCAGCAGGCCGGCGGCGCGCATCATCTCGGCTGTGCGTTGCAGATCGCCATGATCCAGCCGCCCGGTGTCGGACATCGTCGGCGCAAGCCGGGCGATGATCCGGGTCTGGCGCTGCAGGGTCTGGGGGTCGGCATCCTCACCCAGCACCAACCGGGCGGCAGCCTGCGGATCGGCGGCGGCCTCGCGCCAGCCGCGCAGGCTGGCCTGCAACAGCCGCGCCAGCATGTCGCGGAATTCCGGCCGCGCCAGATCGGGCGCCAGGGCATACAGCCCATCCTCGGGCAGGGCGGCGCCCTGTGCCTGCGGGTCCAGCACCGTTATTGCCGGATCGTCGGGCAACGGGTCATGGTCAAGGCTGCTGACACAGGCCGCCTGCCGGTGCCGCAGCATCTGGGCGGGGTCGGACCATTGCCGCATCAGGCCGACGCCGGTCAGGCTGTCGTCAACCGCCAGCCCCAGGCGGTGCAGCCAGACCAGCAGTGGATATTCGCCCCCGCCGAACCAGTTGCCGATGCTGCGTCCGCGCAGATCGGGGGCCGAAACGACGCCGGCATCGCGCAGGCAGGTCAGCCGAAAGGCGGGCTGGCGCTGCATCTGCGCCAGATTGACCACCGGCAGGCCGTTTTCGCGCGCGACCAGCGCGACCGGCAGCCATTCGACCGCGACATCCGCCTGACCGCGGGCGAGCGTTTCAAAGGGATGGTTGTCCTGGGTCGGGGCAGGCCGCAGATGGACCTGCAGCCCCAGATCCTGAAAATAGCCGCGCTTCTGCGCCAGCACATATCCGGCGGATTCGCCAAGGCCGGGGCCGCGCAATTGCAGCGTCAGCGCCTGGCCATGCGCGGCCAGCGGCGCCACCGCCAGCAGCAGGATCATCAGCAATCTTGTCATCACCGGGCCATGGTTAGCCGCCACCCCCGCAGCCCGCAAGCCGCCCCGGCGCACGTTGCCGCGAGCGCGTGGTGCCGGTCAGTCCCGCCTAGCCGCGGGCATAGACATCCTCGTAGCGCACGATGTCGTCCTCGCCCAGATAGGCGCCGGTCTGCACCTCGATCAGCACCATGGGCACCTTGCCAGGGTTTTCCATCCGATGTACGGCCCCCAGCGGCACATAGATCGACTGGTTTTCGGTCACCAGCGTCACCGTGTCGTTGACCGTCACCCGCGCGGTCCCCGACACCACGATCCAGTGTTCCGAGCGGTGGAAATGCGATTGCAGCGACAGCGCGGCGCCGGGGTTCACGACGATGCGCTTGACCTGAAAGCGGTCGGCCAGGGCCAGGGTCTCGAACCAGCCCCAAGGCCGGTGGTCGCGCAGAAAGCTTTCTGCCTGGCGCGCGCCTTTGGCCTTCAGCGCGCTGACGGCCTTGCGCACGTCCTGGGCGCGATCCATGCCGGCGACCAGCACGGCATCATCCGTGGCCACCACCATCAGGTTGTTCAGGCCGATGCCGACCACCTCGATGCCATGATCCTGCGATCGCAGCAGCACGTTGTCGCAGTCAATCGCCGTGGACTGGGCATCGACGACCACGCCCCGCGGCGCGGGGGCCGCGATCTGCGCCTCGCGCCAGACGGCGTCCCAGCCGCCCAGATCCGACCAGTGACCGGAAAAGCGCACGACCGACAGGTTGTCGGCATGCTCCAGCACCGCGTAATCCACAGACAGGTCGGGCAGGCGCTCCCAGGGTTCGGGGGCCAGCCGCAGAAAGCCCAGGTCGCTGCGCGCCTCGGTCAGCGCGGCCTGGACGGGGGTCAGGAATTCCGGCGCATGGGCCTGGAAGGCGGCGACCATGGCGCGGGCCTGGAACAGGAAGATGCCGGCGTTCCACAGGAAGCTTTCCTGGGCAATCATCCGGGCGGCGGTTTCCGCATCGGGTTTTTCGACAAAACGTTTCAGCACCAGCGGGCCTTGGCCCTGGCCCTCGGCCTCCATATAGCCATAGCCGGTTTCCGGGCGGGTTGGGGTGATGCCGAAGGTGACGATGCGGCCGGCCCGCGCCGCCTGCAGGCCCAGATCGACGGCCCGGCCAAAGGCCTCGGCATCCGGGACCACATGGTCCGAAGGCGCGACCAGCAGCACCGCATCGGGGTCATCGGCCAGCGCGTGCAGCGCGGCGGCCAGAATCGCCGGTGCGGTATTGCGGCCGGCGGGCTCGATCAGGATGGCGGCGGCGCGAACGCCGATCTGGTCCAGCTGTTCGGCCACGATGAAGCGGAAATCGGCATTGGTCATCACCAGCGGCGCGCCGTAGCGATCGCCCGACAGCCGCCGGGCCGAGGCCTGGAACAGGCTTTCCTCGCCGATCAGCGGCGCGAACTGCTTGGGAAAGCTTTTGCGCGACACCGGCCACAACCGGGTGCCGGAACCGCCGGCCAGTAGCACTGGGGTAATCGTCATCAACACTGCACTCCATCGGGCGGGCGATTCCGGCCCCAGTATTTCCCGCGTCGCGTTCCCGCGCAAGTTGCGCTAGATGCCGCTCGGCCACGGTCATCGCTTAGCACGCGGGCCGGTGCGGCGCAAAGGCCGCTCAATAGCCCAGGGAGCGGTCCACCTGATACAGCAGCGGCGCCCCGCGCATGGCCCGGCGCAGGTTTTCGGCCACCACCGGGGCCGCCGTTTGCGGCCGGGTCTCGGCCGAGACATGCGGCGTCACCGTGACCCGGGGATGTCGCCAGAAGCCATGTTCGCGGGGCAGGGGCTCGGTGCGGAACACGTCCAGCACGGCATGGTCCAGATGGCCGCGGTCGAGTGCGGCGATCAGTGCCTCGTCATCGATCAGGCTGCCGCGACCGGCATTGATGATGGTCGCGCCCTTCGGCAGCAGCGCCAGCCGCTCGCGGTTCATAAGGTTGCGGGTCTGTGGCGTGTCCGGCAGCAGGCAGACCAGGATCTGCGCGCCCGCCAGCGCCGCCCCGAGGTCGTCCTGTCCCAGCACCCGCAGCCCGGCAATCGGGCGGGCGCGGCGCGACCAGCCGGTGACCTGAAAACCCAGGTGGGCGAGGGCGCGCCCGACCGCCGCGCCCAGTTCCCCCAGGCCCAGAACCGTGACCCGTCTTTCGCTGGCCAGCGGCGGCGTCAGCGCGTTGCGCCATTCGCCGTCCTGGGCATAGCGGTCCATGCCCAGATGCGACCGCAAGACCCAGCCCAGGCAGTATTCGGTCATGCCTTGCGCAAGGCCGGGATCGACCATGCGGCACAACGGCTGGGTCAGGGTCGGGTTGTCGATGATGCGCTCGACCCCCGCCCACAGGCTTTGCACCAGCCGGGCGCGCCGAAACGGGGTGAAATCCAGCGCGGCCCCATCCTGCGGATAGCCGGGCGCATAGATCAGCGCGTCGAAATCCTCGGCCGGGCCGTCGCGGCACAGCTGCATTTCCGGGCAGGCCGCGCGCAGCGCCGGCGCCCAGGCGTTCCACAACCGATCCGGGGCGGCAAACAGCACCTTCATCCCCGCCGCCTCATCCGCGCGGCCGGTGGACATGAGCCGATTGCAGGATGCCGAACCCCATCAGCAGGATCATCAGCGATGTTCCCCCATAGCTGACCAGCGGCAGCGGCGAGCCCTTGGCCGGCAGCATCCCCATGACGGTTGCCATGTTGATCGAGAAATACAAAAAGAACGTGCCGGCGATGCCGATGGTCAGCAGGCTGGCAAAGCGGTCGCGGTTGGTCAGGGCGGAATGCATGCAGAAGCCAAGGATCAGCACATACAGCAGCAACAGCGAGCCCGCGCCGACAAAACCGAACTCCTCGGCCAGCGAGGTAAAGATGAAATCGGTGTGCTTTTCGGGCAGGAAGTTCAGTCGCGATTGCGTGCCCTGCATGAAACCGCGCCCCGACCAGCCGCCCGAGCCAAGCGCAATCTGTGCCTGGGCGATGTTGTAGCCCGCCCCCAGCGGATCCGATCCGGGGTCAAGAAAGGTGTCGATGCGTTTGAACTGATAGTCGTGCAGCAATTGCCAGTCGGTGCCACGGCTTTCCATTACCGCGGTGACGCCAGCGACCACGATGGCGATGACGGCGGCGAAATACCACAGGCTGACGCCGGCCGCGAACATCACGATGCCGCCGCCCGCGATCAGCATGATCGAGGTGCCCAGGTCGGGCTGCATCAGCACCAGGCCCGTGGGCAGCAGGATCAGCACCACCGGGACCAGCACCCAGAACGGGCGCGAGACCTTGTCCACCGGCAGCCAGTCGTAATAGGCCGCGAGGGTCATCACGAACGCGACCTTGGTCAGTTCCGAGGGCTGGATTCGGATGGGCCCAAGCACCAGCCAGCGCTGCGCGCCCATGCCGATGTCGCCCATGATTTCGACCAGGACCAGCAGCAGTACGCAGACCACATAGGCCACAACCGCGATCGAGCGCCAGAACCAGATCGGCACAAAGGCCAGGGCGAACATCAGCACCATGCCGACGGCAAAGCGTTCCATCTGCGGCATGGCCCATTTGTCGATGTCGCCGCCCGATACCGAATACAGCATCAGAAAGCCGATGCAGCTGACCGCAGTCACCAGAAACACCACCGGCCAGTTCAGATACAGGATCTTGCGCCAGCCGGTCGGCGCCTGGGCCATGTGATAGTCAAGATAGCTCATGCCTTGGCGCGCTCGGTCGATTGGGGGGTGCTGGGGGCCAGGTTCATCCGCGACCACATTTCCTGCACCTTGGCGCGTTCGCTGTCGGGATAGGCGGTGATCGGCGGCAGCCCGCCCGCCAGCGCGTAAAGCAGGATGTCGCGGGCAATCGGCGCCGCGGCCGTCGAGCCGCCGCCGCCGTGTTCGACCACAACCGACACCGCATAACGCGGCATCTCATAGGGCGCGTAGCAGACGAACAGCGCATGGTCGCGCCGGTTCCAGGGCAGTTGATCGTTTGAAATCACCCCGCGCGCGCGTTCGGCGGCGGTGATGTTGCGCACCTGACTGGTGCCGGTCTTGCCCGCCATCTGCCATTCGGGGGCAAGGATCCGGCTGCGCCTGGCGGTGCCGTGGCTGCCGTTCATCACCGCATCCATACCTGCCCGCGCGGTGCGCAGGTTCAGGGGGTTTATGTCGAGGTCGGGCCATTCCGGCACCGGTTGCGTCACCCCGTCGATGGCCCGCACCAGCCGGGGCTGGACCGCCCGGCCGGTGGCGATGCGCGCGGTCATGATCGCCAATTGCAGAGGCGAGGCCAGAACATACCCTTGCCCGATCGAGGCGTTGATGGAATCGCCCAACTGCCATTCCTGATTGTATTTCGCCCGCTTCCAGGCGCGGTCGGGCGCGATGCCTTCGGTGATGGCCGACATCGGCAGGTCGTGGCGCACGCCGATGCCCAGCTTGCGCGCCATGGCCGCAATACGGTCGATGCCCACGCGCTGGGCAAGTTCGTAATAGAATACGTCGCAGGACTGCTCCAGGCTCTGGATCGCATTCACGGTGCCGTGGCCGCCCCGGCTCCAGCAGTGAAAGCGGCGTCCCGCGACCTGCAAGGATCCCGGACAATAGAAGCGCGAACCGGGATTGATCACCCCTGCCTCGAGCCCCGCCAGCAGGGTCACCATCTTGAAGGTCGAGCCCGGAGGATAGGCCCCCTGAACTGTCTTGTCGGCCAGGGGGCGATGGTCGTGGTTCATCAGCGCCCGATAATCCGGGCCGGAAATGCCGCGCACGAACTTGTTGGGATCGAATACGGGCGATGAGGAAATGGCCACGATATCGCCATTCGTCACGTCGATCACCACCGCGGCCGCGCTTTCCTCGCCCAGGCGCTGGGTGGCGAAATTCTGCAAGCCCGCGTCCAGCGTTGTCTGGACGGTCGCACCCTGCTGTCCCTCTTGTCGCGACAGTTCGCGCATCTCGCGCCCGGCGCTGTTCACCTCGACCCGGCGGGCGCCCGCCTTGCCGCGCAGCACCTCTTCCAGCTTGGCCTCCATGCCGACCTTGCCCAGCTGAAACTCGGGCAGGCGCAGGACGGGATCGGGATTTTCGATCTTGGACAGATCGTAATCCGATACCGGGCCGACATAGCCAAGCACATGGGCGAAGTCGCCGGCCCGGGGATAGCTGCGCGACAGCCCCGCCTCGGGCGTGACACCGGGCAGGGCGGGCGCATTGAGCGCGATCGAGGAAAACTCGGCCCAGGTCAGGCGGTCGGCCACCATCACCGGGGTGACGGCGCTGCGCTTGCGGATTTCCTCGAGCAGTTCGGCGGCGCGGCGGTCGGTCATGGGGATGATCTGGCGCAGCCGGGCGATCACGGCCGAGACATCGCCGGCCTCTTCTCGGGTCAGGGTAACGCGGTAATTCTGTTCGTTGCCGGCAATGATGGTGCCGTTGCGGTCGAGAATCAGCCCGCGGGCCGGCGGCAAGAGCCGGATCTTGATCGAGTTGCCGTCGGAAAGCATCCGATACTGATCGGCATGTTCGATCTGCATCGACCGCAGCTTCAATCCCAGGACGCTGACGACTGCGGCCTGTATCGCGCCCAGCATCAGAACCCGGCGGGTGATGATGCGGCTGCTTTCGCTGACTTCGCGTTCGGACTTGCGCATGATTACCGCAACCTCGCCTCGCGTTCGGCAGGATTGCGCGACAGGCCGGGGATGCGCCCGATCAACAGCGCAATCAGCGGATAGGCCGCCACCGTTGCGATCCAGTGCAGCAGCACCTGGCCCAGGCCGACCGTCGGAAGGAAGAACAGTGTCAGGATAAACCGGTTCAGCACCATCAGCACCGCAATCAGCATTGCCACGCGCCACCATTCAATCACGAATGGAAGATGCCGCCAACGCGGTTCACGCCTTCGTGCGGATTCGCTGGCCAGCACGACCAGGGCCGCCCCCAGACCGGGCGGCCGCAGGAACAGCAGATCCTCGATCAGATACAGCGCGGCAATGGTCAGCACCGGGATCTGGTCGGGTCGGCGCAGCACCCACGCCAGCGTCAGGCACAGACCCAGGTCCGGGCCGGGCCAGGCTATCCGGCCCGGCGCCAGAGGCAGCAGGCGCGCAAAGACAATGGCCATGAACAGCAGAACGAACAACGCCTGCCCAAGCAGGCGCTGCCGGCGAAGCGGCTCAATCATCCGCGCCCTCTTCGGCGGGGGCGGCTTCGTCCACGCTGGCCATCGGCGGCATGGGCGGACCGATGAAATCCGCGGCCGGGGGCGGGATCAACAGGCCGCTGTCCGAAAGACGCTCGGCCGGGTGACTGCGCAGCACGCGCAGAAACTCCAGCCGCCCATAATCGGCAGCCAGGCGCACCCGCAGGCGGCCATCGCTTGCCATGACGACCTGACCCACAGGCAGACCCGGAGGAAAGACGCCGCCATCGCCAGAGCTGATGACCCTGTCCCCAGGGCGCAGGTTTTCCGGGCTTTCGATGAATTCCAGCGCCGGCAATGCCGAATTGTCGCCGCTGAGCAGCGCGTGCTGGCCCGAGGGCAGGATCGTCACCGGGATGCGGCTTGACGGATCGGTCAGCAGCATCACCCGGCTGGTTGTCTGTCCCACGCCCGAGATGCGGCCGACCAGTCCCAGGCCGTCCATGGTGGCCCAGCCGTCCAGAATGCCGTCGCGCGCGCCGACATTCAGCAGCACCGACTGCCGAAAGGCGGTGCCGCTGTCGGTCAGCACCACCCCGGAAACCGATGTGAGCGCCGGATCGATACGAACGTTGTTCTGTGCCAGCAGCTTGGCGTTTTCCTGTTCCAGCTGCACCGCGGCCTCTTTCCAGGCGGCCATCTTCTGCAATTCGCGGCGCAGTTCCTGGTTCTGTTCATAAAGCCGGGCATAGGACTGGAACCCCGCCACCATGCGCGACAGCTTGGTGACCGGGCTCATTACCCATTCCATGCTGGGCACGAAGCGATCGACAAAAGCCGCGCGCATGCGCTCGGCCCTGGGGCTGTCGATCTTCCAGAACAGAAAGATCGCCAGCAGCACCAGCACCAGCAGCGACACCAGGATGCGCCGGACCGGGGCGGCGTAATCGGGGCCCTTGCGCGGCATTGCCCGGCGATCAGCTGTCGTAATCGATGACGTGGCGCAGCTGCTTTTCGAACTCCAGCGCCTTGCCTGTGCCCAGCGCGACGCAGTTCATCGGCTGGTCCGCCAGGCTGACCATCAGCCCGGTCTGTTCGCGCAGCGCCAGATCCAGTTCGCCCAGCATCGCCCCGCCGCCGGTCAGCATCACGCCGCGATCGACGATATCGGCGCCCAGGTCGGGGGGCGTCGCCTCCAGCGCGACCATCACCGCCTCGCAGATCTGCTGCACGGGTTCGGACAGCGCCTCGGCCACCATGGCCTGGCTGATTTCCATTTCCTTGGGGATGCCGTTCAGCAGATCGCGTCCGCGCACCATGATCGTGGCGCCGCGGCCGTCATCGGGCATGCGGGCGGTGCCGATCTGGGTCTTGACCCGCTCGGCGGTGGCCTCGCCGATCAGCAGGTTGTGGTTGCGGCGCAGATAGTTGATCAGCGCCTCGTCCATGCGGTCGCCACCGATACGCACCGAGCAGGCATAGACGACATCGCCCAGCGACAGCACCGCCACCTCGGTGGTGCCGCCGCCGATGTCGACCACCATGCTGCCGGTGGGCTCGGTGATCGGCATGCCGGCACCGATGGCCGCCGCGATCGGTTCGGCGATCAGGCCTGCCTTGCGCGCGCCGGCGGACAGCACCGACTGGCGGATGGCCCGCTTTTCGACCGGGGTGGCGCCATGGGGCACGCAGACGATGATCTTGGGCTTGGAAAAGCTGGTGCGCCGGAACACCTTCTTGATGAAATGCTTGATCATTTCCTCGGCGCTGTCGAAATCGGCAATCACGCCTTCGCGCATCGGGCGGATGGCCTCGATGCTGCCAGGGGTGCGGCCCAGCATCAGCTTGGCGTCCTCTCCCACGGCCAGGACCTGTTTCTTGCCGTCCTTGACGTGATAGGCCACGACCGACGGCTCGTTCAGGATGATGCCCTTGCCCTTGACGTAGATCAGCGTGTTCGCCGTGCCCAGGTCGATCGCGATATCGGTGGAAAACAACCCGCCAAAGGCCATGTGACTATCCCTTCTGCCGTGCCTGCCCGCGACGGCCGTTTCTGCCGCCCTTTGCGAGCGGCAATTGCCCGATTGCCCCGGCGAGTCGCCCCCCAGGGTGGCCGAGATATATGCTGTCACCCAAGGCGGGAAAACCCGAAATTTACCATGATCGCGCGTTGTGGCGGTGCCCCGCTTGACCGGTCGGACCTGCCCGCTAGGCTGGCCAGGCGACGATCTGAACAGGGACCGACATGGGCGACAGCATCGTGGGAATCTGCCGGTTCTCGTTTCTGGGTCGCTGCGACTGGGTCGGCACCGCCGGTCTTGACCGGTCTGGTCCCGACATCCTGGCCCGGCGCAAGGCCATGCTTTATGCGCCCGAACGGCTGGAGCGCCGCTTTGCCGCCTTTGAGACGATGTGCCTGCCCTCGGTCCGGGCCCAGACCGACGCGGATTTCCAGTTCTGGGTGCTGACCTCGCCCGAATTGCCGCAACCGTGGATGCAGAGGCTGCGCGATCTGTGCGCGGGGGTGGCGCAGATCCGGGTGATCGTGTCGGATCGGCGCGACACGCAGAACGCGCTGCGCGATCACCTGCGCGCGGCGGCCGATGCGGCGGGCGGGCGGCCGGTGATCCAGTTTCGCGTCGATGACGACGACGCCGTCAGCCGCCATCATGTGGCCCGACTGCGCCGCCATGCCCGCCGCATGGAGGACCTGCCGGGCTTTGCCATCAGCTATCCGCAAGGGCTGGTGCTGGGCAGTTATGGGGGCGAGCCGGTCAGCTACTGGCGCGCGCATCAGCCCTTTCTGGGCGCGGGCGCGGCGGTGCGCATGCGCGGCCCGGGGCGCTGCATCCATGCCTTCGACCACTTCCAGTTGCCGCAACATTTCCCCGCCCTGACCGATGTCGAGGGGCTGGGCTACGTGCAGACGCGCTGGGACGAAGGCGATTCCGTCGCCACTATCGTCGCCCGTTTTCCCAGATGGTTCCGGCAACTGTCGCCCGAATCCTTCCACGATGCCCTGGCCGAGGATTTCCCGTTCCTGCGCGGCGCCGATCTGGGCTTTGCAAGGCGAAAGGGGGCGGCCTGATCGCCGCCCCGCCATCCGCGCGCCAGGGCCGCGCGGTCAGTGTGAATACATGCTGACCTGTTTCGCGTCGGCGCCTTCGCCGACCATCTCGCGCCGCACCTTCAGCCGGTTCAGCGCCCCGACATAGGCCTTGACGCTGGCCAGGATGGTGTCGGTGTCGGCGGCCTGACCCGTCACGATGCATCCGTTTTCCTCCATCCGGACGCTAACGGTTGCTTGGGCATCGGTGCCTTCGGTGACGGCATGCACCTGATAGAGCTGCAGCCGCGCCTCATGCGGCCAGATCGCCTTGACCGCGTTGAAACAGGCGTCCACCGGTCCGTCACCGGTCGCGTGGACGGTCTTTTCCTGATCGCCGACGATCATGGTCAGGTCGGCCGACTGTCCGTCGCTGCCGCAGACCACGCGCAGATGCTTGACCTGCAGATAGTCGTGGTCGGTATTGGCGGCGCTGTCCTGCATCAGCGCGACCAGGTCGTCGTCGTAGATTTCCTTCTTGCGGTCGGCCAGCGCCTTGAAGCGGACGAAGATGTCCTTGAGCTGGTTGTCGCCCACGTCATAGCCCAGGTCGCGCAGCTTGGCGCGCAGCGCCGCGCGGCCGGAATGCTTGCCCATGGCGATATTGGCCTCGTTCAGGCCGATGTCGGCGGGGCGCATGATCTCGAAGGTTTCGACGTTCTTCAGCACCCCGTCCTGATGGATGCCGGATTCGTGCAGGAAGGCGTTCTTGCCCACCACGGCCTTGTTGGGCTGAACCACAAAGCCCGAGGCCTGTGACACGCGCCGCGACAGGCCGATGATCTTGGTCGTGTCGATGCCGGTGGTGAAGGGCATGATGTCATGGCGCACTTTCAGCGCCATCACCACCTCTTCCAGCGCGGTATTGCCGGCGCGTTCGCCCAGGCCGTTGATGGTGCATTCGATCTGGCGGGCACCCGCCTCGACCGCGGCCAGGGCGTTGGCGGTCGCCATGCCCAGGTCGTTGTGACAGTGGGTGGCAAAGATCACAGTGTCGGCGCCGGGCACCCGTTCCAGCAGCATCCGGATCAGCGCGGCGGATTCGCGCGGCGCGGTATAGCCCACGGTGTCGGGGATGTTGATGGTGCTGGCCCCGGCCTTGATGGCGATCTCGACCACGCGGCACAGATAGTCGTGTTCGGTGCGGGTGGCATCCATGGCCGACCATTGCACGTTGTCGCACAGGTTGCGGGCGTGGGTCACGGTCTGCTCGATGCGCTCGGCCATCTGGTCCATGTCCAGATTGGGGATGGCGCGGTGCAGCGGCGAGGTGCCGATGAAGGTATGGATGCGCGGCTGGCGGGCGTGGCGCACCGCTTCCCAGCAGCGGTCGATATCCGGGATCTGGGCGCGCGCCAGACCACAGATTACCGAATTGCGGCTGCGGCGCGCGATTTCGCTCACGGCTGCGAAATCGCCCTCGGACGCCATGGGAAAGCCTGCTTCGATGATGTCGACGCCCATGTCGTCCAGCATGCCGGCGATTTCCAGCTTCTCGTCATGGGTCATGGTGGCGCCCGGCGACTGTTCGCCATCGCGCAGCGTGGTGTCAAAGATCAATACGCGGTTCTTGTCGGTCACGGTCGGAATCCTTCTTCGTGCTGATGTGCTCCGGGCACGACCCTGACTGAGCGGCGGCCCGGGGACCCGCTCAGCGCAGCGTAAGCAGAAGAAGACCGCGGAGATTCACGGCCAGACGCCCGCCCATGGGCGCGTCCGGGGCCGAGACAATGATCTGTCGCATCCGAGTCATGGGGCGCACTATAAAGCTGCGGTGCAAGGCTTGGAAAGACCGAAAATCACTGGTCGGTATCGCGCGGCAGCGCCCGCCAGCCGATGTCGCGGCGATAAAAGCCGTCGGGCCAGTCGATCGCACGCGCAAGCTCATAGGCGCGCTGATGTGCCTGGGCAAGCGTTGCGCCACGCCCAGTTGCGGCCAGCACCCGGCCGCCCGTGGCAATCAGCCCCTGCGCTCCGCGCGCGGTGCCGGCATGAAAGACCATATGCGCGGAATCGCTGGGTAACCCCTCCAGTCCCGCGATGGCGGTGCCCTTGCGATAGCTGCCGGGATAACCCTGTGCGGCCAGCACCACGGTCAGCGCGTGATCGTCGGCCCAGGTGACGGCGGCTTCGGCCAGCCGCCCTTCGGCGCAGGCCAGGATCAGGTCCAGCGCCTGCGCGCCGAGCCGCATCATCAGCACCTGACATTCCGGGTCGCCGAAACGGACATTGTATTCGACCAGCCGCGCCTCGCCGTCCTGGATCATCAGCCCCGCATACAGCACCCCCTGGAAGGGCGTGCCGCGACGGGCCATTTCCGCGACCGTCGGGCGCACGATGCGCTCCATCACCTGATCCTGCAGGGCAGGGGTCAGCACCGGGGCCGGCGAATAGGCGCCCATGCCGCCGGTGTTGGGGCCGGTGTCGCCGTCGCCGACGCGCTTGTGATCCTGGGCGGTGCCGATCGGCAGGCAGTCCTGGCCGTCGCACAGCACGAAGAAGCTGGCTTCCTCGCCCTGCATGAACTCCTCGATCACCACCTCGGCCCCGGCCGCGCCAAAGGCACCGCCGAAGGCATCGTCGATGGCGGCCAGCGCCTCGGACTCGGTCATGGCGACGGTGACGCCCTTGCCGGCGGCAAGCCCGTCGGCCTTGACCACGATGGGCGCCCCGTGGCGGCGGATGTGCTCGCGCGCCGGCCCCGCGGCGTCAAAGCGCGCCCAGGCAGCGGTGGGCGCGCCGCAGGCGTCGCAGATTTCCTTGGTGAACGCCTTGGATGCCTCGAGCATGGCGGCCGCGCGCGAAGGGCCAAAGACCAGGATCCCCGCGCCGCGCAGGTCGTCGGCCACCCCTGCGGCCAGCGGCGCCTCGGGGCCGATCACCACCAGGTCGATGGCGTTTTCCTCGCAAAAGCCGATGACGGCAGGGCCGGAAAGAATGTCGAGGTCAGCCAGCCGGGCCAGCCCCTCCATCCCGGCATTGCCGGGGGCGACGAACAGCCGGTCGCATTTCGGGTTCTGCCGGATGGCCCAGGCCAGCGCATGTTCGCGCCCGCCACCGCCCAGGATCAGGATGTTCATGCATGGCCCCCCTTGCGACTGCATGGGCCTAATAGGAACTGGGCGGGCGGGGATCAATCCCCTTGATCCTCGCGCGCGCGCAAGTCACAACCGGGGCATGGAACTGTTCGACCAGCCCCCCGCCAGCAATGCCCATGAATTCACCGTCTCGGAAATCTCGGGCGCGGTCAAACGGGTGCTCGAGGGCGAGTTCGGCCGCGTGCGCGTGCGCGGCGAAATCGGGCGGGTGTCGCGGCCGTCGTCGGGGCATCTCTATTTCGATCTCAAGGACGACCGGGCGGTGATCGCGGCGGTGACCTGGAAGGGGCAGGCCGCGAAACTGTCCACCCGCCCCGAGGAAGGCATCGAGGTGATCGCCACGGGGCGGCTGACCACCTTTCCGGGGCAGTCGAAATACCAGCTGATCGTGGACGAAATCGAGCCCGCCGGCGCCGGCGCGCTTATGATGATGCTGGAAAAGCGGCGCAAGGCCCTGGCCGCCGAGGGGCTGTTCGATGACGCGCGCAAGCGGCCCTTGCCCTATCTGCCGCGGGTGATCGGGGTGGTTACCTCGCCCTCGGGGGCGGTGATCCGCGACATCCTGCACCGGTTGCGCGACCGCTTTCCCACCCGGGTGCTGATCTGGCCGGTCGCCGTGCAGGGCGAGGCCTGCGCGCCGCAGGTCGCGGCCGCGATCCGGGGGTTCAATGCGCTGGAACCGGCAGGGCCGATCCCGCGCCCCGAACTGATCATCGTGGCGCGCGGCGGCGGCAGCCTTGAGGATCTGTGGGGTTTCAACGAGGAAATCGTCGTGCGCGCGGCCGCCGACAGCCGGATTCCGCTGATTTCGGCGGTGGGCCACGAAACCGACACCACGCTGATCGATTTCGCCGCCGACCGCCGCGCGCCGACGCCGACCGCGGCCGCGGAAATGGCGGTGCCGGTGCGCGCCGAACTGGCGGCCCGCCTGGCCGAGTTGCAGGCCCGCATCCTGCGCGCGGCGCGCACCGATCAGCAACGCCGCCGCCAGCGGCTGCTGGACATGGGTCGCGCCCTGGGCCGGCCGCAGGCGCTGGTCGATCCGGCGCGGCAGCGGTTCGATCTGTTTTCGACCCGGCTCGAGCCGGCCTTGCGCGGTTTCACCCGCGCGCAGCGGGCACGGCTGGATGCGCTGCCGCTGTCGCTGTCGGCGCTGCGCGGGCTGATGCGGGCGCGGCGGGACCGGCTTCGCGACCTGTCGGCACGGCTGCCGCTGGCGCCGGGACGCCTGGTCGGCCAACAGCGCCAGCGCTTGCAGGGCCTGGACGATCGCCTGCCACTGGCGCCCGGTCGTCAGCTGCTGCTGCGCCGCCAGCGCCTGCAGGACATGTCCGGGCGTCTGATCGCGGCGCGTCACCGGATGCTGGCGCAGGCGGCGCGTGATCTGGCCCGCGACCGGCGCAACCTGGGTGACTGGGCGCGCCGGCTTCAGGTCGTGGGTGGCCGCATCCTGCCCCAACGGCACGAGGCGCTGGGCCGGCTGGATCGGCTGTTGCAGACGCTGGGCTATACCCAGACGCTGCGGCGCGGCTATGCGGTGGTGCGCGCGGGCGCGGGCGTGGTGACCTCGGCGGCCCAGGCGGTTCAGGCCGGGCAGGTGCAGATCGAATTCCACGATGGCCGTGTCGATGCCCGTATCGAGCAGGCCGGCCCGCCGCCGCGCGCCGGGCGCAAGCCGCGCGCCGACAAGGACCAGCAAAGCCTGTTCTGAAAACCGCGCCGGCCGGCTTACTGCGCCGTTTCGCGCGGGCGCAGCATCAGCCACAGCAGGGCGCCGCCCGCCAGCACCAGGAACGGCAGCATCGCCAGGTTGACCGCGCTCCAGCCCGCCTGCGCCGATCCGCCCATGCAGTTCATCAGCCCGCCCGAGGACAGCGAGGCCAGGAACACCCCGCCAAAGACGATGGCATCGTTGATGCCCTGCACGCGCTCGCGTTCTTCGGGACGATAGGTGCGGGTCAACATGGCGGTGGCGCCGATATAGCCGAAGTTCCAGCCCAGCCCCAGCAGGATCAGCGCGATGTAGAACTGCGCCAGATCGACCCCCGACAGCGCGACGGCACCGGCGGCGGCCAGGATCACCAGACCCAGCATCACGATGCGCGTGGCGCCGAAACGCGCGATCAGATGGCCGGTGAAGAACGACGGCGCGAACATCGCCAGCACATGGCCGGCCACGATATTGGCCGCATCGCTGGTGTGAAAGCCGCAGCCCACCACCGCCAGCGGTGCCGAAGTCATCACCAGGTTCATCAGCGCATAGGACACCATGCCGCAGATGATCGCCACCGCGATGGCGGGCTGGCGCAAAAGCTGCGCCGTGGGGCGCCCGCCATGGGCACTGCCGTCCCGGACCGCAGGGCGCGGAATGTCCAGAAAGGCGAACAGCACCGGCCCCAGCAGGTTCAGCCCGATGATCGCCGCATAGGTCGCCATGAAGGGCACGGCGGTCATCTCGGCGGTCATCCGCACCAGCGCCGGGCCGGTAAAGGCCGCCAAGAGCCCGCCGGCCAGCACATAGGAAATCGCCCGCGGCTGATACTCGGGCGGCGCGCAATCGGTGGCGGCAAAGCGGAAAAAGCCCTGCGCCGCCATATAGACCCCGGTCAGCAGCGCGCTCATGGTGAACAGCCAGAAATTGCCCGAGGCAAGCCCATAGGCCGCCAGCGCCGCCCCCAACCCCGCCGCGCCGCAGGCCAGCAGGAACCCCGCCCGGCGGCCATGGCGCTGCATGAAGCCCGACAGCGGCCGCGCCGACAGCGCCGAGCCCAGGATCATCATCGACAGCGGCAGCGTGGCGATGCAGGGATTGGGGCTGAGCATCTGCCCCGCCAACCCCCCGACGATGAAGATCATCGACATCTGCGCGCCCAGAATTGCCTGGGCCAGCATCAGCACGATGACATTGCGCCGCGCCCGGCGCATCTGGTCGTCAGGGGTCATGGCATCCTACCTCAGGGCGCGGGCCTCTTGCGCGCGGGTTTCGATGGCAGTCCAGTTGCCGGATGCGACATCGGCATCGGGGGCGATCCAGCTGCCGCCGACGCAGACCACGTTCGGCAGCGCCAGATAATCGCGGGCGCTGGCCGATGTCACCCCGCCGGTGGGACAAAAGGCGACCTGTGGCAACGGCGCCGCCAGCGATTTCAGCGCGGGGACACCGCCGGCGGCCTCGGCGGGAAAGAATTTCAGCATCGAATAGCCCATCTCCATCGACCGCATGACTTCGGATGCGGTGACGGCGCCGGGCAGCAGCGGCAGGCCGATGTCCTCGCAGGCACGCACCAGCCGCTCGGTCGCGCCGGGCGAGACGGCAAAGCTGGCCCCGGCATCCTGCGCCCGGCGCGCGTCGTCGGGGGTCAGCACGGTTCCTGCACCCACATGACCGCCCGGCACCTCGGCCATGGCCCGGATCACCTCGAGCGCGGCGGGCGTGCGCAGCGTGACCTCAAGCACCGGCAGTCCGCCGGCAATCAGCGCACTGGCCAAGGGGCGGGCGGTGGCGGCGTCCGACACCACCAGCACGGGAATGACGGGCGCCAGTTCGCACAGGGCGCGGGTTTGGCGGGACTGCTGCTCGGGCGTCATGGGAACCTCGATTCTGACCGGAAATCGGCGGCAGGTTGCGCCTTTTGCGGTCGCCGGGCAAGCCCGAATGTTAGCGGTAACTCACGGCTGGCCGTTTTCCGCCAGCAGCGGCGCCGGATCATAGCGTCCGGCCAGTTCCGCCGGCGCCTGCGCGGCCAAGGCCGCCAATACCGCCTGAATCGTGCCCTTTCCCCGCTCGGCAAGTATCTGGAACGGGCCGCGGGGAAAGTTCAGCCCCAGTCGCAGCGCCGTGTCGATGCCACCCGGGGTGGTGCCGCCTTCGGCAAGCAGCCAGGCGGCTTCGTTGACCAGCGCCGCCTCGATGCGCAGGGCGATCCGGTCGGCATCGGCGGGCGCCGGGCCGGGGCTGTCGGGGAACAGGAACCCCCGGCCGGTCTTGCGTCCCAGATGGCCGTCGGCGACCTGCTGCCGCAGCGCCTGGAAAACGTGATAGCGCGGGTGACCGGCCATGGCCGCCGCCAGGCTTTCGGTCGCGGCCAGGTTGATGTCTGCCCCCACCAGATCGATCAGGGCGAACGGACCCAGCCGATAGCCGGCGGCCTGCATCGCGGCATCGATCTCGGCAGGGTTGCGGCCTTCGTGCAGCATGGCCAAGGCTTCGCCATAATAGGGCCGGGCGCAGCGGTTGACGATGAAGCCCGGCCGGTCGGGACAATCCACCACCGTCTTGCCGGCGGCCTCGGTCACCTGACGTGCCAGGGCCAGCGATTGCGGCGCGGTCCCGGCATGGGCGACCAGTTCGACCAGTTTCATCACCGGCGCCGGATTGAAGAAATGCAGCCCCAGAAGCCGTTCGGGGCGCGCAAGCGGGCGGGCGATTTCCGCGACCGACAGCGACGAGGTATTGGTGGCCAACACCGCATCCGCTGCCACGACCTGCTCGATCCGGGCAAAGATGTCGTGCTTGACCTGAATCTGCTCAAGGGCTGCCTCGATCACCAGCGCCGCTGGCGCCAGCGCGGCGATGTCATCGACGACGCGAAAGCGCGCCAGCAAGGCGTCGCGATCCGCAGCGGACAGCTTGCCGTTGTCGACCCGCGGCGCCAGCGCCGCCCTCAGCCGATCGGGCGCGCTGTCGCGCGCCGCGGCAGCGCTGTCGGTCCCCAGAACCTGAAATCCGGCAGCGGCATAGGTCTGGGCGATCCCCAGCCCCATGGTGCCCAGCCCGATGACGGCAATGACGGTCATGGCGCATTCCTTTCGTGGTCCATCCTGGACGCGAGGATGGCACGGCACAAAAAATTTTCAAACTTAAAATTTCAAACTTGAAAAAATAGCGATTCGGGTGCAGCGTTGGTTCTGGCTGAGAAGGCCGGATGCCAGCGGGGAGGTTGAGCATGAAGATCTTGTGCATGGGCGGCGGGCCAGCGGGACTGTATTTTGCCATCTCGATGAAACTGCGTGACCCGTCGCACCAGATCACGGTGCTGGAGCGCAACAAGGCCAATGACACCTTCGGCTGGGGTGTCGTCCTGTCCGATGATGCCCTGGGCCGCATGCAGAAGAACGATCCTGTCAGCACCGAAGCGATCAGGTCGAACTTTGCCTATTGGGACGACATCGCCGTGATCCATGACGGTGTGCGCACGGTCTCGGGCGGGCACGGCTTTGCCGGCATCGGACGCAAGCAGATGCTGATCCTGTTGCAGCAGCGCGCCCGGGAGCTGGGTGTCGATCTGCGCTTTGAAAGCGTGTTCAGATCGGCCGAAGAATACCGCCGCGAATATGACCTGGTGGTGGGTTGCGACGGCATCAACTCTGTCGTCAGGGCCGAATATGCCGATGTGTTCAAGCCGGACATCGACACGCGCCTGTGCAAGTTCATCTGGCTGGGCACGCATCAGAAGTTCGACGATGCCTTCACCTTCATCTTCGAGCGCACGGAACACGGCTGGATCTGGGCGCATGTCTATCAATTCGACGACAATACCGCGACCTTCATCGTCGAGACCCTGCCCGAAACCTGGGAAAAGCTGGGGTTTGCCGACATGTCCAAGGAAGAGTCGGTCGAGACCTGCCGCCGCATCTTCGAGCGTCATCTGGGCGGGCACGAGCTGATGTCCAATGCCGCGCATCTGCGCGGTTCGGCAGTCTGGATCCAGTTCCCGCGCGTGATCTGCGAGCATTGGTATCATGAAAACGTCGTGCTGATGGGCGATGCCGCGGCGACGGGGCATTTCTCGATCGGGTCGGGAACACGACTGGCCTTCGACAGCGCCATCGCGCTTGCGGAATACCTGCATTCGGAACCGACGATGGAGGCCGCCTTTGCCCGCTATCAGGAAGAAAGGCGCCTTGAGGTGCTGCGCCTGCAATCGGCCGCCCGCAACAGCCTGGAATGGTTCGAGCAGGTCGAACGCTATCTGGACATGGAGCCCACGCAATTCGCCTATTCGCTGCTGACCCGCAGCCAGCGCATCAGCCACGAAAACCTGCGGCTGCGCGATCCCGAATGGCTTCAGGCGGCCGAGGACTGGTTCCAGAGCCGCGCCGGCGGCGAAAAGGGGCGGCGCCCGATGTTCGCGCCGTTCCGCTTGCGCGAAATGACGCTGAAGAACCGCATCGTGATGTCGCCCATGGCGCAATACAAGGCGGTCGATGGCTGCCCGACCGATTGGCATTTCTGCCATTACGCCGAAAGGGCCAAGGGCGGCGCGGCGCTTATCTATACGGAAATGACCTGCGTGTCGCCCGAAGGGCGGATTACCCCCGGCTGTCCGGGCCTTTACGCCCCCGAGCACGAGGCCGCATGGAAGCGGCTGGCCGATTTCATTCATGCCGAAACTACCGCCAGGTTCTGCATGCAGATCGGCCATTCGGGGCGCAAGGGTTCGACCTGCGTGCCTTGGGACGGTGGCATCGACGCCCCGCTGGCGCAGAACTGGCAGATCATGGCGCCCTCGGCCATTCCCTACAAGCCGGGCAATGCGGTGCCCAAGGCGATGGACCGGGCGGACATGGACATGGTGCGCGACCAGTTCGTCGAGGCCGCCCGCATGGCCGAACGTATCGGCGCCGACATGATCGAGCTTCATGCCGCGCATGGCTATCTGATCGCCAGTTTCATCAGCCCGATCACCAACCACCGCGACGACGAATACGGCGGCAGCCTGGAAAACCGCATGCGCTATCCGCTGGAGGTGTTTGCCGCCATGCGCGCGGTCTGGCCTGAACACAAGCCGATGTCGGTGCGCATTTCGGCCAATGACTGGATCGACGGCGGCGTTACTCCGGAAGAGGCGGTGCAGATCGCGCGCATGTTCCGCGAAGCCGGCGCCGACATCATCGACGTGTCCTCGGGCCAGACCGATCCGGCGGAAAGGCCCGTCTATGGGCGCATGTTCCAGACACCTTTCAGCGATCGCATCCGCAACGAGGCCGGCATCGCCACGATGACGGTGGGCAACATCAGCGATTACGATCAGGTTAACGGTATCCTGATGGCGGGCCGCGCCGATCTGGTCTGTCTGGCGCGGATGCATCTGGCCGATCCCTACTGGACGCTGCACGCCGCGGTCGAACAGGGCGACACGCAATCCGAATGGCCGGTGCCCTACAAGGGTGGGCGCGACCTGCTGTTCAGGCTGCGTCAGCGTCAGCAAGAGGCGATCCGGGCATGACGCTGACGGGCAAGAGGGTTTTGGTCACCGGCGGCGGCACCGGGGTCGGTGCCGAACTGGCGCGATCCTTTGCCAAGGCAGGGGCCGAGGTGGTGGTTGCCGGCCGTCGCCTGGCGCCGCTGGAAAAGGTGGCGGGCGATCTGCCGGGGGCAAGGGCGCTGGTCTGCGACGTGACCGACGAAGCCAGCGTGACGGCGCTGTTCGAGCAGTCCGGACCCTGCGACATCGTCATCGCCAATGCCGGCGCAGCCGAAAGCGCGCCATTCCTGCGCACGGAACTGGACCAGTGGAACGCGATGCTGGCCGTCAATCTGACCGGCACCTTCCTGACGCTGCGCGAGGGCTTGCGGCAGATGCGAGGTTGGGGACGTCTGATCGCGGTGGCCTCGACCGCGGGGCTCAAGGGATACGCCTATGTCGCGCCCTATGCCGCCGCCAAGCACGGGGTGGTGGGCATGGTGCGCAGCCTGGCGCTGGAGGTGGCGCGCAAGCCCATCACCGTCAACGCGCTGTGCCCGGGCTTTCTGGAAACCGAAATGACCCAGCGTTCGATCGCCAACATCATGCAAAAGACCGGCGCGAGCACGGCCGAGGCGCGTGCCGCCCTGACCGCCACCAATCCGCAGGGCCGGCTGATCGCCCCGCAAGAGGTCGCGGCTGCGGCGCTGTGGCTTAGCGCGCCGGGGGCCGAAGGGATCAATGGTCAGGCCATCGCCATCGCCGGGGGCGAGATATGACCGACCCCCTGTCGAAACGGCGGCTGAAATTGTGGATCCGGCTGCTGGGGGTCACCCGCGCCGCCGAGGGGCGCCTGCGCGAGTTCCTGCGCACGCGCCATGAAACCACCTTGCCGCGTTTCGATGTGATGGCCGCGCTGTATCGCCGGCGCGAAGGCATCAGCATGACCGAACTGTCGCGGATGCTGCTGGTGTCGAACGGCAATGCCACGGCGGTGGTGGACCGGCTGGAACGCGACGGTCTGGTGCGGCGCATGGCTTCGGACACTGATCGGCGCACGGTGCTGGTTACGCTGACGCCCGATGGCACCGCTGCCTTCGAGGGCTGGGCCGCCGATCACGAGGCCGAGGTGAACGACATCTTCTCTGACCTGACCGAGCAGGAAATCGACCTGCTGACCGATATCCTGAAACGCATGGGGGGTGCGAAATGACCGAACTGGCCAAGCTGAAACCGCAGCATTTCATCTGGGAAATGCACGGGCGCGTGGCGGTGGTGCGGCTGAACCGGCCTGATCGGAAAAACCCGCTGACCTTTGAAAGCTATGCCGAGTTGCGCGACACCTTCCGCGCGCTGGTCTATGCCCGCGACGTGGATGTGGTGGTGTTCGCCTCGAACGGGGGGAATTTCTGCTCGGGCGGCGATGTGCATGACATCATCGGCCCGCTGGTGGGCATGGACATGAAGGGATTGCTGGCCTTTACCCGGATGACCGGGGATCTGGTCAAGGCAATGATCGGCTGCGGCAAGCCGATCATCGCGGCGGTGGATGGCGTCTGCGTCGGTGCCGGCGCCATCGTCGCCATGGCCTCGGACCTGCGGCTGGCCACGCCCGAGGCCAAGACCGCCTTTCTGTTCACCCGCGTGGGTCTGGCCGGCTGCGACATGGGGGCCTGTGCGATGCTGCCGCGTATCATCGGGCAGGGGAGGGCGGCCGAATTGCTTTACACCGGGCGGGTAATGACCGCCGCCGAGGGTGCTGCCTGGGGCTTCTGGAACGGGTTGCACGATGCCGCCAGTCTGGAGGCAGAGGCGCTGCGCCTGGCCGAGCGCATCGCCGCCGGCCCGGTCTTTGCCCATGGCATCACCAAGACGCAGTTGAACCAGGAATGGAACATGGGCCTGGAGCAGGCCATCGAGGCCGAGGCTCAGGCCCAGGCCATCTGCATGCAGACCCGCGATTTCGAGCGCGCCTATCGCGCCTTTGTCGCAAAGGAAAAGCCCGTGTTTCAGGGCGACTGATGGAAGGTGGCGGGGGCTGCCGCCCCCGCGCCCCCGCTCCAAGGGGCGGTGCCCCTTGGAAATCCCCGCCAAGTGAAGGAGTCACCCATGGCCGACCGCAGCTTTCTTGATTGGCCGTTCCTGGAGCGGCGCCACCGCGATCTGGCGGCGGAGCTCGAGTCCTGGTGCGCCGCGAACCTGCCGGTCGATCACGGCGATGTCGATAGCGCCTGTCGTGACCTGGTGCGCGACCTTGGAAAGGCGGGCTTCCTGCAACATTCCGGCGCTGATGAGGGCGAGGTTCTGGACGTCCGCAGCCTGTGCCTGATCCGCGAAACCCTGGCCCGGCACGATGCGCTGGCCGATTTCGCCTTTGCCATGCAGGGGCTGGGCATGGGCGCGGTGTCGCTGTTCGGCACGCCCGAACAGCGCCGCTGGTTGGAACGCACCCGCAGCGGAACGGCGATTGCAGCCTTTGCCCTGACCGAGCCGGGATCGGGTTCGGACGTGGCCAATACCGCCACCACGGCCGAACGCATCGACGGCGGCTGGCGGCTCACCGGGGAAAAGACCTATATTTCCAACGGCGGCATCGCCGATGTCTATGTCGTGTTCGCCCGCAGCGGCGAGGCGCCCGGCGCCCGCGGCCTGTCGGCCTTTCTGATGCCGGCCGACAGCCCTGGCCTTGAGATCGCCGAGCGGATCGAGGTCATCGCCCCGCATCCGCTGGCCCGCTTGCGGATGGAAGGGGTCGAATTGCCCGACAGCGCGCTGATCGGCCGCCCGGGCGAGGGGTTCAAGCTGGCGATGTCGGTGCTGGACGTGTTCCGTTCGACAGTGGGGGCGGCGGCGCTGGGCATGGCCCGCCGGGCGCTGGACGAGGCGCTGGCGCGCGTGCAAAGCCGCCGCATCCAGGGCGAGCCGCTGGCCGCCTTGCAGATGGTGCAGGGCCATATCGCCGACATGGCGCTGAAGATCGATGCCGCGGCGCTGCTGGTCTATCGCGCCGCCTGGACCAAGGACGGCGGCGCCGCCCGCGTCTCGCGCGAGGCGGCGATGGCCAAGCTTTATGCCACCGAGGCCGCGCAAGAGGTTATCGATGCGGCGCTGCAACTGCATGGCGGCGACGGCGTGCGCCACGGCATGAAGGTCGAGGAACTTTACCGCGACATCCGCGCGCTGCGCATCTATGAAGGTGCCAGCGACGTGCAGCGCGTGGTCATCGCGCGGAGTGTGCTGCCATGAGCTATCACCGCCGCATGAAGGTCGAGTTCAACCACTGCGACCCGGCGGGGATCGTGTTCTATCCCCGCTATTTCGAGATGACGAACTCGGTTGTCGAGAACTTCTTTGCCGAAATGCTGGATTATTCATTTGTCCGCATCCACATCGAGGAACAGGCGGCTGTGCCCACAGCACGGCTTGATGTGCAGTTCCTGGCGCCCTCGCGTCTGGGAGAGATCCTGGACTTCAGGCTGGATGTGGCCGCATTGGGCAGGTCGAGCCTGCGTCTGACCCATAGCGTCAGCCACGACACCCAACCCCGCATGCAGGTGGACCAGACCCTTGTCTGGGTAGATCCCGGCGGCAGACCCGCCCCTTGGCCCCAGACCATCCGCGCACGGCTTACAGATTTGATGGAGAGAAACGATGGTGCATGAGGTTCTGCATCCCTGCAACTGGAAGGCCACCCCCGGCTATTCCAACGGCATCGCTGCGCGCGGCCGCATGATCTTTACCGGCGGCATGATCGGCTGGAACGATCAGCAGGAATTCGAGACCGACGACTTTGCCCAGCAGGTGCGCATTGCCCTGCAGGCAATCGTGGACGTGCTGGCCGAGGGCGGTGCGCGGCCCGAACATCTGGTGCGTCTGACCTGGTATGTCACCGACAAGCACGAATACCTTGGGGCGCTGAAGGAAATCGGCCGCGCCTACAAGGAGGTGATCGGCCGCCATTATCCTGCCATGGCGCTGGTGCAGGTGGTGGCTCTGGTCGAGGATCGCGCCAAGGTCGAGATCGAGGCGACCGCTGTCGTCCCCGACTGATACCGCAGCTTTCGCGGGCCAAGGCACGACAAGATGCTGCGCCCGCCCGCAAGGGAGATTGAAGATGACTGCAAACCCGCCTCTGGGACCATCGGCCCATGTCGACACCTTCACCCGCGACAACCTGCCTCCGCCCGAATTGTGGCCGCAATTGCTGCTGGAGGGATTTGAATATCCCGAATATCTGAATGCGGCGGTCGAGCTGACCGATCGCATGGTCGAACGCGGATTCGGCGACCGCCCGGCGCTGATCGGTAATGGCCGGATGCGGACCTACAAGGAACTGGCAGACTGGACCAACCGCATCGCCCACGCGCTGGTGGGGCAATACGGCGTCCAGCCCGGAAATCGCGTGCTGATCCGTTCGGCCAACAACCCAGCCATGGTGGCCTGCTGGCTGGCGGCGACCAAGGTCGGCGCGGTGGTGGTCAACACCATGCCGATGCTGCGCGCCGCCGAACTGGGCAAGATCATCGACAAGGCCCGGATCACCCATGCCCTTTGCGACACCCGCCTGATGGACGAACTGGCGCAGGCGGCCAAGAACAGCGCCTATCTGCGCACGCTGGTCGGGTTCGATGGCACTGCCAATCATGATGCCGAACTGGACCGGGCCGCGTTGTCCCAGCCGGTGCGTTTCGATGCGGTGCGCACGGGGCGCGATGATGTGGCCTTGCTGGGCTTTACCTCGGGCACCACGGGCGAGCCCAAGGCCACGATGCATTTCCACCGCGATCTGCTCATCATCGCCGACGGCTATGCGCGCGAGGTTCTGGGCGTCACGCCCGAGGATGTCTTTGTCGGCTCGCCGCCGCTGGCGTTCACCTTTGGCCTGGGGGGACTTGCGGTGTTTCCGCTGCGCTTCGGCGCCTCGGCCGCGCTGCTGGAAAACGCCTCGCCCCCGAACCTGATCGAGATCATCCAGAAATACCGCGCCACCATCTGCTTTACCGCCCCGACCGCCTACCGCGTCATGATGCGCGCGATGGAGGAAGGTGCCGATCTGTCCAGCCTGCGCGCAGCCGTGTCCGCCGGCGAAACCCTGCCCGCCCCGGTCTACGAGGAATGGGTGGCCAAGACCGGCAAGCCGATCCTTGACGGCATCGGCGCCACCGAAATGCTGCACATCTTCCTGACCAACCGTTTCGGCGACAGCCGACCTGGCTGCACCGGCCGCCCCGTCGGCGGCTATCAGGCCCGCATCATCGGCCCGGACGGCCAAGAAATGCCGCGCGGTGAAACCGGGCGGCTGGCCGTTCGCGGTCCTGTCGGATGCCGCTATCTGGCCGACCCCGACAAGCAGCGGACCTATGTCAGCGACGGCTGGAACCTGACCGGCGACTGCTTCTGGCAGGACGAGCAGGGGTATTTCCATTTCGCCGCGCGCACCGACGGCATCATCCTGTCTGCCGGCTACAATATCGCCGGTCCCGAGGTCGAGGCGGCGCTGCTGTCGCATCCGGATGTCGTGGAATGTGCCGTGGTGGGCGCCCCTTCCGAGGAACGGGGCCAGATCGTGCAGGCTCATGTCGTGTTGCGCGACGGCCTGACCGGCGATGCGGCCTTGGTCAAGGCTTTGCAGGATCACGTGAAATCGGTGATCGCCCCGTTCAAGTATCCGCGCAGCATCGTCTTTACTCAAGCCCTGCCCAAGACCGAAAGCGGCAAGATCCAGCGCTTTCGCCTTGTCCAGGATGGGGCATGAACTTTCCGAACCCGGCATCGAAATTCGTTGCAAGGGCGCGGGCGCTCAACAAAGATCGCAAGACCCAACAAACGAAAACAGGGAGTTACAACATGAAGATCGCAGGGATTCTGATGAGCGGGGCGGCAGTGCTGGCCATGGCGGGCGCGGCCTGGGCCGAACCGGTCAAGGTGGGCATGATCACCACCCTGTCGGGCGGCGGCGCGGGCCTTGGCGTCGATACCCGTGACGGCTTTCTGCTGGCGCTGAAGAACGCCGGTGACGCCGGCAAGAACATCGAACTGGTGATCGAGGACGATCAACAGAAGCCCGATATCGCGGTGCAGATCGCCGACAAGATGATCCAGTCCGAAAAGGTGGACGTGCTGACCGGGATCGTGTGGTCGAACCTCGCCATGGCGGTGGTGCCGGCGGCCGTCGCCCAGGGCAAGTTCTATCTGTCCACCAATGCCGCGCCGTCGCAGCTTGCGGGTGCAGGCTGCAATCCGCGCTATTTCTCGGTTTCCTATCAGAACGACAACCTGCACGAGGCGGCAGGCGCCTATGCCCAGAACGCGGGTATCGGCAAGGTGTTCATCATGGCGCCGAACTATCCGGCGGGGCAGGATTCGCTGGCCGGCTTCAAGCGTTACTACAAGGGCCAGGTGGTCGATGAGGTCTACACCCAGGTGGGCCAGACCGATTACGCCGGCGAGATCGCCCGGATCCGCAACAGTGACGCGGATGCGGTGTTCTTTTTCCTGCCGGGCGGCATGGGCATCGCCTTCATGAAGCAATATGCCGAATCCGGCGTTGGCAAACCGGTGATCGGCCCGGCGTTCAGCTTCAGCCAGGACATCCTGCCGGCGGTTGGCGATGCGGCGCTGGGGGTCAAGAACACAGCGCAATGGTCCAAGGATCTGGACAATCCGGCCAACAAGACCTTTGTCGAGACCTTTCAGGCGGAATACGGGCGGCTGCCGTCGCTTTACGCGGCCCAGGCCTATGATACCGCGAACCTGCTGATTTCGGCAACCGCTCAGGCCGATGTCAAGGATGCCGATGCTTTCCGCGCGGCCCTGGCCAAGGCTGATTTCCCCAGCGTTCGCGGCAAGTTCAGCTTTGGCCCGAACCAGCACCCGATCCAGGACTATTACGTGCGCGAGGTGGTCAAGGAAGGCGACGTGCTGACCAACAAGATCATCGGCCCGGCACTGACCGATCACGGCGACGCATACGCCGAACAGTGCAAGATGTAACAGCCTCTGCCGACATCGCCGGGCCGGCAGCGACCGGCCCGGCCCCTGAAATCCTTGCTACGGGAGGAAGCCGCCATGCTTCTGGCCGAGCAGGCCCTGAACGGCCTGCAATACGGAATGATGCTGTTTCTGATGGCGGCGGGCCTGACCCTGGTGTTCGGGGTCATGGGGCTGATCAACCTGGCCCATGGTTCGCTTTACATGACTGGGGCCTTTGCCTGCGCGGCGGTGGCGGCGGCCACGGGATCGTTCTGGCTGGGGCTGGCAGCAAGTCTGGCGGCGGCCGCCGCAGCCGGCGCATTGGTCGAGGTCGGCGTGCTGCGCCGACTTTATGCGCGTGATCATCTGGATCAGGTTCTTGCGACCTTTGCGTTGATCCTGATCTTTTCCGAAGGGGCGCGCTGGCTGTTCGGGTCGTTTCCGCTGTATCTGACCCTGCCGCCCGAGCTGGCGGGTCCGGTCACCTTGCCCGGCGGGCTCAACTATCCGCTGTTTCGTCTGGTCATCATCGGCTTTGGTGCCGCAGTCGCCATCGGACTGTGGTGGTTGATCAGCCGCACCCGACTGGGCATCCGCATCCGGGCGGGCGAGGCCGACCGGGAAATGATCGCGGCGCTGGGGGTCGATATCGCGCGGCTTTACACCGTGGTCTTTGCCCTGGGCGCCGCATTGGCCGGGCTGGCCGGCGCGCTGGTCGGCGCCATCCAGTCGGTGCAGGTCGGCATGGGCGAGCCGGTGCTGATCCTGGCCTTTGTCGTCGTGGTGATCGGCGGCATCGGCTCGATCAAGGGGGCGCTGGTGGGCGCGCTGCTGGTCGGCATGACCGATACTCTTGGCAAGGCGCTGTTGCCGGGGCTGTTCGCGCGCATGCTGGGCCCCGATGCCAATGCGATCGGCGCCTCGCTGGCATCGATGCTGATCTATCTGTTGATGGCCGTGGTGCTGATCTGGCGCCCGCAGGGCCTGTTCGGGGCAAGGGGGTAGGTCATGGCCGGAATTTTTACCCGTGACAGCATCATCAACCTGGTGGTCTTTGGCCTGCTGGTGGCCACGGCCATCGGCGCGCATCTGGCGGGCAACGGCTTTGCCGTGACGCTGGCCACCAAGGCCGCCATTCTGGGCCTGGCCGGGGTGGGGCTGAACCTGGCGCTTGGCTATGGCGGCATGGTGTCATTCGGTCACGCGGCGTTCTTTGGCATCGGCGGCTATGTCACCGGCATCTTCGCCAGCCATGCCGCCCAGGGCACCCCGGTGCTGACCTTGCCCTTCTCCATCATGGGCAGCAATGAAATGCTGGGAATCTGGCCCATGGCCATGGTCGTCGCCGGCCTGGCGGCGCTGGCCATCGGCGCGCTGAGTCTGCGCACCACCGGCGTCTATTTCATCATGGTCACATTGGCCTTTGCCCAGATGATCTATTACTTCGCTCTGGGTTGGCGTCGCTATGGCGGCGAGGACGGGCTGAGCTTTTACGTCCGCAACAGCTTTCCGGGGATGAACACCTTCGACCCGATCCAGTATTTCGCCATATGTGCGGTGCTGCTGGCCCTGGCGCTGATCTTTACTGCCACCATCACCCAGTCGCGCTATGGGCTGGCGCTGCGGGCGGTGCGGGAAAACAGCCAGCGGGCGGTGGCGGTGGGTATCCGCCCCTATGCGGTGCGGCTGACCGCCTTTGTGCTGTCGGGGATGATCGCGGGGCTGGCCGGGTCGCTTTATGCCGACCTGAACCGCTTTGTCAGCCCGGCGATGCTGTCTTGGCACATGTCGGGGGAAATCATGGTCTTTGTCATCCTGGGCGGAGTGGCGCGCCTGTGCGGGCCGGTGGCGGGTGCAGCCATCTTCATCCTGCTGGAACATCTGCTGGGTGGCCTGACGGATTTCTGGCAGGCGCCGCTGGGGCTGCTGCTGCTGGCGGTGGTGCTGTTCGTCCCCGGCGGCGTGATCGGGATCATCACGAAAGGGTGGCGCCATGGCCAAGCATGAACCGGGCGATGCGATCCTGGAAATCCGGGATCTGCGCAAGAGTTACGGCGCGCTTGTCGCCACAGATGGGGTCAGCATCGATTTGCGCCTGGGCGAAATCCACGCGCTGATCGGTCCCAATGGCGCCGGAAAATCCACCCTGATCAAGCAGATCGTCGGCGAGGTGCGCCCTGACAGCGGTTCCATCCGCTTCGAGGGGCAGGTGATCGACACCCTGGACGCCGCGGCGCGCGCGCGTCTGGGCCTGGCGCGCAGCTTTCAGGTGTCATCGGTCATCCCGGGCTTTACCGCCTTGCAGAACGTGATGCTGGCGGTGGCCGGGGCCAGCGGGGCCATCTTTCGGTTCCATCGTCCGGCCCTGTCCGACCCCAAACTGACCCAACCGGCGCTGTTTCACATCGAGCAGGCCGGCCTGGCGGGGCGCCACCTGATCCCGGCGGCCGAACTGTCGCATGGCGAAAGGCGCAAGCTGGAAATCGCCATGGCGCTGGCGCTGCGTCCGCGCGCCTTCCTGCTGGACGAGCCGATGGCCGGGATGGGGCTGGAGGGTGGACGCCAGCTGACCGCGATCCTGTCCGAACTGCGGCACGAGGCGCCGATCCTGCTGGTCGAACATGACATGGACGCCGTCTTTGCCCTGGCCGACAGGATATCCGTCCTGGTCTATGGCCGGATCATCGCCAGCGGCAGTGTCGCCGAAATCCGCGCCAACCCCGAAGTGCGACGGTCCTATCTGGGAGAGGAAGCATGACCCGGTTGCTGGAACTGGAACAGGTCACGGCGTCTTACGGCAGCGTGCAGGCGCTGTTCGGGGTCGACCTGACACTGGACGAGGGGCAGGTCGTGGCGCTGATGGGCCGCAACGGCATGGGCAAGACCACCACGATCCGCTGCATCAGTCGACTGATGCGCCACAGCGGCGGCAGGATCGGTTTCGCCGGGCGCGATCTGGGCGCGTTGTCGGCGCCGCAGGCGGCGCGGCTGGGCATCGGCCTGGTCCCCGAGGGGCGGCGCTGCTTTGCGCCGCTGACCGTGGCCGAAAACCTGCAGGTCGCGGCGCGACCTGGGCCGTGGGACATGCGCCGCGTCTGCACCCTGTTTCCCCGGCTGCAAGAGCGCATGGGCCAGGTGTCGCGCACGCTGTCGGGGGGCGAACAGCAGATGCTGGCCATCGGTCGGGCGCTGATGACCAACCCGCGCCTGGTGATCCTGGACGAGGCGACCGAGGGCCTGGCCCCGGTGGTGCGGCAGGAAATCTGGGACGGGGTGCGGCAATTGAAGGCAGATGGCATGTCCATCCTGCTGGTGGACAAATCCTTGCGCGAAATAGCCTCGGTCGCGGACAGTGCGGTGGTGCTTGAGCGCGGCACCACCGTCTGGCGCGGGGCGATGACCGATCTGACCACAGACCTGACCGATCGCTATCTGGGCGTCTGATCCGCGCCCACGCCGAAAGGAGTGCCGAAATGCAGATCGTCTATCGTGGCATGACCCGGCCGGAACTGGACCTGGCCTATAGCAACAGCGGCCGGGTGGCGGATTTTCCGGGCCTGATGCAGCAGATGCGGGCTGAAAGCGCGGCGTTCTACGCGGCCCGCGATTGCCGTCGCGACCTGCGCTATGGTCAGGGACCGCGCGAGACCTTCGACTGGTTTTCCTGCGGCGCGGACGGGGCGCCGACCTTGGTCTTTGTCCACGGCGGCTATTGGCAAAGCTGCGACAAGGAAGATTTCGCCTTTGTCGCCGCCGGGCCGCTGCAACGCGGCTTCAACGTGGTGCTGGCGGAATACCGGCTGGCGCCCGACATCGACATGACCGGAATCGTCGCGCAGATCGGCGCGCTGCTGGACCATCTGGCGCAGGATCCCGCCGGCCTGGGAACCAGGGGCCGGCCGGTGTGCCTGTCGGGCCATTCGGCCGGGGGGCACCTGGCGGCGGTGCATCGCAGCCATCCGGCGGTGGAATCGGTGCTGGCGATCAGCGGCCTTTACGACCTGTTGCCGATCAGCCTTGGCGCGCTGAACGACAAGCTGCGCCTGACGGCCCAGCAGGTCGCCGACCATTCGCCGCAGGTTCATGTGACAAAGGGCGCGCCCATGGTCGTCGCCGTGGGCGCCAATGAATTGCCCGAACTGATTCGGCAAAGCGATGACTATGCGCAGGTTTGCACCCAGGCAGGGGAAAGGGTGCAGTTGCTGCATGTTCCCGGCCGCGACCATTTCAACATCCTGCACGACCTTGCAGACCCTGATGGTCACATGTTGCAGGCGCTGATGCAAATTCGCGCGGGTGGCTGAGACTGCTGCAAGGGGCGGGGCCCTATCAGGCCGCTCAATGGGCGCTGGTAGGGGTAGAGGGACTCGAACCCCCATGCCTTGCGGCGGAGCATTTTGAATGCCCTGCGTCTACCATTCCGCCATACCCCCATGGCGCCCGGTCCCTTTGGGACTGCCTTCGGGTAAGGCCAGTTGCAATGATTTGCAAGAGGGCGCGCGCGTTTTGTCTCAGGCCATCCCCAGCTTTTTCAAACGGGCTGCGCGCAAGGCCGCGAAATCGTCGCCGGCGTGATACGACGACCGCGTCAGCGGCGTGGCCGAGACCATAAGGAACCCCTTGCCATAGGCCGCCTTTTCATAGGCGGCGAATTCCTCGGGCGTGACAAAGCGGTCCACGCGGTGGTGCTTGGGTGTGGGCTGCAGATACTGGCCGATGGTGATGAAGTCGATGTCGGCGGCGCGCATGTCGTCCATGACCTGCAAGACGGCCTGCCGGTCCTCGCCCAGACCGACCATGATCCCGGATTTCGTGAACATGGCGGGGTCCAGTTCCTTGACCTTCTGCAGCAGGCGCAGCGAATGGAAATATCGTGCCCCCGGACGCACCTCGGGGTAAAGGCCCGGCACCGTTTCCAGATTGTGGTTGAACACGTCGGGTCGCGCCTCGACCACGGTTTCCAGCGCGCCGGGCTGCGATTTCAGAAAATCCGGCGTCAGAACCTCGATGGTGGAACCGGGGGAACGGTGCCGAATGGCGCGGATCGTCTGGGCGAAATGTTCAGCGCCGCCATCGTCCAGATCGTCGCGGTCAACCGAGGTGATGACCACATGTTTCAGCCCCAGCTTCTGCACGGCATGGGCGACACGGCCGGGCTCGAACACGTCCAGGGCCTGCGGCTTACCGGTGGCGACGTTGCAGAAAGTGCAGCCGCGGGTGCAGATTTCGCCCATGATCATCATGGTGGCGTGGCCCTGCGACCAGCATTCGCCGACGTTCGGGCAGCCCGCCTCTTCGCAGACCGTGGACAGGCGGTTTTCGCGCATGATCTCGCGCGTTTGCCGATAGCCTTCCGAATTGGGCGCCTTGACCCGGATCCAGGATGGCTTGCGGGGCTGATCCTGGTCGGGGCGATGCGCCTTTTCCGGGTGGCGTTGCTCTGGCATGCGAAGATCGCGCAAGGTCGTGTCCTTTCCGTCGCGGCTAGGGAAGGAATAACCGCAAACCGCCGTGAAAGCAACGCAGCCCCGAGCCGGCACCGGCGGGAAAATCCCGTCCGGGCCGGCCTGTCAGGCAGGTTCAGTGCCCGATGCGCTGGCGGCGATTGCGAGCGTTGCGCGCCCACATGTTCAATGCCTCGACCATGGCGGAAAATGCCATCGCTGCGTAGATGTAACCCTTGGGCACATGCACGCCGAAGCCCTCGGCAATCAGGGTCGTTCCGATCAGCAGCAGGAAGGACAGCGCCAGCATGACGATGGTCGGGTTGCGGGCGATGAAGTTTGCCAGCGGATTGGCAGCCAGCAGCATGACCGTCACCGCGGCGACCACCGCGACGACCATGATCTCGACATGCTTGGTCATGCCGACCGCGGTGATGATGCTGTCGATCGAGAACACCAGATCAAGCAGCAGGATCTGGAAGATGGCCCCGCCGAAGGTCGACACCGCGCGACCGACGATGTTTTCCTCTTGGTCGGAGGGATCGACGTGGTGATGAATTTCCTTGGTTGCCTTCCACACCAGGAACAGACCCCCGGAGATCAGGATGATATCCTTCCAGCTGAGTTCATTGCCCATGATGGTGACGACAGGTTCGGTCAGGCGCACGATCCAGGCAACAGTTGCCAGAAGGCCCAGCCGCATCACCAGCGCCAGGCCGATGCCGATGCGCCGGGCACGCTCGCGCTGATGCTCGGGCAGCTTGTTGGTCAGGATGGAAATGAAGATCAGGTTGTCGATGCCCAGCACGACCTCCATGACCACCAGTGTGGCCAAGGCCACCCAGGCAGCAGGATCCTGAATCAGTGCAATGATATTGTCCATTTTTCGTTCCGGATGTTCGCGGCTGGTCATTAGCCATTGCAGCTAATTCCTTGCGCCGCAAGCCGGTTCCCCGCGCTGGTGAACACAGGCGCGATGTCGCCTGCCGGTTGCGGTTTCTGCGTTGCGGCATTACCTTGCGCGGCGGGAGGAGAGATCGAGTTTCCGGTGCCCGCGCTGGCCGCCGGCGTGAACAGAAGGACATGATGATGAAAGTCGGTTTCAAGCTGCCGCAAGTTACCTTTCGCACCCGTGTGCGGGATGAATCCGTCGGGGGACCGAACCCCTATCGCTGGCAGGGCATGACCACCGCCGACTATTTCGCCGGCAAGCGGGTGGTGCTGTTTTCTTTGCCGGGTGCCTTTACCCCGACGTGCTCGACCTATCAGCTGCCGGGTTATGAAAAGGCTGCCGATGAAATGGCCGCGCTTGGGATCGATGCAATCTATTGCATGTCGGTGAACGACAGCTTCGTGATGAACCAATGGGCCAAGGCGCAGAACCTGAACCATGTCAAGGTGATCCCCGATGGCTCGGGCGAGTTCACCGAGAAACTGGGAATGTTGGTGCGCAAGGATAACCTGGGTTTTGGTGCCCGCAGCTGGCGCTATGCGGCAATCGTCGATGACGGTGTGATCGAAGCCTGGTTCGAAGAGCCCGGGCGCATGGATGACTGCCCCGAAGATCCTTATGGCGCAAGCGCGCCTGAAGCTGTTCTGGAATGGTTGCGGAAAAATCCCGCCAAGGCCGCGGCCTGAACCGCCGGAACATGCGAAAGGGCGCCCTCGGGCGCCCTTCTTGCCGGGACGATGGCTTATCCGATCAGCGGAGCGCCGGCGCCATAGGTTTCACGATAATGTCTTTCCAGCCGCATCAATGCCAGGCGCAGAACGATCTTTCCTGATCGTGCCGACCAGCCCAGCCGACGTTCCGTCATCTCGATCCCCTCCAGAAAGCAGCAGACGCGCAGACACATGTCGCCCATGCCCGGACCCAGTTCGCGCAGTGCCGCCGCGACTCGGTTGCGCGCACCTTCCGATCCGCCGCCATGGCCTGCACCCATCCGTGCCACGTCGATGCCGGCCGTCAGGAAGCGATCCCAGTTCTGGGTGATGCGGGGCCCCATCTGAGCCAGTTCGAAATCTTCGCGCAGCCGTTCGCCCGCAGCCACCAGTTCGGGTGCAAGAAACGGTCGCCCGTCAGGTTCACGGCGCCGCGCCAGCATCAGCAATGGGCTTTCCGCAATGTTCACACGCGTCCTGCGCCGCCGTCCGTCCGCGGGATCCTGTATTTCGCGCTCTTCCCACACGCGGTGGCGGTCGGCATGAACAAAGGGCGCGGCCTCATCCGCGCAGCCCTGCGGCTCGGGGATGACCGGATCGGCCAGGGCAAAATCCTCTTTGCCCGGAAGGGGACCGCTGCGACGCGCAGCAATCAGTTTGCGCAGCGCCTCGCGTCCGGTGGCGGATATGACATAACGGCTGACCCGGCCTTGACCTGCCAGTTGCACCCAGGCCCGGACGGCCATGTGCTCGGCCAGTTCGCGATCCAGGATTGCGGTGCGGATCTCGTCGCGGACCACGATTGCCTTGTCCATGCCCTCGGCCACCACCATCTGCGCACCGGGCTCGGCCAGCCGACGCAGGATACGGGCGATCTGCTTCATGCCGATGCGGCCGGGAGCCTGCTGATGGCTGGAAGGGGCCGCCGCGGCGCGCTCGACAGCGCGATCGACAAGCGGATCGTCGCGGCGCATTTCGAACTTGCGGATGCGACGAAGGATTGTCGAGGCATGGCAGCCTGCCTCGCGCGCCAAGGCGCGAATGGTCTCGCCGCCTTCGACATGACGCAAATACAGCTTCAGGTCGCCATCTTCGGCCTGGCTTTGGGCTGATGCGCAAGGCAGGGTTTCGGGTGCATCGCAGGCCATCGCACCGATGCCGACGGGCAGGGCGGCAATCGAGGCTTCCGGTGCGAAATCTCCCGTCAAAATCGTCATGGTCATTCCTTCGCTTCCTGCAGACGAGCTGGCAGCTACTCGCCTATGGGTTGTTTGAGTATCCTGGCTGAAAGGACAGGATCAGGCCGAGATGCGAAGATATTTGCTAACAATTACTAAAGATTCCTTGCTGCTGCGCGCGCAGTTTCCTGCTGTGTCGCAACACACGCATGGGTTGAGGATTATTTCGGAAACCCAGCACGGAGCAGACATATGAACATGATGTGCAATGTCATCGCCTTTCCAGCCCGCCCCGCACATCCACCGCTTCGCCGGCCGAAGCTTCTGGTGCGTGCAGCCCGGGCGGGGCTGTCCCAGTGGAACCGCCGTCGTGATCTGCGACGGGTGCTGAAAAGCGACGACTTGCCCTGTTCTGCAATCGCGTTGCAGAGGTTGCGGACCGAAGAGATGCAATTGAATGCGGCACGTTGCGAAGGGCAGGCCGACTATGACCTGCACCGGCATATCCTGCTGCTGATCGCCATTCTTGCTGAAACGGCCGAGCTTGCCGCGCGCCCGCTGCCGGCGCCGAAAGGCCCTATCTGCTCTTGAGCAGCGATCCCAGAATCCCGCGAACCAGGGCCTGCCCGGTCTTGGTTCCCAACTGCCGGGCCAGGCTTTTGCCGAAAGTGACCGCGATCGAGTCGCTGCCTGCACGGGGACGTTGTTGCGCGGGCTTCGGGATTTGCAGCTGCGGATCGTAACGCCGCCCACGGGTCTTGGGTGCATCCATGCGCCACAAATCGTCGTCAGCGTCAGCCGCGCCGGCCTGCGCGCTGGCGGTTGCGGCCATCTGCGCGCGGCTGGCCAGCAATTCGGCGGCGCTTTCGCGGTCCATCGTCTTGCCATATTTCAACGCCATGGGCGAGGCACTGTTCATCGCTTGGCGATCCGCATCGGCAATTGGTCCAAGCTGTGCCAGCGGCGGGCGGATCAGCGTGCGCTGCACGACGCCCGGCACACCCTTCGCCTCCAGAAGCGAGGTGACGGCCTCGCCCGTGCCGACGGCCTGGATCGCCTCGGCCGTGTCAAAGTCGGGATTGGCACGATAATTCTGCGCGGCCATCTTCAGCGCCTTCTGGTCCTTTGCGGTAAAGGCGCGCAAGGCGTGCTGAATACGATTGCCCAGTTGCCCCAGCACGGATTCCGGCAGATCAGCGGGATTCTGGCTGATGAACCACAAGCTGACTCCCTTGGACCTGATCAGCCGTGCGACTTGCTCGATCTTGGCGACAAGCGCGGGCGGGGCATCGTTGAACAGCAGGTGCGCTTCGTCGAAAAAGAAGGCAATTCGCGGCTTTTCGGGGTCGCCCACCTCGGGCAATTGCTCGAAAAGTTCCGACATCAGCCACAGCAGGAATGTGGCATACAATCTTGGCGCATTCATCAGCCGCTCGGCCGACAGGATGTTGATAACCCCCATCCCCGAGGCATCCAGCCGGATCATGTCCGACAGTTCCAGCGCCGGTTCGCCGAACAGCATGTTGCCGCCTTCGCCCTCCAGCACCAGCAAGGCGCGCTGGATTGCTCCGATCGAGGCCGCCGAGACGTTGCCGTATTTCAGCGACAGTTCCTTCGCGTTCTGCCCGACCCAGACAAGCATTGCCTGCAAGTCCTTCATGTCGAGCAGCGCCAGCCCCTGTTCGTCCGCCACGCGAAAGGCGATGTTCAGCACGCCCTCCTGGGCATCGGTCAGGCCCATCAGGCGCGACAACAACAGCGGACCCATCTCGGCCGGTGTGGTGCGCACCGGGTGCCCACGCTCGCCCCAGATATCCCAGAATGTGACGGGAAAGCTGCGATAGTCCAGCGAGGCACCGATCTGTGCCGCGCGTTTCTCGAACGCCTCGTACAGCTTGCTGTCTTGGCCGCCCGGCTTGGCCAGCCCACCCAGATCGCCCTTGATGTCGGCCAGGAACACCGGCACCCCGGCCAGCGAGAACGATTCGGCCAGTGTCTGCAAGGTGACCGTCTTGCCGGTGCCGGTGGCCCCCGCGATAAGCCCGTGGCGATTGGCATAGCGCAACAGCAATTGCTGGGGACTGGCATGATCGGGCCCGCCGCCGCCGACGAACAGGGTTCCAGCCTCCAGATCCACCAGCTTTGACATATTTCCTCCACCGATCGGCAAAAAAGTGCAGAGCGCACGGAAAAGAACAATACAACCGTAACGATTTTGTGCCAGTCTGATCCTGCCGGACCATCGGCACATGCCTGTGGGTTCGGCTTCCTCCCTGTTGGACTGCCGCGCCTTCGGGCGCGGCTCTTTTCCCGGGGAGGTCGCGTTGCCATCACAAACGGATCGCAAAGATGTCACAATCTGTCGAATAGGACAGTTGACGGCTTGAACGGGGGACTCTAGCTTTCGCGCAATGATGACCGGCCAGTCCGGCAGGGAAGGTAAACAGGAAACCCGGGGCGGCTGTCTTCCGCTTCGGGTTTTCGTGCATTTGCGGCTGTGTCCGCCCGGTGTCAGCACGCAAAGGTGACGGCGCCCGTCGCGAACTGCCCTGACAAGGGTGCAAGCCCGTGCTAGGACCATGCGCGAAACATGGACCAAAGGATGAAAACCATGGCCAACAGGACCACTGCTGCGGTGCTCGCCGCTCTTGTGACCCTTGCCGGCGGTGCCGGCGCAGCGATTGCGCAGGATGCTGCGACCTCGGCCCAGCCCGCGACCGATACGCCGGCTGCCACCCAGACCGAAGCGCCTGCCGAGGCCCCCGCCGCCGCTTCGACGGAAGCTGCGCCTGCTGCCCAGTCGCCCGCCCCGACCGAGGCGCCTGCGGCCGAAGCCGGTGAGCCCAAGGTGGGCCAGCCCTATGCCAAGTCGACGCATGGCGACTGGACCTTGCGTTGCATGAAAACGGAAAGCGGCAAGGATCCCTGCGAGCTTTATCAGCTGATGAAGGACAAGAACGATTCGCCGGTTGCAGAGGCTTCGGTCCTGCCGATGAAAGGCGATGTCTCGGCAGTCATCACCTTCGTTGCGCCGCTGGAAACCGATCTGCAGGCCGGATTGGGGTTGCAGGTCGATAACGGCAAGGATGCCCGTTACCCGTTCATGCTGTGCGCGCCGGTGGGCTGCATCTCGCGTATCGGGATGAAGGATTCCGATCTGGCGCCGCTGAAGCGCGGAAAATCGGCCACCGTGTCGGTCCTGCCCTTCGGCGCTGGCAAGGATGAGCTGGTCAAGCTGCCTCTGTCGCTGTCGGGATTCACCGCCGGCATGGAGGCGCTGATCGCCGCCAACAAGGACGTGACTGCCGAAACCGCCAAGCAGTAAGGCCCAAGGATATCCTTAGCCTGGCCGGTGCAGGTTTCTGCGCCGGCCTTTTGATTCCGCCACGGATCGGTCGGTGCTGCCTAGATTGTCCATCAGAATTTAAGTCACATTCAAACTTTTGGATAAGGTGGCCCGGAGAGTATGCCGATAAGTTCCGCGCACCATACGAGGAGAGACCACACGAGGATGTAGGAGGGGCCTCATTGACTGAAACATCACAAAAACCGCGGGAATTTGCACGTCCCGAAGATGAGAAGCTGGGATTGCTGGCCAACCTTGCCTATGGCATGCAGCACATCCTGACCATGTATGGCGGGATCGTTGCCGTGCCGCTGATCGTGGGGCAGGCGGCGGGGCTGAGCCCGGCCGACATCGGCCTGCTGATTACCGCTTCGCTGTTTGCGGGGGGAATGGCCACGATCCTGCAGACCATAGGGCTGCCCTTCTTTGGTTGCCAGCTGCCGCTGGTCCAGGGGGTATCCTTTGCCGGCGTCGCCACGATGATCGCCATTTCCGCCAATGGCGGGATGCAGGCGATTTTCGGGGCGGTGATCGCGGCATCGCTTCTGGGGCTGCTGATCACCCCCATATTCTCGCGCATCACACGCTTTTTCCCGCCGCTGGTCGCAGGCATCGTCATCACCACCATCGGCTTGACGCTGATGCCGGTGGCCGGTTCCTGGGCCATGGGCGGGAACCGCAACGCCCCCGATTTCGGCAGTCAGGCCAATATCCTGCTGGCGGGTGCCACGATGCTGATCGTGTTGCTGCTGAGCAAGGTCGGCAACGCCACGATCTCGCGGCTGTCGATCCTGTTCGCGTTGGTGATCGGCACCCTCGTTGCCTATGTGCTGGGCATGACCGATTTCAGTCAGGTCACGCAGGGGCCCTATTTCGCCCTGCCGCAGATCTTCCATTTCGGGACGCCTACCTTTGGCGTTGCGGCCACGGTGTCGATGTTCATCGTCATCCTGGTCACACTGGTCGAGACCTCTGCCGACATTTTTGCTGTCGGCGAGATTGTCGAGACCAAGGTGGATTCGCGTCGCCTGGGCGACGGCCTGCGCGCCGACATGCTGTCCAGCGCAATCGCGCCGATCTTCGGATCGTTCACCCAAAGCGCCTTTGCCCAGAACGTCGGCCTGGTGGCCGTGACCGGGGTCAAGAGCCGCTATGTGGTGGCCACCGGCGGGTTGATCCTGGTGGCGCTGGGACTGCTGCCGGTGATGGGGCGCGTGGTCGCCGCGATTCCTGCCCCGGTCCTGGGCGGGGCGGGCATCGTGCTGTTCGGCACTGTCGCCGCCAGCGGTATCCGCACGCTGTCACGCGTGGATTATGCCAACAACATGAACCTCATCATCGTGGCAACCTCGATCGGATTCGGCACGATCCCCATCGTGCTGCCGGATTTCTATCACCACTTTCCGGCATGGGTCTCGACGATCTTTCACAGCGGCATCAGCTCATCGGCGATCATGGCCATTCTGCTGAACCTGGTGTTCAACCACTTCACCACCGGCAATCCGGATCAGCCTTCGGTGTTCGGCGCGGCCGCGGAACGCACCATTCGCTATGCCGATATCGCGCAGCTGCGCGACGGCGATTATTTTGCGGATGGCAAATTGTATGATGCAGAGGGCAACGAAGTGCCGATGCTGAAGCCTTCGGCCCACTGACACAGGCCCCGGCGAAAACTGCGGCGCGTCTGCGAATGCAGGCGCGCCCTTCTTTTTCCTGTGTCATCGGACCAAAAAATGAAAAACCCGGATCGGCTGGCCGATCCGGGTCTGGAATGATGGTGGGCGATAACGGATTTGAACCGCTGACATCTTCGATGTGAACGAAGCGCTCTACCGCTGAGCTAATCGCCCGATGCGCGCTAGATACCCCCAGTGGCCGCCGGCCGCAAGAGGGGCTGCGCCAAAAAAAAAAACGCCCACGGGCGTTCAGAGTTCGCTTGCGCGTCGACGCAGGCGCAGGGTGATGACCTGACCGCCGCTGCCGTCGCTGGACATGGTGATGCGCGCGCGCCCCAAAGGCGGCAGCGCCAGCGTCATTCCGGCGGCAATCGCACGATCAAGTTCGGCCAAAGTTGCCTCGACCACGGGCTTCACATCGGCGCCCCGCAGCCCGGTGCGCCGCGCCACCTGCGCCAGAAGTTCGCGTTTCTGCAAAACCTTGGCCGTTTGGGGTTCGCGGTGATCGGCGCGGGCGACCGCAGGGGATGGCCTCGACATGGGTATGCTCCCTCGATTGTCGGGCGGTGACGAAAAAACCGCGCGGGCTTGCCGCGCGGTTCGATCTCAGTGGGCGATGGCTTCGCCGCTGCTGCCCTGTTCCCGGGCGGTTGCCGACAACCTGCTGGCTTCCGCCGCAGCTTCCTCGGCGGCCTCATCCCATTCGATGGGTTCCGGCATCCGCACCAACGCATGTTGCAAGACCTCGCGCACATGGCTGACGGGGATGATCTGCAAACCCTCCTTGACGTTGGCAGGAATGTCGGCCAGGTCCTTTTCGTTGTCGGCCGGGATCAGCACAGTCTTGATGCCGCCGCGCAGCGCGGCCAGCAGTTTCTCCTTGAGCCCGCCGATCGCCATGGCATTGCCGCGCAGCGAAACCTCGCCGGTCATGGCAATGTCCTTGCGCACCGGGATCTGCGTCAGCACCGACACGATCGAGGTCACCATCGCCAGACCAGCCGACGGCCCGTCCTTTGGTGTGGCGCCGTCGGGGACGTGGACGTGGATGTCGATCGAATCGAACTTAGGCGGCTTCACCCCGATTTGCGGCGCAATCGAGCGCACGTAGCTGGCGGCGGCGTCGATCGATTCCTTCATCACCTCGCCCAGCTTGCCGGTGGTTTTCATCCGGCCCTTGCCGGGCAACTTCAACGCCTCGATCTGCAGCAGATCGCCGCCGACCTGCGTCCAGGCCAGCCCCGTGACCACGCCCACCTGATCGTCCTTTTCCGCCAGCCCATAACGATAGCGGCGAACGCCCAGGTATTCCTCGGCCTTGGCGGGGGTCACCTCGACCGACGTGACCTTGCCCTTCAGGATTTCGGTCACCGCCTTGCGCGCCAGCTTGGCGATTTCGCGCTCGAGCGAGCGCACGCCAGCTTCGCGGGTGTAATAGCGGATGACATGGGTCAGCGCCTCGTCGGTGACGGTGAACTCGCCCTTGCGCAGGCCGTTCGCCGCAATCTGCTTGGGCAGCAGGTGCTGGCGCGCGATCTCGCGTTTTTCATCCTCGGTATAGCCAGACAGGCTGATGATCTCCATCCGGTCCAGAAGCGGGCCGGGCATGTTGTAGCTGTTGGCCGTGGTCACGAACATCACGTCCGACAGATCGTATTCCACCTCGAGATAGTGGTCGACGAAAGTCGCGTTCTGTTCGGGATCCAACACCTCGAGCATGGCGCTGGCCGGGTCGCCACGGAAATCCTGGCCCATCTTGTCGATTTCGTCGAGCAGGATCAGCGGGTTCGTGGTCTTGGCCTTTTTCAGCGCCTGGATGATCTTTCCCGGCATCGAGCCGATATAGGTCCGGCGGTGTCCGCGAATCTCCGACTCGTCGCGCACGCCGCCCAGGCTGATGCGGATGAATTCGCGCCCCGTGGCCCGTGCAACCGACCGACCCAGCGAGGTCTTGCCGACGCCGGGCGGACCGACCAGGCACAGGATCGGACCTTTCAGCTTGGCCGAACGGTTCTGCACTGCCAGATATTCGATGATCCGTTCCTTGACCTTTTCAAGGCCGTAGTGGTCGGCATCCAGCACCTTTTCGGCCTTGCCCAGATCCTTGCGGGTGCGCGACTTGACGCCCCAGGGCAGCGACAGCAGCCAATCCAGATAGTTGCGCGACACGGTCGCTTCGGCCGACATCGGGGACATCGACTTCAGCTTCTTCAGTTCGGCCTCGGCCTTTTCGCGGGCTTCCTTGCTGAATTTGGTCTTTGCGATCTTTTCTTCCAGATCGGCAATTTCGTTCAGCCCGTCCTCGCCATCACCCAGCTCCTTCTGAATGGCCTTCATCTGCTCATTCAGGTAATATTCGCGCTGGGTCTTTTCCATCTGGGTCTTGACGCGCGATTTGATCTTCTTTTCGACCTGCAGGACGGACATTTCACCCTGCATGAGGCCATAGACCTTTTCCAGGCGGTCGGCTGTCACCAGCGTTTCCAGAAGATCCTGTTTCTTGTCCAGGGTAATGCCCAGATGGCCGCTGACCAGATCCGCCAGCCGCGCGGGTTCGCGCGCCTCGGCAACGGCCGAAATGACCTCTTCGGGGATATTCTTGCGCACCTTGACATAGCGCTCGAACTCTTCCGCCACGGCGCGGGTCAGGGCAATCAGGGTTTCTTCGTCGCCGGGTTCCTCGACCAGGGATTCACAGCGAGCCTCGAAATAGGCGTCATTGTCCAGAAACTCGGAAATGCGCACCCGTTCCTTGCCCTCGACCAGAACCTTGACGGTGCCATCGGGCAGTTTCAGCAGTTGCAGTACATTGGCAAGCACGCCGGTGCGAAAGATGCCGTCGGTCGCGGGCTCGTCGACCGCCGCATCCTTTTGCGCCGCCAGCAGAATCGGACGGTCCTGTTCCATCACGGCCTCGAGCGCCCGCACCGACTTTTCGCGCCCGACAAACAGGGGCACGATCATGTGCGGGAACACCACGATATCCCGCAGCGGCAGGACCGGATGGGTCGTATGGGCGAAATCGTTCATGGAATCAGTCCTTTCTCGCCAAGAGGGGCGACCCCCGCAGCAGGCAGTCTGCACCTCTTGCTGGCTGACAAGATAGGAAGCGGCGGCGGCAGGTTCAATGGTTGTTCTGTTCGCAATTTGTTCGAAAGCCTTGCCGCTTGTGAGAATGCAAAAGACCCCCGCTTCTGCGGGGGTCTGCCGTCACGCACCTGGGTGACTGATGCGGGCGATCAGGTCTTGTCGCGGAAGAAGGTGTTGATCTGATCGTCAGCTTCTTCCTTGGTCCAGCCATATTTCTCTTGCAGCTTGCCCGCCAGCTTGTCCTTGCGGCCGGCAACCTCGGTCAGCTCGTCATCGGTCAGGTCGCCCCATTTTTCCTTCACCGAACCTTTCAGCTGGTTCCATTTGCCTTCGATGATATCCCAGTTCATTTCGTCATCCTTCGACTGTTTGGTGTCAGAGGTCGTGTGCCATCTGAACGGCCCGATCGCCGATCCGGTTCCCGCGGAAATCGCATTTGGCAATAGGCAGAGGACAAAGGTCTGATACGCGGGCAAAATAAAATTCGGCCCCGCCAGTGAAAGATGACGACCGGACACGGCGTGTGCCGCGCCGCGCCCGGTCTTGCCGAACCTGTAAAAGAGAAAATCGTTGAACGGCACATCGACCCTGCCGTCAAAGCGCGCGCAATAGAACCTGCCTTTTTGGTGAGGTTGCCGGCCTGCCGGATTGGCCCGGGTTCATTCGCAGAAGATCACGTCCAGAACTGGAAAGATTTGTGGTCGTGATGATAATGCAGATTGCAGCAAGACGGAAAATGGTGCGATGGGGGAAAACAGGGGCAAGGAACGCGAGGCACGCGAACGCCGCCAGGCCGCCAACCGGGCCGAGCGGGCAGCGCGCGCGCAGGCGCGCAAGGCGGAACGTGACCGCAAGCGCGAGGCCGCTGCCCCCCGGGAGGATGTTGTCGCGCCCGAACAGGCGTCGCAGGCGCTGCCCTCGGTTCCCCGTCGGTTGAGCGATGTCTTGCCCCCCGATCTGGATCAGCAGCCCCTGGCGCCGCCTTTTCAGCTTTTGCTGATCGGACAGGGCCAGCGCATCGGTTTGCAGGCGTTGCTGTTCGTGGCCAGCCTGCGCCACAGCGCCCCTGACTGGACCGGCAGCTTGATCGTGGCCGAGCCGCAGCCCCAGGCAGCCTGGCAGGGGCATGATACCCTGATGCCCGATCCGATACGGGGCGCCCTGCAGGAACTGGGCGCGCAGATCGTGCCTTTCGTTGCCTCGCGTTTTGGTGCCGACTATCCCTATGGCAACAAGATCGAGGCGCTTTCGATCCTGTCGTCCGACTTGCCCTTTGTGTTCTTCGACAGCGACACGCTGATCACCGGCCCGATAGAACGTCTGCAATGGGATTTCGCGCGCCCCTCGGCCTCGATGCGGCGGACCGGCACCTGGCCCGAGCCCCCGCCCTACGGACCGGGTTACAGCCAGATATGGAAATCGCTTTACGACCGGTTCGGATTGGATTTCGCATCCTCGCTGGACATGGAACAGCCGGACGAACATTGGGAACGCTATCTGTATTTCAATGCCGGCTGGTTCCTGGGCCAGGACGCAGCGCGTTTCGGATCACTGTTTGCAGATTGGGCTCAGGCCATCCTTGCCGATCCTGGCGAGGCACTGGCCTGCCAGAGCCTGGATCCGTGGCTGGATCAGATCACGCTGCCCCTGGTGATTCATGCACTGGGAGGCGGGCGGCCGGATGCGCGTCTTGCCGGTCTGGACGGCTGGGCAAGCTGTCATTATCGCAACCTGCCGCTGCTTTATGCCCGCGAATCCGACCGTGTTCTGGAACTGGTCGAAACGCTGGCCCGTCACCCGCTGATCGAGCCCGTGCTGCGCAAGGATGGCGCGGCCCAGCGGTTGATCTATGAGGGGCAGGGTCGGCAGGCCATTCGACCGCTCTTCGCTGAGGACGATCCCCCGGCGCCGGAACCTGCGATCCGCAGACGCTTGCGACAGGCAGGTCTGTGGCTGACCTAATCGTCGAACTGCGTTCAGGCCGATTGATCGCTGACACCAATGCCTGATTGGCGATGGAACGCCCTTCCGCCTGCCCGATCTTGCGCGGGTTGATGAACCGATCACCCGCCCATCGCCTTGGCTGACGGCAAACTGCATTTGCAACCGCGACAACAGGCAGGCCCGACCTGATCGCGGCGATGCCCGTCGCGCCTTTGCGCAGGGTCAGGCCGTTGCAGGTTGGACCCGCGCATTCCCATATCCGCTTTGGGTCGTGCCTTTGCTTGTCGCGATGTTCGGCCGCGCTTCCTGTTCAGCGCAGATTTTCCGGCAGCAGCGCCTGGGGCAGATTCTGGTAGCAGACGGGGCGAAGAAAGCGGCGGATCGACAGGGTTCCGACGCTGGTGGCGCCGAAATTGGTGCTGGCAGGATAGGGGCCCCCATGCACCATGGCGTCGCAGACCTCGACCCCGGTCGGATAGCCGTTGGCCAGCACGCGACCGGCCTTGCGCTCCAGAACGGGCATGAGCGTGGCCGCCAGCGCAAGGTCGTCATCATCAAGATGCAGCGTTGCCGTCAGCTGCCCCGGCAGCGACATCGCCAGTTGCCGCATCTGATTGCTGTCGGTGACGCGCACGATCAGCCCCAAAGGTCCGAACACTTCATGTCCCAGCCCGGGGTCGGCCATGAAGGCCGCCCCGGTGGTCTGGTATAGACTGGGCAGTGCTTCGCGTCCGTTTCTGTCGCTACGCAGGACCGCGCGCAGATCGGGGTGACGGTCCAGCCATGCCTGGCCCTGTCGATAGGCCTGGGCGATGCCCTGCGTCAGCATCGTCTGCGGTTCGACCCTGGCCAGGGCCTCGGCTGCCGCCTGCACATAGATATCGGCATCGGCCCCGTCGCGCAGGACGACGATGCCGGGATTGGTGCAGAACTGCCCGGCGCCCAATGTCAGGGACGCGGCCCAGCCCCGGGCGATCTCGGCCCCGCGGCGCGCCAGGGCTGCGGGGAGCACGAACATCGGATTGATGCTTCCCAGTTCGCCAAAGAACGGGATCGGTTCGGGTCGAGCCGCGCAGATGTCGAACAATGCACGCCCCCCGGCGAGGCTGCCGGTAAACCCTACGGCCCGGATCAGCGGATGGCTGACCAGCGCCTGACCGATCTCGTGGCTGTCGCCCTGAATCAGGCTGAAGGTTCCGGGGTGAATGTCGCACTGAACGATGGCGGCATGGACCGCCTCGGCAATGATTTCAGCCGTGCCGGGGTGTGCAGGATGACCCTTGACGACAACCGGACAACCCGCCGCCAGGGCGGCCGCCGTATCGCCTCCGGCGGTCGAGAACGCCAGCGGAAAATTCGAGGCGCCGAACACGGCCACCGGACCGATGGGACGCTGGATCAGGCGAATGTCCGGTCGTGGCGGCTGGCGATCGGGCAGGGCAGGGTCATGACGTCGATCCAGATGCCCGCCTTTTCGCACATGTTCCGCGAAAAGGCGCAGCTGTCCGGTCGTGCGGGCGCGTTCACCGTCAAGGCGGGCGCGGGGAAGTCCGGTTTCGCGGCTGGCGATGTCGGTGATGATTTCGCCGCGGGCCTCGATATGATCGGCAATGCTATCCAGAAAACTGGCCCGAACCATGTCCGGGCAGTGACCATAGCTGGCAAAGGCATCTTCGGCCGCAGCGCATGCCTGATCGATCAGTTCGGGTGTTCCGACCGAAAACCCATGCGACGGCCCCTGCACAGGGTCGTTGTCGAAGCGCGCGGCGGTTCCGATCCAGCTGCCGGCGATCAAGTGGTTGCCATGGGGGCTATAGTGCATTGTCGCGATCCTTTCGCTGCCCATGTCGGAGTGCCTGAGCCGTCATGCCGCGTATTTCTGCACGGCGCCGGGCAGTTCCCGCCAGCTTGCATACCATTCGCGGAACTGCGCGAACTGGCGCTCGGCCCAGGCTTTCTGACTGGGGGTAAGCGCGTCGGTCTCATTGAAGTGCAGCGCATATGCAGCTTCGCCCTGCAAGACCATCAAGTGCTTGTAGTAAAGCACCAGGTCAGGGCCCTCGTCCCAGGATGACAGCACCTCCAGAGCTTCGCCCAGTTCCTGCGCGCGCTGCCTTGCCTCGACATCACCATTGGCGGCTGCGCGGCACAGCGCGACGAAATGCAAGATCTCGCGCGGCAGGACATTGCCGATGCCGGTGATGGTGCCGGTCGCACCGCATTTGACATACCCGTGGTAGACGCCGGTATCCACGCCTGCCATCAGGATCACACTGTCATCGACGCTGGTGATGTGCTCGGCTGCGTAGGTCATGGCCCGAGCGCCGCCGAATTCCTTGAAGCCGACCAGATTCGGATGTTCGGCGCGCAGGGCAAAAAACAGGTCGGCCCGTGTCTCGAATCCGTAATAGGGGCTGTTGTAGATCACGGCCGGCAGATCGGGTGCCGCCTTCAGGATCGCCTGAAAGTGGTGGCGTTGCGCGATCGGGGATGCGCCGCGCGACAGCACCCGTGGAATGACCATCAGCCCGGCGGCGCCAATCTTCTGCGCATGGGCGGCATGGGCAACTGCGCTGGCCGAGTTGACCGCCCCTGTCCCGACGATCACCGGCAGCCCGGCCGCGACCAGACGTTCGACCCCCTGCATGCGCTGGGCATCGGTCAGCAAAGGCCAGTCGCCCATCGACCCGCAATAGACAACCGCCGACATTCCGGCCGCGATCAGTTGCTGCCCCTTGGCGACCAAGGCATCGAAATCGGGCTGCCTGTCGGCAGTGCAGGGGGTCATCAGCGCGGGAATGACGCCGGTAAATATCTGGGTGTTCATACCGATGGCTCCATATGCGTGCGCGGGGCGCGATTCTGCTGGCACCATCCTAATCATTGCATTTTATTTGTCGACAACAAATGCGCAAGAAGCCGCGCGCTGCTGCTTGCGATAGGTCAGCGGGAAGTCAACCTGGGCGCAGCTTGCGCGGCTGTCCTTGCAGGCGGGGTCGGGTCAGAACCGGCCAGAACAGGATCGCAAAACCGCCATAGCCCAGCATCCATGCCGCCGCCGCCAGGTGCAGCGGCCAGATATCGCCGGGCAGGAACCCCGCCGCCCACCGCGCCAGCACTGCCGCAATCACCGCCAGATACAGGGCCGCCACGGGCCACGAGGCATGCAGCGCCCGCCCCGAATGTCCCAGGCTGGCGCGCGTCATCACCGCCAGCGTCATCAACCCGATTGCGCCTGCCAGCCACAGGTGCAGGGCTGCCGCCGTCGCACCGGGAAATATCCCGCTTGCTGCAACGCCCAGAAACCCCAAGGGAACGAAGGCATAGGCCGCGTGCAGCACCCAGACCAGCGGCTCGGCGCCGGTCCGGTGGCCTTGCCAGCGCGACATGCGCCACAGTTGCGCCAGCCCCGTCAGGCCGCAAAGCGCGACCGTGGCGTGTGCCTGCGGCCACAGCGTCCACAGCGCCAGCGCGGCCGCGCTCAGCGCCAGCACCGCGCCATCCCCCCGGTTGAAGGGCACCGGCAGGCGGTCGCCACCCCGCTGCGCCAGCCAGTTGCGGGTAAAGCTGGGAATGATGCGCCCGCCGATCAGCGCAATCAGCATCAAGGCCACAGCCACGCCAGCCCTCAGCACTTCGGCCTGCGCCGGCGCGCCCTGGGTCGCGGCCTGATAGTGGAAAAGGCCATTGGCCGCGATCCAGCCGCCCAGCAGTGCCAGCACCGGCAGGTTGCGCCAGTTGTGGCCTGACAAGATCTCGCGCCCCAGAAAAGCCGCAAGCGCGATCGGCAGCGCAAGATCGGCAAGCAGCACCAATAACGGCGGCATATGCGCCGAAATGGCGACCGCGACCCGGCCCAGAATCCAAAGCCCTGCCAGCCGCGCCAGTGGCCAGCCCACCACCGGCAGGCTGCCCGTCCAGTTCGGCACCGCCGTCAGCAGAAAGCCCGCGATCACCGCGCCAAGATAGCCGAACAGCATTTCGTGCGCATGCCAGGCCACCGGGTCGAAACGCGTGCCCAGGATGTCGTGCCCGCTCAGCATCGCGACCCATATCGCCATGGCCAGCACTGCCCAGATCGCCGCCAGCAGAAAGAACGGTCGAAAGCCGAATCCCAGTATCGCCGGCCCGTTCCAGTTGCGCATCTGTTCTGTCGAGCGTGTCATGACAATCTCCTTGCAGGGGTGTCACTGGCATAGTGCCATAAAACAGGTATTTCAAATACCTGTTTATGCCTGCGACAATGCGTCCGCTCGAAAGTGCCGACAGGTCGCGGTGCCATGTCGGATGAATCGGGCCCGGTCACTTGGGTAATGCGCTCTCGTGCAGCAGGGCCATGATCTCGGCGCCCAGGGCCATGTCGGGGACCGCGCCGAAATGCCGCGCGCGCAGTCGGCCCGCACGATCGATCAGCAGCAGGCTGGGCGTGCCCTCCAGCCCGTAAAGCCGCATGGTGCGGGGCAGGGGGCCGGGATCAGCGGGCATGTCGATGGCGACCGGAAAGCGGATGCGATATTCGTGTAGAAAGGCGCGCAGCGCCGTCGGCGTCATCGCCTGGTGGTGCTCAAAGACGCAATGCAGCCCGATCACGGCCACATCCTCATCGCGGAAGGTCTGGGCGATACGCTGCGCCTGCGGCAGGCCGTGGGTGACACAGCCCGGGCACAGCATCTGGAAACAGGCGACGGCCACCACGCGGCCGCGCAGGCCGGCCAATGTCAGCGGGCCGGGCGTGTTCAGCCATTCCTGGGCCTGAATGGGTGGGGCGAGTTCGGTCATGGCTGGCCCTGATCCTCGGGAAAAGGGGCGGCAGGGGGCCTGCCGCCGCCGTTAGCGTCACTGGTTGATACGGCCCGGCAGGCTGAGATCGCCCGACGCGATCTTGAAGATGTCGCTGACACACAGCAGCGGCGCATGCACATTCGCATTCACCCGCAACCCGGCCGTCACCGCGTCAAAGCCCATGCCCTCGGTCGCGGCGATGTCGTCGAAGGCGACGGCGATCTCGACCGTCTCGCCGCTCAGCACCGGCTGCCAGCCCGGGCTGTCCAGCAGCAGCGGCAGGCCCGGCCAGGTGGCGGGCAGGCTCGGGCTGGCACCTTCGGGAATGTCGATGACCTTCAGCGCGCCGGGGCCGCAGGCATCATCCGGGCCCAGCACCACCCAATGGCTGTGCCACAGATCGCCGTCATTGCCGCGGTCGCCGTCGCGGTTTTCGTCATAAAGCGGCGTATCGTCGAAATCGGGATGCGCGGTGGCCACCATGGCCAGGATGCCGGCCTTGGGCTCGAACCCGACAAGGGCGCTGTCCAGCGTCGTCGGCCAGACATAGGCAAAGACCTGCGATCCCGCCAGGGCGCCGGTCGGTGCAGGGCGGCTTTCGCCCGCCTGGCCCGAGACCGCCATGCGAAAGGTGACAATGCGCCCTTCGCTGCTGACGCGGGCATGGACGATGTCGAAAGGCGCCGGCTGGCCCGCGCTGGCGGTGATGCCGCCTGCGGCGGGGCTGTCCTGGGCCATTCCCGCGCCGCCCGCCAGGGCTGTCGCCAGTGTCAGGCAGGCGGCAAGCGGTATCAGCCGTCGCCGGACCTGCCGTGCCAGGGCCTGATGGTAGTGTCCGTATATCTGTGTCATGGTAACCTGCCTTCCCTTTCAGCAGTGGAGCGGTGGGCAAAAGGGCGCCCGGGCCGTTGCCGCGGTCCTGGGCGTCCAGCTTATGCCGCCGCGCGGAAACGGGCCCACAGGCGGGCCTGATCCTGTTCGGCGGCGGGGTCGTGTTCGCCGCAGTCGATGCGCAGGGCGGCATCGCCAAAGGCGGCGTCCACCAGCGCGCAGTGATGCGGTTGTTCGGCATCATCATGGGCGTGGGGGCGGAAATGGGTGCAGCTGATGCACATGCGCTGCACCGGAATGGCGCGGGCCTGTTGCAGCGCCCTGATAAGGCCGACCAGCCCGCGCTGCATGGCGGCCCTGTCGCTGGCGGGCAGGCTGTCGAGGGCGGCGGTCAGCACATCGGGCGGGGGGGCGGTCGCCTGCGCCACGGACTGTCCCGCGGTCGTCAGCCGCAGCAGCACTGCGCGGCGGTCGGCCGGGTCGCGCTGGCGCTGCACCAGCCCCTTGCGCAGCAGCGCGGCCACGGCGTCGGTCACGGTGGGTTGGCTGATGCCCAGATCCGCGGCCAGCGCGCCCGGACGCAGCGCCCCCCGCGCCAGCAGGCGCGACAGGATCGCCGCCTGCGTCGGATTGACGCCTAACGGTTCGGCTTGCTGCCATGCCTGCGCCCGCAACAGGGTGGCAATGCGGCCAAGCGCGAATCCGATCTGGTCGCTGGACATGGCAGATCCTCCGTCCTCACCATGATACATAGGAATCCTAAGTAATCAATCTGATTTGCGTCACGCAGGATACAGCCGCGCGGATTCGTCGTCCCGGGGTTGGATTCGGCCCGTGCAGCCTGTATGGGCAGCGCAGCGAACATGGACCTGGGTGAAACCCCCGGGTGGCTCTTCCGGCCGCCGATCCGCCGGACAACTGCAACCGATATTCGGATGAACGCGCGATCCGCGGTTCCGCCAAGGGCGGCGCAACCCGGATCGATCTGGAAAGACTTGCATGATTTCATTGAACAACTACCGCACGCAGTGGTTCGGAAACGTCCGCGCTGACCTGCTGGCGGGCCCGGTGGTGGCGCTGGCCCTGATCCCCGAGGCGATCGCCTTTTCCATCATCGCCGGCGTCGATCCCAAGGTGGGGCTTTACGCCAGCTTTTCGATCGCGGTGCTGATCGCATTCGTCGGCGGTCGGCCCGGGATGATCTCGGCCGCGACTGCGGCGACGGCGGTGCTGATGGTGACCCTGGTGCGTGACCACGGGCTGCAATACCTGCTGGCGGCCACGGTGCTGGCCGGGCTGATCCAGATCGCCGCCGGCCTGCTGAAGCTGGGCTTTGTCATGCGCTATGTATCAAAATCGGTGATGACCGGATTTGTGAACGCGCTGGCGATCCTGATCTTCATGGCGCAACTGCCCGAGCTGGACCCGTCAAAGGTCAGCTGGCTGACCTATGCGCTGGTGGCGGGGGGATTGGCCATCATCTATCTGTTTCCCTATGTCACCAAGGCAATCCCTTCGCCCTTGGTCACCATCCTGGTGCTGACCGCCCTGACCATGGCCTTTGGCTGGGAGGTGCGCACCGTCGGCGACATGGGCGCGCTGCCCGATACGCTGCCCGTGTTCCTGATCCCCGACATCCCGCTGACGCTGCAGACGCTGCTGATCATCCTGCCCTATTCGGTGGCGGTCGCGGTGGTGGGCCTGCTGGAAGGCCTGATGACCCAGAACATCGTCGACGACCTGACCGACACCCGATCCGACCGCAATCAGGAATGTATCGGCCAGGGCATCGCCAATACCGCGACCGGCTTCATCGGCGGCATGGCCGGCTGCGCGATGATCGGCCAGTCGATCATCAACGTCAAATCGGGCGGGCGCGGGCGGTTGTCGACTTTCACCGCCGGGGCGGTGCTGCTGGTCCTGGTGGTTTTCCTGGGCGACTGGGTGGCCCGCATCCCGATGCCGGCGCTGGTGGCCATCATGATCATGGTCAGCATCGGCACCTTTTCCTGGTCCTCGATCCGCAACCTGCGGCTGCACCCGCGCTCATCCTCGATCGTGATGATCGCGACGGTGGTCTCGGTGGTCTATACCCATAACCTGGCCATCGGCGTGCTGGTCGGGGTGCTGCTGTCGGGGATATTCTTTGCCGGCAAGATCGCACAGCTGTTCCGCGTGACCTCGACCATCTCGGACGACGGGCGCGAACGCACTTATGTCGTCGAAGGCCAGCTGTTCTATGGCTCGGTCGAGGATTTCATGAATGCCTTCGACTTTCAGGAGGCGCTGGACAAGGTGGTGATCGACGTCAGCCGCGCCCATATCTGGGACATCAGTTCGGTGCAGGCGCTGGACATGGCGGTGCTGAAGTTCCGCCGCGACGGTGCCCGGGTCGAGATCGTCGGCATGAACGAGGCCAGCGAAACCATCGTCGACCGGCTTGCCATCCATGACAAGCCCGGCGCGCTGGACAAGCTGATGGCGCATTGAAAGGGATCATGATGACTGAACAGCACCAGAAGATCGTCGCGCTGGTCGATGGCTCGATCTATTCGGCCAGCCTGTGCGAACATGCGGCCTGGGTTGCGCGGCGCACCGGGGCCCCGGTCGAATTGATCCATGTCCTGGGCCGGCGCGAGGCCCCGGGCCGACAGGATCTGTCCGGCGCCATCGCGCTGGGCGCGCGCACCGCCTTGCTCGAGGAACTGGCGACCCTGGACGCGCAGCGCGCGCGGCTGGCCAGCGAGCGTGGCCGCGCCATCCTGGAGGATGCCCGCGCCATGCTGGAACAGGCCGGCGTGACACAGGTCACCACACGCCTGCGGCATGGCGACATGATCGAAACCGTCGCCGAGGTCGAGGCCGAGGCGCGGGTACTGATGATCGGCAAGCGCGGCGAATCCGCCGATTTCGCCAAGGGGCATCTGGGCTCGAACCTGGAACGCGTGGTGCGGGCCAGCCACCGGCCGGTCCTGGTCGCGGCGCGGGCGTTCCGGCCGATCCAGCGGGTGCTGCTGGCCTTTGACGGCGGTGCCTCGGCGCAGCGGGCGGTCGAACATGTCGCCCGCAGCCCGCTGTTTCAAGGTCTGCCGGTGCGGCTGGTCATGGTGGGCGAGCCGGCCCCGCAGACACAGGCGGCGCTGGCCCGGGCCCAGACCGTGCTGACCGGGGCGGGAATCGCGGCGGATACAGCCGTTCAGCAGGGGCAACCCGAGCAGGTTCTGGGGCAGATGGTCGAAGAAACGCCCTTCGACCTGCTGGTCATGGGCGCCTATGGCCATTCGCGGATTCGCAGCCTGATCATCGGCTCGACTACGACGGCGATGATCCGGTCGTGCAAGGTGCCGGTTGTGCTGATCCGCTGAACCTGTCGGACGGCGCGATCCGGGTGCGGATCAACTGATCGCAACCAGGATCGCGCCGCCGGCGATCAGCCCCACGCCCAGCCAGGCGCCCGGCGCCAGCTTTTCCCCCAGGAAAGCCGCCCCCAGGATCGCCACCATGACCACGCTGAGCTTGTCGATCGGTGCCACCTGTCCGGCCTGTCCCAGCTTCAGCGCGCGAAAATAACAGATCCAGGACAGGGCGGTGGCTGTCCCCGACAGCAGCAGGAACACCCAGGTCCGGCCCGAAATGGTCGCGGGATCCTGCCAGTGCCCGGTCTGCCACACGATCAGCCCTGCCGCGAACAGGATGACCACGGTGCGCACGAAGGTGGCGAAATCGGAATTGACGGCCTCGATCCCGATCTTGGCGAAAATGGCGGTCAGGGCGGCAAATCCTGCCGACAGGAAGGCCCAGAACTGCCAGCTGTCCAGATATCTCATAACGCTCCTCCCAGCAGTTGGCGCACGGCGGTCATGCCGATCAGAAAGGCGACCAGACCGCCCAGAACCGAAATCACCACATAGGCCGTCGCCACCACCCATTCGCCACGCTCCAGCCGCAGCATGGTGTCCAGCGCAAAGGTCGAGAATGTGGTATAGCCGCCCAGACAGCCGGTGGTCAGGAACAGCCGCGCCTCGTTCGACAGCGACGAACGCAGGGCGAATACCTCGATGATGACCGCCATCAGGAACGATCCCAGCAGATTGGCGATCAGCGTTCCAAAGGGAAATTCCGCCCCCAGCACGCGCGAAGCCAGCACATTGGTGCCGTGCCGCGCCGCGCCGCCCAGTCCTGCCCCGAAGAAAACGATCAGATAGTTCATCAACTCGCACCTGTTCTTGCATCGGCAGGTGCCGGGCTGGCAGGGGCAGGAAACGAACCATTGACGCATCCTGCCCCACGCAGACCGGTCCGGCCTTGGGTCGGCAGGAGCTATCAGCCAGGCGGCGGTTGTCGGGAAGCCCCATTCCCATCGCGGCCAAGATAGGGGCGAATGCGGCGGAAATCCAGATGGCAGCGGTGCCCGATCATCGGTGACGCCACACTTTAAACGCAGAAATCAGCAGGATCGTCGCCAGCACCGGCAGCAGCACCCTGTCAGACACGATGCCCAGCAACCGCCCGCCCAGCCAGGCCCCCAGCACCGACCCTGCCGCCATCACCAGGACAAAGCGGCCGTTCCGGGCCAGGGTGGCAAAGCTCTGGTCGCGGGAATAGCGGGCAAAGCCCATCAGCATCGTCGGCAGGCTGACGGCCAGCGACAGCGATCCGGCCAGCTTCACATCGACGCCGAACAGCAGGATCAGCGTGGGGATCAGCAATTCGCCCCCCGCCACCCCCATCAGCGAGGCGACGACGCCGATGCCGAAGCCTGCCGCGATGCCGGCCACCACCTGCGCCCAGCCCGACAGGATCGCCGCGCCTCCGCCGGTGCCATGGCCCAGGATCAACGCCAAGGCGATCACCACCAGCAACAGCGCGATCACCCGGTAAAGCCTGGCGCTGTGCATCCGTGTTGCCCAGCCCGCGCCCAGCCACGCCCCTGCCAGGCTGCCGGCCAGCAGGTTCATGATGATCGGCCATTGCGCGGCGATCTGGTCGATCGGCACCGTGCCGGCGCGAAAGGGCAGGGCGGCGGCCACCACCACCAGGCTGCTGGCCTTGTTCAGGATCACCGCCTCAAGCGCAGGAAATCGGAACAGCCCGATCAGCAGCGGCAACCGGAATTCGGCCCCGCCCAATCCGATCAGACCGCCCAGGGTGCCGATGGCGGCGCCGGCGGCAAAGCCCGCCGGCAGGCTGCGCCGCGATTCAGCCATGCAGCAACGGTCCGGCGATGTGATCGCGTGCGACCGACATTGCCTTGATGATCGCATGGATGTGCTGGCCGGGTGCCAGCGCCAGATCGGCGGCGGCGCGGCGGGTGATGCGGGCGACGATCTCGTCCTCGCCCACGGCCAGATGCACCATGACGCCGGGCCCGTCGCCGACCTGCACGGCGGTCACCACACAGGGCAGGATGTTCTGCGCCGACAGCCCCACAGGCCGGGCGCGCGACAGGATCACCTCATGCGCCATGATGCGCACCCGCAGGCTGGTTCCGGGCGGGCTGTCGATGCCGGGCAGGAACAGCTCGCCATTGGCGGTCTGAAGCCGGATCAACCCGTCGTCGTCCCTGCCCACGACCACGGCGGGCAGCATCGCCGCCACCTCGCGAATGCCCATGGCGCGCAGGGCCACGGGATCGGCCATCACCGCGGCGGTGGTGCCTTCGCGCAGCACCCGGCCGCCTTCGATGACTACCATGCGATCGGCCAGCAGCTGCGCCTCGTTCATGTCATGGGTGACCAGCACCACCGGCATCCGCAGGTGCCCGCGCAACGCCAGGATCTCGCCATGCAGTCTTTCGCGGGTGGCGCGGTCGACCGCCGAAAACGGTTCGTCGAGCAACAGGGCCGCGGGTTTGCGGGCCAGCGCCCGCGCCAGCGCCACGCGCTGCTGCTGTCCGCCCGACAGCTGCGCGGGTTTGCGCCCCGACAGCCCGTGCAGGTTCACCAGTTCCAGCAGCCTTTCGGCCTCGATAGGGTCGGGCCGATCCATGGCCGCCAGCACATTTTGCACCGCGGTCATGTGCGGAAACAGGGCATAGTTCTGAAACACCACCCCGACATGGCGACGATGCGGGGGCAGGGCGATGCCGGCTGTGGTGTCCAGCCAGGTTTCGCCCTCGACAGCCACCTTGGCGACCTGCGGCTGCCACAGCCCCGCGATCGAACGCAGCACCGTTGTCTTGCCTGATCCCGAATGGCCGACCAGCGCCAGCAGCTGACCGGGCGCCACGCTGAAAGCCACGTCTAGGGGAATCGGCGCCCTTGCGTGCAGTTCGACACTCAGGGTCATGCCAGCCTCCGTCCGATGCGCGCCGACAGCCAGTAGGTGACGGCGATGGTGGAAAAGGAGATCGCAACCAGAACCGCGGACATGGTGCCGGCAGCGGCCATGTCGAAGCCCTGCACGCGATCATAGATGGCGATGGCGATAGTCTTGGTTTCGCCGGGGATCGAGCCGCCCACCATCAGAACGATGCCGAATTCGCCCAATGTATGAGCAAATGTCAGCACCATGGCGGTCATCAGGCCCGGCCAGGCCAGCGGCAGTTCAACCTTCAGCAGCGAGCGCCAGGGCGACATGCCGCAGGTCGCGGCCGCCTCGCGCAGTTCTACGGCAATCGCCTCGAAGCCGCGCTGGGCAGGCTGGATGGCGAAGGGCAGGTTGAAGATGACCGAAGCCACCACCAAGCCCTCGAAGGTAAAGACCAGCTGGTGGCCGAAGGTCTGCTGCCAGAAGGCGCCGATGGGCGAATTTCGCCCAAAGGCCAGCAGCAGGTAGAAGCCGAACACCGTCGGCGGCAGCACCAGCGGCAACATCACCAGCGCCTCGACCGCGCCCTTGCTGCGAAAGCGACCATAGGCCAGCCAGCGTCCGGCCAGGACCGAGACCGGCAGCAGGATCGCCACCGTCCAGGCGGCCAGTTCCAGCGATAGCGTCAGTGCCGTCCAGTCCATGGCTCAGTTCGCCTCGGGCAGGACAAAGCCGTATTTCTCCATGATCTCGCGCGCCTTGGGCGACTGGATATAGGCGTAGAACTCGGCCGCGACGGGGCCGGCATTCTTCAACAGTGCCATGCGTTGCAACAGCGGCTCGTGCCAGTCGTGCGGGATCAGCGCGAACTCTCCCTGCGCCTTTACCTCGGGTGCCAGCGCCAGCGAATAGGCGATGATGCCGCCTTCGGCGTTCCCCGACAGGGCGAATTGCGCTGCCTGGCTGACGTTTTCGCCCAGCACCAGCCTGGGTTGGACCTTGTCCCACAGGCCGCGGTGCTTCAACGCCTCTTCGGCGCGCAGGCCATAGGGGGCGTGTTCGGGATTGGCGATGGCAAAGCGCGTCAGCTTGCCCGCTTCGATCAGCGCCTGAAGATTGTCGAGGTTCTCGTCGGGTTTCAGCGCCGAACCATGCGGCACGATCAGCACGATGCGGCCTTCGGCATAAAGCGTGCCTTCGTCGCGGGTCAGACCTTCGGCATGCAGCTGGGCGATGAATTTCTCATCGGCCGCCATGAACATCTGGAACGGCGCGCCCTCGCGGATCTGGGTGGCGAAATTGCCGGTCGAGCCGAAGGCCAGCTTCACCTGCTTGCCGGTTTCGGCAGTGAAGGCGGCGGCGATTTCCTCGACCGCGAACTTGAGGTCAGCGGCCGCGGCGATGACCGGCGGCTCCTCCTGGGCGTGGACGGTCAGCGGGGTTCCGGCTACCGCGGCCCAGCACAGCATGGCAAGGGCGCGAAGCGATTGGCGTCTGTCGAACATCGAAATCTCCTGTCATGATTTGCGCGAAATTGAACGAAAGCGCACATACATGACGCCAGCGAACCGTATTTCAGCAGCAGGTGCACAGAAGCGTATGAAAACGTTCGTGTAAAGCGGAATTTGCCAAAACTGCCTTGCTCTGATCCAATCCTGCGCGTAACTTTACGAAAGTGAACGAAATGAGATATGGGGGTGGCATGGCCACGCGCGATGCAATGACGGCCGAGGATATGGCCGCAGCCCTGGGCATCAGCAAAAGCGGTGTCTATGCGCTGATCCGGTCCGAAAGCATCGGGTTTTACAAGGTTGGTCGCAAGATCCGCTTTACCGAGGCGCATCTGCGCGACTATCTCGAGCGCGCCGAGCGCAAGACCGCCCCCGGTCCCGACCCCGATCATCGCCATCAGGTTGATCTGTCGCCGCCCCGGGCCGACAATGGTTTCGTGATCTGCGGACAGGATCTGATCCTGGACATCCTGTCCAATGCCTTGCGCTTGCACGGCATCCCCGCATTGCGTGCCTATATCGGCAGCTACAGCAGTCTGGTATCGCTGTATCATGATCGCGTCGGCGCGGCGACGGCGCATCTGTGGGACAGCGTCAGCGACGAATACAACCTGCCGCATGTCCGGGCGCTGCTGCCCGGCATCCGATGCACCATCGTCAATATCACCTGGCGGATGCAGGGGTTTTACGTCGCGCGCGGCAATCCCAAGGGCATCACCGGCTGGCGCGATCTGGGACGGGGCGACATCCGCATCATCAACCGCGAAAAGGGTGCCGGTTCGCGGGTGCTGCTGGATGAGAACCTGAAGCTGCTGGGGCTATATGGCAGCAGCATTGCCGGCTATGACGACGAAAACCAGTCGCATCTGGCGCTGGCCAGCGCGGTCGGGCGCGGCGATGCCGATGTGGCGGTGGGGATCGAAAAGATCGCGCGACAGGTCGACAATATCGACTTCGTGCCGTTGCAGCGCGAGCGCTACGATCTGGTCATCAAGACCGAGCACCTCGACCGGCCCGAGGTGCGCACCATGCTGGATATCCTGCGATCCGAGCGTTTCCGCAACGAATTCATGACCATAGGCGGCTATGACCTGCGCGATATAGGCCGCGTGATGCACCAGACCTGAGCCGCTTGTGCCGTGCCCCCCTCACGGGCCCGGCCGGCAGAATGCCTCATAAAGCGCCGCCATCAGCGTTTCGATATGCGGGTCGCTGATACGGTAATATATCGTCTGCCCTTCGCGGCGGGTGGCCACGACATTGGCCTCGCGCAGCTTGGCCAGATGCTGGCTCAGTGCCGACTGGCTCAGCCCCACCGCCTGTTGCAGGGCGCCGACCGAGCGTTCGCCCTGGGTCAGTTCACACAGGATCAGTAGCCGCTTGGCATTCGCCACCAGCCCCAGCCGCGCCGCAACCTCCTCGGCGCGTTGCTGAAGCGCATGCGTCGCGGCGTCGATTTCCTGTATATTAGTATTGACTGAATTAGACATGACTAATATATACACCCTGCGAACGGGCAAGGCAAGCGCCCGTAACTGGGAAATATGCAGGAGTGCTGCAATGGAAATGGGGATCGAGACCGCCTTCACGCCCTGGGCCTCGCTGTTGGGCGGGGTGCTGATCGGGCTGAGCGCGGTCATGCTGATGGGGCTGTTCGGCCGCATCGCCGGCATTGCCGGCATCACACAGGGCGCATTGGGTCTGCCCGGCGCTGCACGCGACCGCGATTGGCGCTGGGCGTTCATGGCCGGGCTGGTGCTGGCACCGCTGGCGGTGATCGGGCTGGGCGGCACGGTGGCGCAGTCCGTGCCGACGAACCTGGGCGGCATGGCGGTTGCCGGGCTGCTGGTGGGACTGGGCACGGCACTGGGATCGGGCTGCACCTCGGGTCACGGCGTCTGCGGCCTTGCGCGGCTGTCGGTGCGCTCGCTGGCTGCGGTGGTCAGCTTCATGGCGGCGGGCTTTGTCACCGTCTTTGTGTTGCGCCACGTTTTGGGGGGGCTGTAATGCGTATTTTCTGGGGATTTGCAGCGGGTCTGGTATTCGGGCTGGGGCTGGTTGTCTCGGGAATGGCGAACCCGGCCAAGGTTCTGAATTTCCTGGACCTTGCGGGTAGCTGGGATCCCAGCCTGATCTTCGTGATGGGCGGGGCGATGCTGACGACCTTTATCGGCTATCGCCTGGTCTGGCGCCGCCCGGCGCCGGTGCTGGAAAACAGCTTCGACATCCCGAAATCGCGGACCATCGACCGGCCGCTGCTGCTGGGATCGGTTCTGTTCGGCATCGGCTGGGGTATCGGCGGCTTTTGTCCCGGCCCGGCGTGGACGGCGCTGCCCTTGCTGGCGCCCGGCACCCTGATCTTTGTTCCCGCGATGCTGGCGGGTCTGTGGCTGGGCGCCCGGATCAAGGCAGGCGGATATCTGAATGGCAAAGGAGCAACGTCATGAGCGAATCGAAACTGAAGCAGCGCGTGGTGCGCCATTCGCCCTCGACCGGCGCGGGCAGCCCGGATGTCTGGGGTATCTACGAACCCGATACCGGCTCGATCCAGTATATCTGCGCCGATCCCGCGACGAAAAAGGCGGCCTTGATCGATGTGGTCTGGAACCTTGATCCGCGCAACTACCGTTTCTCGACCGGTAGCATGGAGCAGGTTCTGGACCTGGTGCGCGATAACGGGCTGACGGTGGAATGGGTTCTGGATACCCACCCCCACGCCGATCATGTCATGGCCTCGGCCCTGCTCAGGGAACGCACGGGCGCGCCCAATGCCATCGGCAACAAGGTGCATGACATCGCCGCGCTGTGGGCCGGGCTTTACAACCTGCCCGACACGTTCGATCCCGCGCGCGACTTCGACCACCTGTTTGCCGAGGGCGAGACCTTCCGCATCGGCGAGCTCGAGGCGCGGGTCATGCTGTCGCCGGGGCACACGCTGGGCTCGATCACCTATGTCTGCGGCGATGCGGCCTTTGTCCATGACACGCTGATGCAGCCCGATGTCGGCACCTCGCGCGCCGATTTTCCGGGCGGCAATACCGCGCAGCTGTGGGATTCGATCCAGGCGATCCTGGCCTTGCCGGCGCAGACGCGGTTGTTCGTCGGCCACGACTATGGCACCGACAGCCGCGATGAGCCGCAATGGGAGGCGACCGTCGCCCAGCATCGCGCCAGCAACCGGCATGTCAAGGACGGCACCCGGCGCGAGGACTGGATCGAGCTGCGCGACAAGCGTGATGCGACCCTGCCGCTGCCCGACCGCATCCTGGCCGCGCTGCAGGTCAACCTGCGCGGTGGGCGCTTGCCCAGCCCGGAAGGGGATGGTCACAGCTATCTGAAGATCCCCGTCAACAAGTTCTGAACCTGCACGCCGCCGCCGCCCCTTCCTTGCGCGGCGGCGGCAATTTCTGCACGGCCGCGCCGCCACCCTTGCATCTGGCGGCATGGCCCTGTCGTTTCCAAGGAGTTGAGCCATGAACCGTCTGGCGCGTTACCTGCCGATCCTGCATTGGGGTCGCAGCTACGACCGGCACGCCCTTGTCAATGACGGCGTGGCGGCGGTGATTGTCACCATCATGCTGATCCCGCAATCGCTGGCCTATGCCATGCTGGCGGGGCTGCCGCCGGTAATCGGGCTTTATGCCTCGATCCTGCCGCTGGTGGTCTATGCGCTGTTCGGCAGCAGCCGGACGCTGTCGGTGGGGCCGGTCGCGGTGGTGTCGCTGTTGACGGCAACCGCGGCCAGCAGCGTGGCGACGCCGGGCAGCAGCGAATATATCGCAGCCGCGCTGACGCTGGCGTTCCTGTCGGGGCTGATCCTGGTCGCAATGGGCATCTTCCGCCTGGGCTTCGTGGCCAACCTGCTGTCGCATCCGGTCATTTCCGGCTTCATCACCGCCTCCAGCCTGCTGATCGCCACCGGCCAGTTGAAATACATCCTGGGCGTCAAGGCCAGCGGCGACACGCTGATCGAGATGCTGCGCGCGCTGGCCGGGCAGCTGGGCGCCATTCACTGGCCAACGGTGGTGATCGGTGTGCTGGCGACGGCTTTCCTGTTCTGGGCGCGCAAGTCGTTGCGCCCGACGCTTGTGCGACTGGGCGTGCCGGCGGGGGCGGCGGCGCTGCTGGCGCGGACCGGACCGGTGCTGGTGGTGGTGGCCTCGATCACGGCGGTGGTGAGCCTTGGGCTGGACAAGGCCGGTGTGGCCGTGGTCGGCGCGGTGCCGCAGGGGCTGCCGCCGCTGTCGCTGCCCGATTTTGCACCCGCGCAATGGCTGGTGCTGTTGCCTGCCGCCTTTCTGATCGCGCTGATCGGTTTTGTCGAATCGGTGTCCGTTGCCCAGACCCTGGCCGCGAAACGGCGCCAGTCGATCAGCCCGGACCAGGAGTTGATCGGACTTGGCATGGCCAATCTGGCGGCGGCGTTTTCGTCGGGCTATCCGGTGACGGGTGGGTTTGCGCGCTCGGTGGTCAATTTCGATGCCGGCGCCCAGACACCGGCCGCGGGCGCGCTGACCGCCATCGGCATCGCCATGGCATCGCTGTTCCTGACGCCGCTGCTGTATTTCCTGCCCATCGCGGTGCTTGCGGCCACCATCATCGTGGCGGTGCTGAGCCTTGCCGACTTCGGTGCCCTGGCGCGCACATGGAAATATTCGCGGGCCGATTTCTCGGCGCTGGCGGTGACGCTGGTGGCCACCCTTGCCATCGGCGTCGAGACCGGGATCATCGCCGGCGTCATCGTTTCGATCCTGCTGCACTTGTGGAGCATCTCGCGCCCGCATGTCGCGGTGATCGGCCAGGTGCCCGGCACGCAGCATTTCCGCAACGTCCTGCGCCACCAGGTCATCTGTGTGCCCGAGGTGCTGGGCCTGCGCATCGACGAAAGCCTGTTCTTTGCCAATGCCCGCGCGATCGAGACGATCATCCAGAACGAGGTCGCCACGCGGCCGCAGCTGCGCCACGTGGTGCTGAACTGTGCTGCGGTAAACAGCATCGACGCCAGCGCCCTGGAAAGTCTGGAGCTGGTCATGCATCGCCTGTCGGATGCCGGCATCGCGCTGCACCTTTCCGAGGTCAAGGGGCCGGTGATGGACCGCCTGCAACGCAGCGATTTCCTGCATCACCTGACCGGGCGAGTGTTCCTGTCGCATTATCAGGCGGTGGAAACGCTGGCGCCGCACGGGCTGGCCGCAGCCTAGTGCCTGCCAAAGGCGCGTTCCGCTTGATCGGGACGCGCGACTGGTCCATTCCCGTGCTATCCTGCCGGCAGACAAGCAGGATTTGTCGCGCAGACACGGGGACAGGGCCATGACCAAAACTGCAAGAAAACTGTCGCTGACGTCCGATCATGTCGCGCGCATCCATCGGCATGTGCCCGACACCGGCCCGACCCCAGGGGTGGCGCAGCAAACCGACGCCGATTATGCTTGGTGGGTGGAAAAGATGCTGGCCAGCCACCCGGCGCCGGATCGTCCGACGCAGCTTTTTGCCTATGGCTCGCTGATCTGGAAACCTGAAATCGAACACCGCGCCGAACAGGTCGGGGTGGCGCGGGGCTGGCATCGCGCCTTCTGCCTGCGCCAGCAGCGCTTTCGCGGCACCCCCGACTGTCCTGGGCTGATGATGGCACTGGATCGCGGCGGACAGTGCCGGGGGGTGTTGTATGAATTGCCCCGCGACGACCTGGGCTCTCAGCTCGACCGGCTGTTCCGTCGCGAATTCACCATAAAGCCGATCAACAGCATGCCGCGATGGATCCAGGTGCAGACCGAGGCCGGGCTGGTGGGGGCGCTGGCCTTCGTGATGAACCGTGCCTCGCCCCATTATGCCGGGCGCCTGCCGGCGGAGGAGGTGGCGCGCACGCTGGCCCGCGCCTGCGGTCATTGGGGCAGCGGCGCCGAATACCTGCTGAACACCGTCACCCATCTTGAGGAACGCGGTATTCACGACCGCGGTCTGTGGCGTCTGCAACAGTTGGTGGCGCAGCAGATCGACGCGCAGCCCGGCTAGGTTGCGGCCGAGAGGCTGACGCGCCGCATCAATGCCTGGGCGCTTTCCTTGCGTTCGGAATAGCGGTCAACCAGATAATCGCTGCGGTCGCGGGTCAGCAGGGTGAACTTGACCAATTCCTCCATCACGTCGACAATGCGATCGTATAGGGCCGAGGGCCGCATCCGCCCGGCTTCGTCGAACTCCTGGTATGCCTTGGGGATAGACGACTGGTTCGGGATGGTCAGCATCCGCATCCAGCGGCCCAGCACCCGCATCTGGTTCACGGCATTGAAGCTTTGCGAACCGCCCGACACCTGCATCACCGCCAGCGTCTTGCCCTGGGTCGGTCGGACCGCGCCCTCGGACAGCGGAATCCAGTCGATCTGGGTTTTCATCAGCCCGGTCATGGCGCCATGACGTTCCGGCGAGGACCAGACCATGCCTTCGGCCCAGGCCACCAGGTCACGCAATTCGCGCACCTTGGGGTGGCTGGCGTCCACGCTGTCATCCACCAACGGCAGCCCCGAGGGGTGAAAGAACCGCACCTCGGCCCCCAGATAGGTCAGGATGCGCGCGGCCTCTTCGGCGGCCAGGCGCGAATAGCTGCGGCTGCGCAGAGACCCGTAAAGGATCAGGATGCGCGGGGCGTGGCCGGCAGGTGTCGGCGCCAGCAGCCGGTCGCGGTCGATACCGGGCAGCAGGGCAGGGTCGATGTTCGGGGTATCGCTGCGCAGGTCATCCACGGCGGGGCTCCTTCTGTCGGGTGACGCAGGCGGCAGGGGCGGTGACGTTCTGCGGCGAAAAGTGGTGGCGGGTGCGATTGGCCAGCGCCACCAGCGACAGCATCACCGGCACCTCGACCAGGACGCCGACCACGGTGGCAAGGGCCGCGCCCGAGTTCAGCCCGAACAGACCGATGGCCACCGCCACTGCCAGTTCAAAGAAGTTCGAGGTTCCGATCAGCGCGCAGGGCGCCGCCACGCTGTGCGGCAGCCGCCAGGCCCAGGCCCAGGCATAGCCCAGCGCAAAGATGCCGTAGGACTGGATCACGATCGGCACCGCGATCAGCGCGATCAGCAGCGGCTGGGCGATGATGACCTGTCCCTGAAAACCGAACAGCAGCACGACCGTCAACAGCAACCCCGGCATCGAGACCGGCTTGAGCCGGGCGATGAAGGGCTCGACCGCCTTCCCCCGGGCGATCAGCGCCCGCCGGGTCAATGCGCCGGCGATCAGCGGAATGACGATATACAGCAGCACCGACAGGATCAGTGTGCGCCAGGGCACGGAAATCTCGGTCACCCCCAGCAACAGCGCGACGATGGGGGCAAAGGCCACCACCATGATCAGGTCATTCACCGATACCTGCACCAGGGTATAATTGGGATCGCCGCGTGTGAGTTGCGACCAGACAAAGACCATGGCTGTGCAGGGCGCGGCCCCCAGCAGGATCAGCCCGGCGATGTATTCCGGTGCCTTGGCCGGATCGATCAGCCCGGCGAACACATGTTCCAGAAACAGCACGGCCAGCGCCGCCATGGTAAAGGGCTTGATCAGCCAGTTCACGATCAGCGTGATCACCAGCCCGCGCGGGCGGCGGCCCACGTCCTTCAGCGCGCCGAAATCGATGGCGACCATCATCGGATAGACCATCGCCCAGATCAGCACCGCCACCACCAGGTTGACCGAGGCATATTCCAGCGCCGCCAGCGCGCCGAACAGCCCAGGCATCAGATTGCCCAGGCCAAGGCCGCCCAGGATGCTGAGCCCGACCCACAGGCTCAGCCAACGCTCGAAAAGGCTCATGGCGTTTCTCCGCCAAGAGGCTGGCAGCATGGCCCAGCCGGCGGCGGGGTCAGTCCGGCCAGAAACCGTGACAGCGGCAGCACGGCGTCGGGGTTCAGCGCATAGCACACGCGGGGCCCGTCGATGTCGCCCCGGATCAGGTCGGCGGCCTTCAGGATGCGCAGATGTTCCGACACCGTCGATTGCGCCAGACCCACTGCGCCCACGATATCGCCGCCGATGCATCCCGGCGTCGCCTGCAGCAGCCGCAGGATGCGCAACCGTGCCGGGTGGGCCAGTGCCTTGGCCAGATTGCAAAGCAATTCGTCCGATTCCATCGTCAGTTACCTAAAATCGTCAATCGACGATATACGATAAAATCTGGCGCGACAATCCTGCCCGGCGGCCGATCGCCGGGGATGTGACCTGTTTCATGCCTGCCGGGTCGGGGTTTACCTTTTCAGCGCAGTTGCGCCATATTACCGGCTCACGAAAGGCTGCTCACCCATGTCCGAAGCCACATCCGAATCCCTTGCCCCGCACATGCGTCCGCCGCAAAAGCCTGCACTTGCGACAGGCGCGCGTGGGCGGGTCGGACCACGCTTTCGTCTGCCGCGGATCATCGTGGCGCTGATGTTGCGCGAGATGGCGACCACCTACGGCCGTTCGGTCGGGGGCTATCTGTGGGCGGTGCTGGAACCGGTTCTGGGCGTGGCGTTGTTGTCGGTGATCTTCAGCCTGGCGCTGCGCAGCCCGGGGCTGGGGTCCAACTTTCCGCTGTTCTACGCGACCGGCTTTCTGCCATTCGCCATGTTCAACGACATGACGCACAAGGTGGCGGCCTCGATCCGGTTTTCGCGGCCTTTCCTAGCCTATCCCAGCGTCACCTTCATCGACACCATTATCGCCCGCGTGCTGCTGAATGCGCTGACGCATGCCACGGTGATCGCCATCGTCTTTGGCGGCATCTATCTGCTGTATCGGCTGCCCGCTCCGGGCGATCTGTCATCGGTGTTTGAATCGCTGCTGCTGGTGGTGCTGCTGGCGACGGGCGTCGGCACGCTGAACTGCTATCTGATGACCGCCTTTCCCGTGTGGGAGCGGATCTGGAACATCCTGACCCGGCCGCTGTTCCTGATGTCGGGGATATTCTTCCTTTACGGGATGATGCCGCCCAAGGCGCAGGACATCCTGTGGTATAATCCGCTGATCCATTGCGTCGGCCTGATGCGGCGCGGCATCTATCCCACCTACGAGGCATCATATATCAACGCCGGTTACGTGGTTGCCGTTGCGCTGACCTGCCTGCTGATCGGGCTGATCCTGCTTTATCGAAATCACAAGCAGTTGCTGGAACGCTGATCCGGCGCAGACCGCGGTTTCGTTCACGGTCGCCAGGGCGATGCAGCGGGACCTGCTCGAGGCGATAAGGGCGAGGTCCGGTAGGCTCTGGACGACGGGTTACCTTTAGAAGCCTTCCAGAGAAGCGGGCGAGCGAACCCGCACCTGTTCAATCGTTTCGTCCTGAGGAGCCTTTGCGACATTGGACGCCTGGAAAACGGCAACATCGTTGCGGCCGCGGCCTGTCTGAATGCCGTTTCCAGCGAGTTTTCCGGGCAGGCGATACTGATTCGGCCCGGGTTGGCCGTACCGGTGGTGGGCGCGACGGTGCTCGAGGAACTGCGCCGGCACTGCGTCTCGCTCGCGCAGACGATCATCGACGAGTTGTCGGGGCGAAAGCTCTATACCCTCGACCGGCGGCACGCGATCTGGTTCGACGATCCGTCCCCCTTCGGCGCGGTGGTCGAGGATGCCTTTCCCTCGGCGTGTTTCGACATCCGGGAAGCGGCAAAATGCCGTGCCGTCGGACGTTGGACAGCCTGCGTGATGCATCTGATGCGGGTCATGGAGGCCGGGCTGGGTGCCTTGGCACATCATCACGATGTGCCGGCCGACGCGAATTGGAATCAGGTGATCAACCAGATCGAGGCCCGGATCCGCGAAGTCGGCAAGCGCAGCCATGGTCCCGAGGCCGAGCAATGTGCCGCAGAAGCCGCGACCCATCTGCGCTTCGTGAAGAATGCCTGGCGCAACCACGCCATGCACCGGTTCGAGAAATATGATGAGGAGCGCGCGGCCAGCATTGTTGATTGACACAGATACTGTCAGGAAAAGCGAAGACGTCCGAAGTAGTGCGAAGTGCTGAGAAATCGCATGAAAACATTGAGGAAATCAGGGGTGAGGATCTGACGCGCTCTGCGAAGCCGTGGCTGACAGTATGGGTGATCTGGCCCGCTAGAGCAGCATGTTGGCCAACAGGATTGTCAGTTTCTTGAGCAGACACTCTGCTGGCGCGGCGGATGAGGCTGCAACGCTGTCCGGGCATGGATTGCCTGTAAAACTTGGGTTTAAAGGGACGTTACAGGTGGTGTGATGGCCAGCGCGACCGTGTATGTCGGCGCTGGCGCGAAGGCCGAGCGTCCCAGTTTGAGCATCCGAACTGGGACGCTGGCGTCCCAGTTGCCATCTTGGCGTCCCAGTTTGGCAGTATATTGAAGTTTATGCAGATTCCTGTGGATTTCCCGTGAAGGGCGCCGTGCAAACTGGGACGCTATTTTTGTGCTGGAGCACAACTGGCATAATATCCGGCACTGTATCGGGGAAAGTCCCTTGCCGTCCGGTCTAGCCCCAGCTCGCAGGCGATGTCAGGTGTCGTCGCAGTGCCGCAGCGCACCACAGGGCGGCCATATCTGTCGACGTCCATCAGATCGCAAGAGACCGTTTTATTATCGACGAGGCGAGCAAGTGCTTCGCGGGCATCGATACCCAACGGTGCTTTCAGTTCAGGCGCGTCGATGCCCCACAGGCGGAGCCGAAAGCTTTTCCCAGGGCTGTTCAGGCGCAGCGTGTCGCCGTCGATCGCGACGGCCCCGGTGATGCAGATGGCAGCGACGCAGGATGTAATCATGGCGATACGCTACCATGTGACAGTTACAATCCGGTTATCACACCCTACACGAAGTTCGAGATCAGCAGCTCGGCCCGGCCACCCGGCTGATCGTTGCGCTTGCCACTGATGGTGTATGTGGTGCGGACCTCGACCAGGTCGAAGGCAGCGAAGGTTTCGCGCACCTCGGGAACATCGTTCAGCGACAGGATGAACCGCCCTTTGATCCCCGCCAACATCTCGGCCAGGTGCTGGAAATCGGCGCGCGCGAACATCGCCTTGCCGTAATCGTCCTCGCAGCCCCAATAGGGCGGATCGAGATAGAAGAGCGTGTCGGCGCTGTCATAGCGCGGGATGAATGCGGACCAGTCCAGGCATTCGATGACCACACCGGCGAGGCGGCTGTGCAGATCCTCGAGCATCGGTTCCAGCGTGGACAGGTTGAACCGGCCCGGCCGCGCCCGATCGACGCCGAAGTTGCGACCCGAGACCTTGCCGCCGAAGGCCGTGCGCTGGAGGTAGAGGAACCGGGCCGCGCGTTCCAGATCGGTCAGGGTGTCAGGATCGACCTTGACCAGGCGTTCGAATTCCGCCCGCGTGGTCAGCTGAAACCGCAGGCAGTCCAGGAACTGCGGATAGTGGCGTTGCAGGATACGGAACAGGTTGGCGATGTCGCGGCCGCGGTCGTTGATCACCTCGGCCCTGGGCCGCGCCTGGCGGCGCAGGAAGATGCCGCCCATGCCCACGAAGGGCTCGGCATAGGTCACGCAGGGCGTGGCGTCGATGATGGAGCAGATGCGCTTGGCGAGATTGCGCTTGCCGCCCAGCCAGGGGGCGACAGGCGCGGTCGGGGGGATGGAGGTGAGCACGGCGGTTCCTGTGGTTCAAATCAGTAAAATGAGAACTTAACAGGAACACGCTACTGCGTCAGGTGGTTTTGCGTTTTGCGGCTTCCGCCTTTGTGATCTGTCGAAGCCAGCATTTGCATTCGCTTTCATCGCACCCTGGCAGGGGGATTATCGGTCGCTCAGCCATCAGAATAAGCTGGTTCGACATGTCAAGTGCGAGGCGGCATGGATGTTCTTGCGGACCTAGCCTGAGCTCGACCCAGGGAAATGCGGATGCAGTGCGTGCCATGCGATTGTCCTGTGCCGCGAGGCGCAATGCCCGGAGCGTGGCGGAAAGGACTGGTGCAACTGGGTCGCTCTTCTTGGGCTTGCGACCGACGAGGACATCATCAATCATGGCCGCGATTGCCTCGATCGTTACCGGCATATCCCCGTTCCCTGTCCATTCCATCGCCCAAGAGACAGCCCGGTGTTTCTGGGCAATGCTTGCCTTCGCGGGATCTGTCAGGCCCGGAAAAGAAGGGCGGATCGCCCTGCCGTTCAGGTCATAGCGAAAGGGACCGTCATCCAGCTCCGCATGTGCCTGCGCCGGGTTGCTTGTGATGGGTCTCTTCTTCAACCAGCCAAACACGATCACTCCCTTACGGTATGCCCCCACCAGACCACCTTGCCGATGATGGTGAGATCCTTGAGGTCTTTGCCCTGGCGCAGTTCGGGCGGGTAGTCTGGGTTGTCGGACAGCAGCATCATCAGGTCAGGCGCGGGGCGTTCGATGCGTTTCACGCGGGCCTCGCCGCGGTCAATCATCGCATAGATGGGCGAGCGGCGCTGATCGTGGCTGTCGCGCTTGCGCAGGGGCGGATCGGTGCGCCTGGTATCGATCAGGATCATGTCGCCCGGCCAGATGGTGGGCTGCATGCTGTCGCCCTGGACGCGCGCCAAACGGGCGGCGGATGCGGCGACCCCGACGCGGGCCAGCCAGTCGCGGCGAAAGGCCAGGTGATCGATGATCTGTTCGGCGCCGTTGTCGCAGCCCGCGCCCGCCGCCAGCAGCGCATCGTGCAACGGCACCCGCGCATATTCCGAACCGTCAAGCGTCACCTGCGTCACAGGCCCAGAATCGCGCGGCGGGCCTATGTATAATTCCAACCCCAGCGCCTCAGCAATCTGAGCAGCCTTTTGGATGCTAGGAACTGCACGCTTGTCGTCATTCCTGACAACGCCACGGATGAAACCTTGGGGGAAGCCATGTGCAACCTCCGCCTGGTTCACGTTCAGGCCACGCCTCTCAAGTTCAGCGAGAATAATATCAGCAAAGTTCATAGAGCGTCCCAGCTTGCAGTTGGGACATTGCCCAAAAAATTCCCTCTTTACAATTGGGCAATAGCCTATATATATAGTTAGGACATTGCCTAAGTGAGTCGCTAGATGACCGCAGACCACCTCGTTTCAATCGCACAAAGATATGCGGACCACCGTGGCTACAGGCTGACGACTGTCGGCGCCTACGCGGTGAATGACGGTAAGTTCTTTGATCGCCTTCTGGCGGGTGGAAGCTGCACGATGCGCACGGCGGATAAGGTGCTGCGCTACCTCGCTAGTCATTGGCCGGTCGATCTGGAGTGGCCGCGGGACATTCCGCGGCCTGACAAGACCAAGGAGGCTGCGTGATGCAGAACGAATTCGTGGCGCTGCGCGAGATCGCGCGGATGGCGCTGAATGGGCTGCCCGATGGCGCGCGTGCGCAGCTGCTGGGCGAATTGCTGATCGAGGATGACGGGCCGCGGGCGCTTGAGCGGCTGTCGAGCCTGCGGGCGATCATCAGCCTGCGGATGCAGGAGATCATCGACGCGCGGTATCCGCTGCACGAGCTGGCCGAGGTTTATGGCGATGCGGCTGCGGTGCGGGCGCGGGCGTGTGCCCGGCACAGCCCTATTGATGAGCATCCCTGCTTCATCAGCGAGGAAGAGTGGGCGGAATACGGCGCCATCACGGGTAAACCCCAGAATACCTTGGAGCTGATCAAGGCCAGACATGCGAAAGATCTCGAAGAAGTCGATCCCGACTTCTTTCCAGATCCGGAGCACCGTGTCGCTTATCAGCGGGGTCTGATTGACGCTTACCTCAAGTATGAATGGCCTCGCTCACGAGAACAAACAGGGCGGCATCCCAGTCCGACAGTCCCCGAGGCACTTGTGGCCAATGCGGATGGTGAGCGGACATGATTTCGATGTGTTCTTTCGAGGTGCGGAGAACCGCACGTAAATTGGCGATGGTCTCGACCGACATCGCCTTCAGGATGTCGATGCTTCCGGCTATCGCGATGCGGGTGAGCACTTGCGCGATCAGCGCCTCTTCGGCAGCGCCGACAAAGCGCAGGGTGTCTGGCTGGTCGTTGGGCAGCTCTGCCAGGAACGTGTTCATAGCAGCAACGAGGCTGTCGCGGTCCGGTGTTTCCCATCCGCAAAATTGTGGGTGGGTATTGTTCCTGCGGCAAATGGCAGCCAGCGCTTTCTCGCGGACAGGCTTCATCAAGATCGTCTCCTTTTGGGTGTTGCAGAAGGGGATGAAGGCATCGGGGGGTGCTGTGAACATCCCCCGGTGCCGCCAGCCTATCATGCCGGATTTCTCCCACAAGCTCGGGGGTTTGGCATGATCGGTCACATTCTTTCCCGTCTCCGCGCTCGGGCTGCCACCGCCGAGCCGCGTGAGCCTGCCAGCCCGCGCCGCTTCCCCACCCTCCTGCGCGCGGGCTGGCAACGGCTGAAGGCCGGCCACGACCGGCTGAACGCCAGCATCTGGGGCGACGTCGTGGGCGGGCTGTGCCTGTGCGCGACCGCCTACATCATTTTCGTGATCTTTCTGGCCGCCTGACGGCCCAACAAATCGACCGGACAGTGAACCATGGCTGAACCTATCCTGATCGCGACGAAAACCGCCTTGCCGCCCGACGGCATCACGGCCGAAAGCCGGCTGCGCCCGGTCAGCGAGGCCGGGGTTCAGGCGATCCTGGGCTCGGTGGCAGAGCTGGGCCAGATCGTCACCCCGCTGGTGGTGCGCCAGCGCCGCGACAAGCAGGGCGGGGGGCTGGTCTATGAGTTGCTGGACGGCGCGCATCGGCTGGAGGCGGCGCGGCGGCTGGGGCTGCAGAGCGTGCCGGTGCGGGTGTTCGAATGCACCCAGGATCAGGCGCGGCTGTTGGAGATCGACGGCAACCTGGCGGGGGCCGAGCTGAACGCGCTGGACACGGCGGTGTTCCTGGCCACCCGCAAGGCGGTCTATGAGCGGCTGCATCCAGAGACGCGGGCCGGCGTAGCAGGCGCTTTGCACAAAAATTGTGCAACGGAACCGAGTTCCGTTGCAGCCTTCGCAACGGTCACGGCGGAGAAGTTCGGGATGACCGAGCGGCAGGTGCGCAAGATCGTCGCCGCCGGGTCGCGGCTTGGCCCGGACGAGGTGGCGCGCCTGCGGTCGGCGCCGCGGCCGGTGACGCTGAAGGACTTGCAGGTGATCGCCCGCATCGGCAATGCCGCCGAGCGCTACGAGGTGGTGGCCCTGCTGTCGCAGGGGGCGGCCAGATCCGCCGCCGAGGCCCGCCAGCAATGGAAGATCGCCCAGCCCGGTTACGAGGGGCCGTTCCCGGTGGACGAGGCAACAGCCGCCTATAACGAGCTGACCAACCGCTTTTCCCGTGCGCCGATGGCCGCCAAGCGCCGGTTTCTGGAACAATGCTGGCCGGAGATGCTGCGCATCATGCGCGACGCGGCGCCATTGCCGGGGGATGAGGCATGACCCCGGACCGCGAATGGTGGACGCCGGATGCGCTGGCCGATGCCGGCCTGCCCGGGCTGCCGACGACGAAACGGCGCATCAACGCGCTTGCGCAGCGCGAGGCGTGGCGCGAGCAGCCCGGCAAGGCACGGATGCGCGCGGGCAAGGGCGGCGGCTGGGAATATCACTGGTCGGTTCTGCCCGAACGCGCGCGCAAGGCGCTGCTGGTCGCGGTCGCGCCGCAGGGCGGGGCGTCCGCGAAGCCGGACCGCGACGATGCCTGGCGCGATTTCGAGGAACTGCCCGAAGAGGCACGCGCCAAGGCCAGGGAGCGCCTGGAGGTTTTGCAGAAGTTCGAGACCTTTGCGGGGCTGGTCGGCCGCGATCAGGCGGCACGCGAGATCGCCCAATCCTTCGGCACCTCGGCGCGCACGATCTGGCGCTGGCTCGACCTGGTCGACGGGGTCGATCACGCCGACTGGCTGGCCTATCTGGCACCGCGCCATCGCGTGGCGGCGCGCGATGCCAGGCGGGACGGTGCGATCGGGGATTTTCAGCCGTTTTTGGCGATTTTGAAGGCCGATTACCTGCGCCTTGAAGCGCCGTCCTTTGCCGCGTCATACGACGTGGCGTGCCGCATCGCGCGGGCCAAGGGGCTGGCGGTGATGAGCGAACGCACGGCGCGGCGGCGGATCGAGGCCATCCCCCGCGTGACGAGGGTTCTGGCTCGCGAGGGCGAGCGCGGTCTGGCGCGGTGCTTTCCGCCGCAGATCCGCGACCGGACGCAGATGGTGGCGATGGAGGGGGTCAATGCCGACTGCCACAAGTTCGACGTGTTCGTGCAGTGGGAGGACGACGACAAGCCGCGCCGGGCGCAACTGGTGGCCTTCCAGGATCTGTATTCTGGCAAGATCCTGGCCTGGCGCATCGATCGCGACCCGAACAAGGTGGCGGTGATGTCCGCATTCGGCGAGCTGATCGAGACCTGGGGTATCCCGCGGCACTGCCTGTTCGACAACGGCATGGAATTCGCTAACAAATGGCTGTCGGGAGGCGCGCCCACGCGGTTTCGTTTCAAGGTGCGTGACGACGACCCCCTGGGGGTATTGCCGCAGCTGGGCATCCAGATCCACTGGGCCAAACCAGCCCATGGTCAGGCGAAGCCGGTCGAGCGGGCATTTCGCGACATGGCGCAGCGCATCGCCAAGGATCCCCGCCTGGCGGGGGCCTATGTAGGCAACCGGCCCGATGCGAAGCCCGAGAACTACATGAGCCGGGCGATCCCCCTGGCCGATTTCGTGGCGGTGGTTGCCGATGGCATCGAGCAGCACAATGCCCGGGTCGGGCGGCAGTCACCGACCTGCCGGGGCCGCAGCTTCGACGAGACCTTCGCCGACAGCTATGCCCGCGCGCCGATCCGCAAGGCGACCCCGGAACAGCGGCGGCTGTGGCTGATGGGCCAGGAGGTGCGCAAGGCCCATGCCACGCATGGCCGCATCACCATGCACCAGGCGGCGTATTGGTCGGACTGGATGACCGATATCGCCGGAACGCGGGTGATCTGCCGCTTCGATCCCGAGGATCTGAATGCCGGGTTGGAGATCTATGCGCTGGACGGCAGCTACCTTGGATTTGCGGCCACACAAGAGCGGACCGAGTTCTTCAACCTTGCTGCCGCGCAGGAAGCGGCGGCGCTGGAGCGGCGACGCAAGCGCCTGGCCAAGGCCGCGCTGGCGGCCGAACGTCCGGTCGATGCGGCCCGTGTCGCGGCCGAGCTGAAGGATCTGGTTCGCGATGCCATCGCCGCGCCTGAAAGCCGGGTGGTCGAGCTGGTGCAGCAGGCGCGGGCTCCGGTTATCAATCGCGCCATGCCGCAGCCTGAATACCGCGATGACGAGGCCGCGCACGAGGCGGCGATGGTGCTCAAGTTCCGCACCCCCGAGCCGGTCTCGGAGGTGCCGGATGACAGCGCCGGGCGGTGGCGGCGGGCCAAGGAGATCGAAGCGAAGCTGGCCGCGGACGCCCCCGTCGGCAGCGCCGAGGCGCAATGGCTCTATGGCTATCAGCAGACGGCGGAATACCGAACCCATGAGCGCATGGCCGAAAGGTTCGGCCCGGATGCGATCGGATGAAAAATGCGCGGCCGGCGAAGGTTGGCACCACCGACCGCGCTGCCCTAACGAAAGGAGCAGGAAAAGCATGACCTATCAGCAGCCCATCCGCAACAACAGCGTTGCGCTCTTGCGCAATGTCGTGCGCTTCAACCAGTTGATCGACCGCATCCAGAACCGCGGCCCGGACCTGCCAGGCATGGCCTGTTTCTATGGTCCGAGCGGTTACGGCAAGACCACGGCCGCGGTGTGGAACGCCAATGAGACCAATGCCTATCAGGTGCAGGTCAAATCGGTATGGTCGCGCCGCCATCTGGCGGAGGCCATCACGCGCGAGCTGTCGTTGCCGCCGGGGCGCACGATCGCGATCATGGTGGATCAGATCGCCGACGAGCTGATGAAGACCGGCCGGCCGCTGATCATCGACGAGGCCGATTATCTGATGTCCCCGTCGATGATCGAGATGATCCGCGACATCTACGAGAGCAGCCAGGCCCCGGTGATCCTGATCGGCGAGGAGCGGCTGCCGCAGAAGCTGGCGCGCTGGGAGCGTGTCCACGGCCGGATGCTGGACTGGGTTGGGGCACAGCCCGCCGATCTGCGCGAGGTCGGGCTGCTGGCCGAGATCTATTGCGCGGGCATCGAGCTGGACCCGAAGTTGCAGGCGGCGGTGTTGCAGGCTTCGAACGCCTCGGTTCGGCGCATTTGCGTGAACCTGTCGCTGCTGGCCGAGCTGGCGCGAACCAAGGGCCTGACCCGGATGTCGGTCAAGGATTGGACCAGGGATTTCTTCACCGGCGCCGCGCCCGCCCCGAGGAAATTCGCATGACTCGTAAGCCCGTGCATGAAAGCCGCGACAACCGGCAATTGATCTGGGAGGCGCTGAAATCGGCGAGCGGGCCGATGACGCGGACCGAGCTGCAGGTGGCGAGCAAGGTCGCGGCCAGCACGGTTGCAGCCTATCTCAAGGCCCTTGTCGCCGGCGGGATCGTCGACAAGGCCGAGGACCAGGGGCGGTCGACCTATCGCATTCTGCGCGACACGGGCTTTCATGCGCCGCGTCTGAAGGCGGACGGAACGCCGGTCAAGACCGGGGGGGCGGGGCTGAACCTGTGGCGCTCGATGCGGATGCTGAAGCAGTTCAGTGCTCGCGACCTGGCGGCGCACTCGACCACCACCGAGGTCGATACGACCGAAAACCACGCCAAGGTGTATTGCAGCCATCTGTTGGCGGCGGGTTATCTGAAGGTGGTTCAGAAGGCCGCACCCCCCAAGCGGGCCGCGATTTATCGCCTGATCCGCGACACCGGGCCGGTGCCACCGAAAACCCAGCGGGTGCACCAGGTCTACGATCCTAACACCGGCGAGGTGCATTTCACCGGGGGCGCGCGATGAGCGGCCCGGTGGAAACTGCCCGCCTGGCCTGGGGGGAGGCGCTGCCGGACTGGGTCGCGGCCCTGGCGCGCGAGTGCGAGGCGAGCAGCCAGAGCCGGGTGGCGGCGCGGTTGGGGCGTTCGTCGGCACTGGTCAGCCAGGTGCTGCGCAACAAGTATCGGGCCGATCTGGCCGGCGTTGAACAGGTCTTCAGGGGGGTGTTCGAGAGCCTGACAGTTGATTGCCCGGCCCTGGGCAGCATCCCCGCCAACGTCTGCCGGGACTGGCAGCTGAAGGCCCGTTCCTTTGTCAATGTCAACAGCTTGCGGGTGCGGATGTACCGCGCCTGCCATGGATGCCCACGTTTCCACAGGAGTGGCAAATGCTGACCGGTTGCACGGATATCGATGCCCAGGATGATGTGATGGCCGAACTGGCGGCCGCTTCGGACATCATTCGCGATTTTCAGGACGATCCGTTCCTGTTGCGGGCGCTGATGCATTGCGCGCCCGTGCTTGCCGCAGCGCAGGCCCTCGACAGCGATAGCCCGGCCGTCAGCATCGGCACGACCATGCACGCGCTTCGCCGCCAGGCGTTCGAACTGCTGCGGATGCTGGACGATCCCCCACCCCTGCCATCCGGGCGGCACACCTGCCCGCAATGCCATGGTTGCTGCGACCCCGACTGGGGTTGCGACCTTAGCCTTTGAAAGGAGCCGAGGAATGAATGCTGAACGAAAATGGCTAGATCGCCAGGGCCGCACGGTGCCCGAGCACCTGGTCAGCGATGCCGACCGGATGAAGGACGAACTGGCCGAACGGCTGGTTTCCGGCGCCGAGAGCATCCAGAAGGTGATGAGCGCCTTCAAGAAATCGTCCATGGAGGAGATGTATGCCGCCAAGGCGCTGCTGTTCGAGAAATACGGAGCCAAGCTGGGCGGCCAGAAGGGAGGCTTCGGCATCGCGGCCTTCGACGGCTCCACGGAGGTGCGGATCTGCGTTGCGGATCGCATCACCTTCGGGCCGGAACTGCAGGCGGCCAAGGCGCTGATCGACGAATGCATCGAATCCTGGGCCGAGGGTGCGGATCAGAACATCGTCGTCCTGATCAACGACGCATTCCAGGTCAACAAGGCCGGGCGCATCGACACCAAGCGCGTGTTGCGGTTGCAAAAATTGCCGATCCGCCGGCCGGACGGCAGCCGCGACGAGCGCTGGGAGCAGGCGATGCAGGCGATCAGCGATGCGCTGATCGTGGACGAGACCGCGACCTACATCCGGTACTACCGCCGCAACGGCCAGACCAATGCGATGGAACTGGTCAACCTCGACTTCAGCGCGCTGTGAGGCCGGCTATGATGCTGCTGTCCTTCCTGGCCCCCTTCATGCTGATGCTGGTTGGCTTCGTGGTCTCGGTTGCCGCCGGTGCCGCGCGCGAGACCGACATGGCAGCGCCCCCGGCCGCGCTGACCGCGCTGCTGGTCGCCGGCATCGTCCTTGTCCTGCAGGCGCTGCTTTGGGTGCGCCTGGGCACCCTGTTCTGACATCTCAAGGCGAAAGGACCGACCGACATGGCGATGATCACCCTGACCGACGACGAGGCGCGCGCACTCGAGGCGTTCTGCGAGGCCTTCGACCTGCTGACCACCGGCGCCTGGGCGCCGATCGAGGCCCACATGCGCGATGCCCACGCCATCGCGGACCCCGAGGCCGCCCTGGAAACCGCCCGTCGCGCCCTGCGCGGCGAGGTTGACTGATCCCGACCCGCAACCCCAACCAGAGGATAACCCATGACCAACCTTGCCAAATCGGAACTGATCGCCGCCGTCGCGAAGGCCACCGGCCATAGCCGCAAGGACGTCGACGACGTCGTCTGCGCCGCGGTGGCCGTCATCCGCGAGGAAGCCCTGGCCGGAAAGACCGTCTGCCTGCCCGGCTTCGGGCGGTTTTCGGTGAAGGAAAGCCCGGCGCGCGAGGCCCGCAACCCGCGCACGGGCGAGAGCATCCGGGTCGAGGCCCGACGCACGCTGAGGTTCCGACCCTCGAAGTCCACCGCCTGATGCGAAACCCGCCCCGGTCCGTCCGGGGCGCGGTCGGCCGGGCGTGGTGGCCCGGTCCTGACGATGCAGCCGAGGAATGCCCATGACCGCCGCCCTGACCCTCAAACGCATGATACACGTCGGCTGCAGGGAGCTGGGCCTCGACCATGACACGCGCCGCGACCTGCAGCTGGTGGTGACCGGAAAAGCCAGCATGTCCGAGATGGACGAGGCCGACCTGCGCAAGCTGGTGGATGCGTTGAAGGCCCGCGGCTTCAGGCCCTATGGAAACGCCTTCTACACCTCTGGCAAGGCGGGGGCAGGGTCGTGCCACCATGCGCCCGCGCCGCGCGCCGATCTGCGCTTCGTGCATGTGCTGTGGCGGCGGCTGGGCGAGGCCGGGGTGCTCAAGAAACCGGGGCGCGCGGGGCTCAATGCATTCATCCGGGCGCGTTTTGAGGGTAAGTGGAAGTCGGTGCCGATCGATATCGACGCGCTGCGCGATCCCGGTCAGATCAATGATGTTACCCGTGCGTTGAAGGACATGTGCCGCCGGGCCGGGATGGTGATCCGGTGACGCGCAAGGTGATTGTCTCGGATCACGCGATCCTGCGCTATCTCGAACGTGTCGGCGGCTTCGACATCGCGCGCCTGCGCCGGGAGATCGCGCAGCGCGTCCAGGCTGCGGCGGATGTCGGCGCCGGCGCGGTGGTGATCGATGGTCATTCCTTCCTGATCGACAAGGGCGAATTCGGACCGGTCGTGGTGACGGTATTGCCGGTCGGCAAGTTGCCGCGCAACCTGATGGGGGGCGAGCGGTGAGCATCTTTCCGGGCATCGCCGGCCAGATAGAGGAATTGATCGGCCCGGAACTGACCATCCGGCTGTTGCGCCGCTGGGGCGGCTGCCAGGTCAACATTCCGGTGCGCGCCCGCGGCTCGAAGATGGCCGAGGTTATCGGCGAGGAGGCGACGAGCCTGATCATCAAGGAAATCGGCCATGGCCGGGTGACGCTTCCCTGCGGTGCAATGCGCGGCCAGAGCCGTCGGCGAGCCGAGGCGATGGAGATGCTGCGCCGAGGCGCCTCGATCCAGCAGGTGGCCCTGGCCTGCGACTTGCACACGAGGACGGTGTCCAACTATCGCGCGGCGCTCGAATCAGGTGCCACCCGGCAGATGCAGCTCCCCTTTGACAGCGACTAGGCGCATCTGTCAGAGTGGCGGCGCCGGCTGATCGGTCCCCGGCACTACACCGAAAAGCTTCAGAGGCTATCCCCCCAGTCGAATTTGCGACTGTCGCCCGACACAACCGGGGGCTGACATGAAGCTGGTCAACCACAAGATTGAGGGCATTCCCTTTCGCGCCGCCCATTACACGGGCGGCGTCATCGTGCCGACGATCGTGATCCTGCACGATACGGCGGGACGGCTGGAGAAGGGCAACAGCGCGGCCTATCTCGCTGGCAGGAATGCAGCCAAGGCCAGTGTTCACTTCGTCCTGGAGCGCGACGGGACGGTCGAGCAGCAGGTTCCCACCAACCGGCGTGCCAACCATGCAGGGGTTTCGAGCTACCACGGCCGCAGCGGCTGCAACGAGTTCTCGATCGGGATCGAGATCGTGAACCCCGGCAGGATGATCGCGTCGAATGGGCAGGGTCGCGCATGGTGGGGGCAGGATTTCGATTGGCGCGAATACGCCTTGCAGATGCTGAAGACCCGGGAGCATGGCGAGGGGGTCTGGATGCCTTATACTGCCGAGCAGCTGGCCACGCTGCAGGGTCTGCTGATCGCGCTGTTCGAAGGCATCCCGTCGCTGACGGACATCACCACCCATTGGTATGTCAGCCCTGGCCGCAAGACCGACACCAATCCGCTGATGCCGCTCGATGAGATCAAGGTGGCGGTTCTGGGGCACGACGATCCCGGCGCGGCGGTGGCGGAGGCGGCTTCCGAACCCGCGCCGACCGTCACCATGCTGAAGGTCGTGACCGCCGGCTCGGGGCTCAACATGCGGCGCTGGCCGAACGCCCAGAACCCCAATGTCATCGGATCCATCCCGAACGGTACCGTCGTGCCCGTGCTGCGATCAGGACAGTTCGACGGGCGCTGGTGGTCGCTGGTCCTCTATGGCGGCCGCGAGGGCTGGATCCTCGAAACCTACACCCAACCTGCCTGAGGCGTATTTCATGGACAGTTTCTGGTCTGATATTTCCGCTGCACTGGTGCCTGGCGTTCTGACGCTGTTCGGCACCGTGATGACGCTCATCATTTCCCGGCTTGCCAATATGGCGGAAGAGAGCTGGGGCATCGATATCGAGGCCCGGCATCGCGCGGCCTTGCATTCGGCGATCATGTCCGGAGTCCGATCGGCGCTGGCGCGGGGCCTGGATGGCAATGCCGCGGTCAGCGCGGCGCTGGCGCATGCCTCGGCCAGCGTTCCCGATGCCATTCGCAAGCTGCCGCAGGCAACGCCCGAGGTGTTGACATCGCTGGCGGAGGCCAAGCTGCGCGAAGCCCTGGAGGGGATCGGGCGCGAATGACCTTCAATTTCGACACCACCATCACCCTCAGCCTGATCGCCACGATCTTCCTGGCGGTGATTGGCTGGGTGCGCATGCACAATGCCGCCGTTGCCAAGCGCATCGATGGCTGCGGCGAGCGCCTCGACCGCCATGAGCAGCGCATCCATTCCGCCGAGCAGTCCCTGCAGAGCCTGCCGTCGAAGGAAGACCTGCACGGCCTGTCGCTGGCCATGGCCGAGATGCGGGGCGACATGCGCGAGGTGCGCGCCGCCATGCAGGGACAGGGCCAGATACTGTCACGGGTCGAGGCGGTGGTCAGCCGCCAGGAGGACCATCTGATGAGGACGAAAGCCTGACATGACCAGTTATGCAGAGGAGGTCAGTCGCCATCGCCGCCTGGCGGTGCTGCGCCATCTCGCCGAGGTGACCGACTACGTGAGCAACGCCTCGGTCCTGCAGGGGGTACTGCGAAGCCTGGGGCTGCCGCTGTCCCATGATGCGCTGATGACGGAGCTTTGCTGGCTGCGCGAGCAGGGGTTTGTGACCTTCGATCCTGCAGCTGCCTTCGTGGTGGTGACCGCAACGCGGCGCGGCGTGGATCTGGCGGCGGGACTGGCCGAGCATCCGGGCGTGCAGCGCCCCCGCCCGAGGATCTGACATGCCGCCGCCCAGGAAGGTCGATCAGCTGCCGCCGGAGATCCGGGACTGGCTTCAGCAGACCCTGCGCGAGCGCGGGTTTTCCGATTATGTCGCCATTACCGAGGAGCTGAACGAGAAGCTGGCCGAGGCCGGCAAGGTGATCAGCTTTCACCACGCCACGGTGCATCGGTTCAGCCAGGAATACCGCGAATTCGTCAAGACCCAGGAAACCGCCAGCGCCTGGGCGCAGGAATGGATGCTGGAGAACGGGCTCGAGGAGGAGGCCAAGCGCCACAATGTGCTGTTCCAGATGATCACGGCCCTGGCGTTCAAGGTGATGGAGAAGCAGCTGGGCAAGGAGGGCGACGAAATCGACCCCAGGGAGCTGCACTTCATCGGTCGCATGCTCAAGGATGTCATGGCGTCCTCGGGGATCCGCCAGCAGATGATCGCGGCCGAGCGCAAGCAGCAGGCCGAAAAACTCGAGGCAGCCGTCGCCTCGGGCGATATCGATGCCGAGGCAGCGGCCAAGGCCCGACGGATCATGGGATTTGCGTGATGGGCTACTGGTTTGCTGCCCGCAATCTGGTTGCTGCGGTCAACTGGCGTCTGGCGCCGCTGCCGCTGCGCCTGCTGGTTCTGACCAGCGCGGGGATCGAGACCGTGCATGCCGGCGAAGGGCAGGCCAGCATCGCCTGGCTTTGGGGCATGCCTTATCTGATCCCGGTCGGGGCGCACAGATGACCGGCGCGCGAGACATCATCAATGAGCTGCGCGCCCAGGCCCGGGCGCTGGAGGAACGGTCTGCCGACGATGCGGCGATGCCTGCCCTGTGCCGCAGCCTGCGCCGCGGCGCGGATGAAATCGACCGGCTGCTGGCCGAGCTGGCGATGCTGCGCGCCTTTGTCGAAATCGAGGTGACGGAATGACAGCGCCCTTGTCCCCGGTGGTCAATTTCCTGCCCTATCAGCGGGCATGGATCGACGACCGCTCCAGGTTCAAGATCGGCATGTTCAGCCGCCAGACCGGCAAGACCTTCACCACGGGCGGCGAATGCGCCGACGACTGCTTTCGCGGCTGGATCGAGGGTCGGCGCGCGCGCTGGGTGATCCTGTCGCGCGGCGAGCGCCAGGCGGCCGAGATGATGACCGAGGTTATCAAGCCGTTCACCAAGGCGTTTTACGAGGTCTATAACACCCTGTTGAAGGGTGGCGAACCCGAGTTTTCCGAAGGCGAATTCAGGGCCCCGCAGGACAAGGGGCCGGACGCGATCTACAAGGCGCTCGAGGTGCGCTTTCCGAACGGCAGCCGGATCACGGCTCTTCCGGCGAACCCTGATACTGCCCGGGGATTCTCAGCCAATGTGATCCTGGACGAATTCGCGTTTCATGCCAAATCCCGCGACATCTGGGCCGCCTTGTTCCCCGTCATCTCGAAGGGCCAGCAGAAGCTGCGGGTGATCTCGACCCCGAACGGCAAGGGCAACAAGTTCTATGAGCTGATGACGGCCGAGGACACGGTCTGGTCGCGTCATGTGGTCGATATCTACGAGGCTGTGCGCCAAGGGCTCGACCGCGATATCGACGCGCTGCGCAAGGGGATGGCTGACGAGGATGCCTGGGCGCAGGAATACGAACTCAAGTGGCTGGACGAGGCAAGCGCCTGGCTGGACTTCGACCTGATCGCCGGTTGCGAAAGCCCGGTGGCCGGCATTCCCGGGCTATACCAGGGCGGCCCCTGTTTTGTCGGGGTCGATATCGCAGCCCGCAAGGATCTTTTCGTCATCTGGGTGCTGGAACAGGTCGGCGATGTCATGGTCACGCGCGAGATCATCGCCCGGCGCCGGATCAGCTTTGCCGAGCAGGACCATCTGCTGGCCGAGGTGATGCGCCGCTATCATGTGGTGCGGGTGCGGATGGATCAGACCGGCATGGGCGAGAAACCCGTCGAGGACGCGCGGCGGGCGCACGGGGAAGGCCGGGTAGAGGGGGTGCTGATGTCGGCGGCCATCAAGCTGGACCTGGCCACCATCCTGAAAGAGATGATGCAGGATCGCCGCCTGCGCATTCCGGCCGGCGACGTGGTGTTGCGCGCGGACCTGCATGCCATCAAGAAGCAGGTCGGGCTGACCGGTATCCCGCGCCTGGTTGCCGATACCGACACCGACGGGCACGCGGACCGGTTCTGGGCCGGGGCGCTGGCCGCATCGGCAGCGAAGACCGTCTACCAACCCTATGACTACCGGCCTGTTCCCCTGCAATCGGTCGATCATGACCGCGATATCGTGACCACCGGCGGTTTCCGTGCCGGGAAAGGACTGTTCTGATGGCTCTGCTGGATGCTTTTGGCCGCCCGATCCGCACCCAGGCGCTAACCCGGCGCCTGGCCGAACCGGGCATGACCGGGATCAGGCAGGTCTGGGCGGGGTCGGCCGCGTCGGGGCTGACGCCGCAGCGCCTGGCCACGATCCTGCGGGCTTGCGACCAGGGTGATCTGACAGAATTCCTGACATTGGCCGAGGAGATGGAGGAGCGCGACCCGCATTACCTGTCAGTGATGGGCACGCGCAAGCGGGTGATCAGCGGCATCACGCCCATCGTCAAGCCGGGCGGCGACGATGCGCGGGCCAAGGAGATCGCCGAGGCCGTCCAGGCCCATATCGCCGATCACGAGGGCCTGCCCGACCTGATCGAGGATCTGCTCGATGCTTTGGGCAAGAGCTTCTCGGTGGTCGAACTCGACTGGGCTCGCGGCTCGCGGCTGTGGACCTTCAACGGCTTCATCCACCGCGACCCGCGGCATTTCGTGTTCGATCGTGAGACCGGATGCGAGATCCGCCTGCTGGATGACGCCGAACCTGTGGATGGCGTGGCGCTGGCGCCGGCAAAATTCGCGGTCCATCGCGCACGCATCAAGTCCGGCCTGACCTGGCGCGGCGGGCTGGCGCGGGTCGTGGCGTTTGCCTGGATGTGCAAGCAATACACGCTGAAGGACTGGATCGCCTTCATCGAGACCTACGGTCTGCCGCTGCGCCTGGGTCGCTACGGACCCGAGGCCACGGCCGAGGATGTGCGCAAGCTGTTTCAGGCGGTGGCCAATATCGGCACCGATGCCGCGGCCGTCCTGCCCAAGGCAATGGAGATCGAGTTTGAGAACGGCCCCAGCGCCACCGGCGACAAGCTGTTCGAGACCTTTGCACGCTGGACCGACGAGCAGATATCGAAGGCGGTACTCGGCCAGACCATGACCGCGGACAGCGGCTCGTCGCAGGCGCAGGCGAAGGTGCATGACGAGGTGCGCCACGACATTGCCGTCAGCGACGCCAGGGCGGTGACCGGGACCATCAACCGCGATATCGTGCGGCCGTTCGTGGACCTGAACTTTGGGGTGCAAGAGGTCTATCCGCGGCTGATCCTGTCCGTCGACGAGCCCGAGGACGTGAAGGCCAAGATCGACGGAGCGGTGTCGCTGGCCGGTATCGGCGTCACCTTCAAGGCCAGCGAACTGCGGCGCAAGCTTGGGTTTTCCGACCCGGAACAGGGCGACGAGGTCGTCGGCGGCCTGCCGGGCGCGCCGTCGCCATCCGAGCCCGGCAGGCTGGCGCTGAACCGCAGCGGCGGGGCGGGCGACGACATCGACGAGATCGAGGCCGGTATGGTCGAGGACTGGCAGGAGCTGGCAGACGACCTGCAGGCCGCCGTCGCCACCGTCATGGACGGCGCCGCCAGTTATGAGGACGCGCTGAAACGGTTGCCGGAAGCGCTGAAGGCCATGCCGACGGGACTGGCGGTCGAGACCCTGATCAAGGGGCTGTTTTTGGGGCGTGCGCTTGGCGATGTGCGCGATGGCTGAACCGGCAGGCGCAGGGCGGGCCGGCATTTCGCCGATTAAACGGGTTTCCGGCGTTTTTAAACGGGGGTTCGGTCTCGCGGGTGTCTTGGGTGCCGAGGGCGGCAAAGGCCGCTCCTGCGGCAAATTTTCGGGGGGTCGGGTTTGAGCGAGATGCGGGACCGTCCTGGTTACAGTTTCAACCCCGGCCCGCCGCCCGAGGCAAGCCGGTTTCTGCGGGTCAAGGGGCTGCGGCCGTCCTTTGCCTGGGAGGATGTCGAGCCCGAGGAGCATGCGGTCGCCTTCACGGTCGCCAAGGCGATGGAGCTGGACCTGCTCGAGGCGATGAGGGGCGAGGTGCAGAAGGCTCTGGACGACGGGTTGCCGTTCGAGGCCTTCCAGAGAAGCTGGCGTGCGAACCCGCGCCTGGCCGAATGGTGGGGCAGGCGCGAGATGGTCGATCCGGCGACCGGAGAGACCCGGCTCGTGCAGCTGGGCAGCCCGCGGCGGCTGCGCACCATCTACAGCGCCAATATCCGCAGCGCCCGGGCGGCGGGCCAGTGGGAGCGCATCCAGCGCACCAAGGCCGCATTCCCCTATCTGGAATATCGAACCGGCCCCAGCGAAACCCACCGCCCGCATCACCTGGCCAAGGCCGGCACCATCCTGCCGGTGGACAGCCCGTTCTGGGACGAGTGGTTTCCGCCGAACGGCTGGGGCTGCAAGTGCTGGGTGCGCCAGGTCACCCGGGCCGAGGCGGCGCGTCGCGGGGTGTCGGACGAACCCGAGGTGGCGCAGACCGTGGTCGAGAACCGCCGCACGGGCGAGCTGCGCATCGTGCCCCAGGGCATCGACCCCGGGTGGCAGCACAATCCCGGCCAACTGCGTCTGCAGGCAATGGAGGCGCTGCTGAAGGACAGGCTGGAGCAGCTGCCCGATGCCGCCCGCCAGGCCGCGCTGCGCGACATCGCCACCAGCTGGCGCGTGCAGCGGATCATGGACGGCGCGCCGGGGCGCGCGCCGGTCGGGCTCTTGCCTGAAGGCATCGCGGCCGCGGCCGGCCTGGCCGACCGGATGATCTGGGTCAACGAGGACACATTCCGGCATGTGGTGATGGACCACGATCCGCAGGATGCGGCGTTTCGCAAGGCGCTGATGTCGCTGGTCGCCAATATCGACAAGGCAACCCTGGCGGCGCTGGAGGATCGCGGCGACGGGCTGAGGACGCTGCGGGTGCTGATCCCCTTCGACCGGTTCTTTCATGTCACGGAAAGCACCAGGCCCGGCAAGGCGGAACGGCCCACCGCGCTGATCCTGTGGTTCGACGATGCGATGCGCGTGCGCACTGTAATGCCCACGACTGTTGAGCGATTCCGCAGCAATGCGAACAAGCAAGGTGACAAGATCATTGAACTGGATTGATCGTGACCCGGAGGGACGGCCCTCCCTCGCACCCTAAAGGCGGTCAGCCATGGCTCGGGTCACATCCAGAATATGACCCTGCTTCGGCGCGGTTTCAAGCCCTGGTCGAGCCTCTCGACAGGCGGCGATCCGCAGGGCTAGGATTGCCGCGGGGCCCGCCCCCGCCATCCCCCGAACGGTTTCAGGGGCTAAGGTATCGCCGCCATCTGCGATGGTGTCGGCATGACGAACCGCTCGATCCTTCAATCCATGCCGCTGGCGCTCTGCTCCGAGGAAGGGGCGGTGCCGGAATGGGTGCAGCTGACCCCCGAGGGGCCGCGGCTGCCCTCGCGCGACGGCCGCGAATGGCTGCTGCCCGATCCCGATGCCGTGGTGCGCGCTTATCAGGCCAGCCTGGCCACCGGGCTCGAGGCGCCGGTCGATTTCGAGCATGCCACCCATGTCAAGGGCGAGCGGGGCGAGCGCGCCGACGCGGTGGGCTGGGTCAAGGAACTGGCCAACCGCGGCGGGGCGCTGTGGGGCCGCATCGACTGGACCGAGACCGGCCGCGCCGCCGTGGCCGCGCGCGGCTATCGCTATGTCAGCCCCGGCTTCTTCTTTTCACCCGCCACGCGCGCCGTGGCCCGGCTGGTGTCGGTCGGCCTGACCAACCTGCCGAACTTTGCCCTTCCCGCCCTGAACCGATCAACCGAACCGGAGAACCCCCCGATGGACGCAGCCGTCCTCGAGGCCCTTGGCCTCAACCCCACCGCCACCGCCGCCGAGGCGGTGCTGGCGATCAACAACCTCAAGGCGGCCGAGGCGCTGGCGCTGAACCGCGCGGCCACCCCCGATCCCGAGAAGTTCGTTCCCAGGGCCGACCACCAGCTGGCGCTGAACCGCATCGCCGATTACGAGGCCGCCGAGAAGGCCCGGGCCGAAGAGGCCGCCCTGGCCGCGGTCGAGGCCGCCATCGCCGAGGGCAAGATCGCCCCGGCCAGCCGCGACTATCACCTGGCCACCTGCCGCGCCGAGGGCGGGCTGGAGCGTTTCCGGGCCTTTGTCGCCGCCCAGCCGGTGATCGCGCCGCCCTCCGATCTCGACCGCAAGTCCCCCGGCGCCGCCGCGCCGGGCAAGCTCGATGCCGAGGAACTGGCCGTCTGCCGCCAGCTCGGCATGACCCCCGAAGAATTCGCGGCCGCGCGCGCCGCCGAAGGCAAGGAGTAAGCCCGCATGGCCATCGTCACCCCCACCATCCTGTCGGCGCTGAACACCGGCGTGAAGAAGCATTTCCAGGACGGCTACAGGGAATTCCGCGCCAAGTCCTTCTGGGACAAGGTCGCGACGCTGATCCCCTCGACCACCGCATCCAACACCTATGGCTGGCTGGGCGACTTTCCGCAGCTGCGCGAATGGGTGGGCGATCGCGTCATCCGCGACATGAAGGCCAGCGGCTATTCGATCGAGAACAAGCTCTACGAGGCCACGCTGGGGGTGCAGCGCACCCAGATCGAGGACGATCAGTATGGCCATTTCGCCCCCGTCGCCGCCTCGATGGGCCAGGAGGCCGCCCAGCATCCCGACCGCCTGGTGCAGGCGGTGATCAACGCCGCCGGCAGTTCGCTGTGCTATGACGGCCAGTATTTCTTCGACACCGATCACCCGGTCTATGCCAATGTCGACGGCACCGGCGCCGTGACCACGGTCTCGAACGTCGAGGCGGGGACCGAGCCGGCCTGGTATCTGCTCGACTGCTCGAAGGTGCTCAAGCCCTTCATCTTCCAGGAACGCACCAAGCCCGAACTCGAGATGAAGTTCGACCCCTCGACCTCGGACGCGGTCTTTACCCGCGACCAGTATCAATGGGGCATCCGCTATCGCTGCAATGCCGGCTACGGTTTCTGGCAGCTGGCGCGCAAGTCCCAGCAGCTGCTCGACGCCGCCAGCTTCGAGGCCGGGCGCACCGCCATGCGCATGCTCAAGGGCGACGGCGGCCGGCCGCTGGGCATCGTGCCGAACATCCTGCTGGTGCCGCCGACGCTGGAAAGCGCCGCCGACCGGGTGGTGAACGTCAAGACGCTGCCCAACGGCGGCGACAACCCGAACTATGGCAAGGCCACCGTGGTGGTCATGGATTGGGCGGCCTGATCATGCAGCTTGTCGTTTCCACCACCGCACCCTCGGGCATCTTTCACCGCGCGGGCCGCGCCTGGACCCGCGAGGGCACCGTTCTCGACGAAGGCGACCTGCCCGCCGCGACCTGGGCCATCCTGCGCGCCGAACCGCTGATCCATATCGCCCCGGCCCCGGGCGATCAGGACCGCGCCGCGACCGTGGCCGAGACGGCGCGGGCGGCGATCCGCAAGGCCATCGCCGCGCTCGAACCCGGCGATTTCGGCCAGGACGGGGTGCCGCTGCTCGATGCGGTGCGCCGGCGCCTTGCCGAACCCGTCCCCGGCCTTGGCAGGAAGCTGGTGGCCGAGGTCTGGGCCGAACTGAAGGACGAAGCCGGCCCGGCCTGACCCGGACCGCGCCCCTCCCGCAACCACAAGCAGCCGCAAGGAGCCGCGACCGCCATGGCCTACGCCAGCCAATCCGACATCGTCGATCTCTATGGCGCCAATGCGCTGGTCGTCGCCGATCGCGACGGCGATGGCGTGGCCGATGGCGCCGCGGTCGCCCGCGCGCTCGATCTGTCCTCGGGCGAGATGGACACCTATATCGGCCGCCGCTACAGCCTGCCGCTGCCGGCGCTGACGCTGTCCTCGGCCTCGCACCTGACCCAGCTCTGCGTCGATATCGCCATCTATCGCCTGGCGCTGTCGCAGGATGTGGCCACGGCCGAACATCGCCTGCGCTACGAGGATGCGCTGTCGGTGCTGACCAGGATCGCCGATGGCCGCGTGTCGCTGTCGCTGGCGCCGCCCGCGCCGGGCGAAGCGGGCGAGCCCGAGGTCGCCGGCCCGCAACCCGTCGTCGCGGGCGGGCCGCCGCGGCTGTTTTCCCGGGAACGGATGCGGGATCTGTGATGGTCGGGGTCGTCGTCAATTCCGATGTCAGCCTGCCGGTGCAGGCGCTGTCGCGCCTGGACGAGGAGGCGCTGGCGCTGATCGTCCACGAGATCGGGGCGCTGATCGAGGATCAGACCCGGCTGCGCCTGGCCGAGCAGAAGACCACGCCCGATGGCCGCGCCTGGCCGGCCTGGTCGCGCGCCTATGCCCGCACCCGCAAGCCGCGCCACAGCCTGCTGATCGGCGAGGGCAATCCCGGGCTGCTAGAAAGCGTCCAGAACTACACCACCGGCCTGAGCGCTGTGGTCGGCACCAATCTGGTTTACGGCGCGGTCCACCAGTTCGGCTCCGAGCACGGCGCCGTGCCGGAACGCGCCTGGCTGGGCCTGTCGGCCGACAACCGCGCCGATATCGAGGCTCTGCTGGCCGGCCGTATCGAGGAATTGCTGGCATGAGCCGGTTCGTCACCCCGCCCGACCTCATGGCCACGCTGCCGGCCACCGTCGCCGGCGCGATCCATGCCGTGATGCCCGACCTGCGCGAATGCTGTGCCATCGCCGGGCGGCTCAACGTCGAGCAGATCCGGCAACTGGGGATCAGGACGCCGGCGGTCCTGGTCAGCCGCCTGCGCGCGCGCCAGGACAAGACCTATGCCGGCCCGCACCGGACCTATGTGCTGCAAATGGCGGCCTTCATCCTGTGCAAGGACGAGATGGGCCTGCCGCGCGACCTGGCCGCGGCCAATATCGGCCAGGTGCTGCTGAACCTGATCCCCGACCAGCAATGGGGGCTCGTCGACGACCTGATGCCGGCCGAGGCCGTGACCGAAGAGCCGCTGGTCTCGATCGAGGCCAACCGCCAGGGGCTGGCGCTGAGCGCGGTGCTGTGGGAACAGGTCGCGGCGCTGGCGCCGTTCCCGGGCCCCGAGCCGATCTCGCCCGAGCTCTATCTGGGACAGGCGCCGCTGATCGGGGCGGCGCATGAGGCCGATTACCAGCGGATCGGAGCCGCGCCATGACGCTTTCCGCCGCCGAGGCCGACCGCCGCATCGCCAATGTGCTGTCGATCGGCACCGTCGTCGCGATCGACAATGCCAGCAGCCGCGCCCGCGTCCGGGTCGGCGATCTGGAGACCCCGCCGATCCCGGTGATGCAGCTGCGGTCGGGCGCGATCCGCATGCACTGGATGCCGAGCGTGGGCGAGCAGGTCACCATCGCCGCGCCCTCGGGCGACATGGCGCGGGCCTTCGTGATGGGTTCGCTGGCCATCGACGGCAACATGGTGGCCCCCGATGCCGGCGCGCCGACCATGGATCTGGGCGGCGGCACGCTGCGCCTGATCGGCAATCTTTACCTTGACGGAGATATCGAGGTCACGGGCGATGTCATCGCCTCAGGGGTCTCGCTCGTGCATCACACCCATGGCGGCGTCCTGTCGGGCGGCGCCAATACCAGGGAGCCGAACTGATGGTTGAACACCCCGTTAAAAAGACCTGGCGCGTGCCCGCGGCGGGCTGGATCGCCGGCCAGCGCGTCGAGGCGGGCCAGCACATCGAACTGACCGAGGCCGAGGCGAAGTACGAAGCCGTCGTGCCCGCCGCCCCGCCCGAGCTCGCCCCGTCCCAGCCCGCGCCGTCCCAGCCCGCGCCAGGCGGCAAGCGCCGCGGCGAGGCGCCGCAGCCGTGACCGGCCTGTCGCGCCTCACCGCCCGGGCGATCGATCCCGACCGGCACCTGGCCCAGTCGATCGTCGACATCCTGACCACCCCCAGGGGCAGCCGGGTGATGCGGCGCGACTACGGCTCCGACCTGCCCGAGCTGATCGATGCGCCGCTGAACGGCGAGACGGTGGTCGATGTCTTTGCCGCCACCGCCGAGGCGCTCGATGCCTGGGAACCGCGCCTGCGCCTGCGCCGGGTCGAGATCGGCGCCGCGGCGGCCGGGACCATGTCGCTGGTCCTGACCGGCGAGGTCGGCGGCCATCCGGGCAGCTTCGAGGTGTCGCTGTGAGCCGGGCCGTCATCGACCTTTCCGGGCTTCCGTTGCCGGAGGCGGTTGAGGTTCTGGATTACGAGGCGGTCCTGGGCGAGCTGCGGGCCGACCTGCTGGCGCAGGCGCCGGAACTGGCCGAGGCGCTGGCGCTGGAAAGCGAGCCACTGGTCAAGCTGTTGCAGGTCGCGGCCTTTCGCGAGCTCTTGACCCGCGCGCGGGTGAACGACAGCGTGCGTTCGGTGATGCTGGCGCTGGCCTCGGGCGCCGATCTGGACCAGCTGACGGCGCTTCTGGGTGTTGCGCGCCAGACCGTGGTCGAGGCCGATCCCGACGCCAGCCCGCCGATTGCGGCGGTGTTCGAGGACGATGCCAGCCTGCGCCGCCGCGCCCAGCTGAGCTGGGAGGGCATGACCATCGCCGGCACCCCCGCGGCCTATGCCTTTCACGCGCTCAGCGCTGACGGGCGGGTGCGCGATGTCGCCGTCACCCGGCCGCGCCCGGGCACGGTGCGGGTCACGCTGCTGTCGCACGAGGCCGGCGGCATGCCCTCGGCGGGGCTGCTCTCGACGGTGGCGGCCGCGCTCGAGACCCTGCGGCCGCTGTGCGACAGCGTCGAGGTGGCTGCGCCGGCCTTTGTCGATGTCGCGCTGGTCGCGCGGCTGCAACTGGCCGGCGGGCCGGGGGCCGAACTGGTGCTGGACGCCGCCATCGCCGCCGCGACCGCCTATCTGCGCGACGAGCTGGCGGTGGGGCGCGTGCTGCGCCAGGGCGCGATCCTGGCGCGGCTCTATCAGCCCGGGGTCGAGGCGGTGCGGCTGCTCTCGCCCGTGGCCGACATCGATCCCGGCCCGACCGGGGTGGCGCGCGCCAGCCTGATCGACATCGCCCCGGAGCCGGCGCCATGAGCGACCTGCTGCCCCCCAACAGCACCGCGACCGAACGCGCGATCAGCCGCAGCCTGGCCCGCATCGGCGAGATCCCGGCCCCGGCCGGGCTGATGTGGGATCCCGGCCGCATCCCGGCCGCCTGGCTGCCCTGGCTGGCCTGGGCGGTATCGGTCGACGACTGGAACCCCGACTGGCCCGAGGCGGACCGTCGTGCGGCCATCGCGGGCAGCGCCGACTGGCACCGGCGCAAGGGCACCCTGGCCAGCGTGCTGGCGGTGCTGGCGCAGGCGGGCCATCCCGCCGCCACGGTGACCGAGGATCGCGACCTGCCGCGCCTGGGAGACGATGAGCTGACCCTTGACGCGGGCTGGGAGCTGGGGCCCGACGATCCGTCTTGGGCCGATTACTGGGTCACGCTGGCGGCGCCCGCGCTGCGGCCCGAGGCGCTGCGGATCATGGCGCGGCTGCGCGACACCGCCCCGGCGCGCTGCCGGCTGCGCGCGGTCGCACTGGGGCCGGCGCAGCTGCCGCTGGGCCATTCCGCGCTGGTGCTGGGCCCCGACATCGCCATCGGCAACATCTATTTCGAGGAGTGACTTTCGCATGGTCGATGAAGTTTCCGTCCCCCGGTTCGTCGAGCCCGACATCTGGCCCGCGACGGTGCCGATGCTGCAGAACGGCTGGCGCGGCACCGGCGGGCCGGTCGATCTGCCCGCCGACCAGGGGCTGCTGAACTGGCCCCTGCAGGAACTGACCCGGCGCACGCGCTGGCTTTACGAACGCCACCAGGAACGGCGGCTGGACGCGGCCATCACCCTGACGGTGGGGCCGGGGGGCGATCACGGCACGCTCAACCAGGCGCTCGAGCGGCTGTCGGTGATGGCGCCGCGCCTGCAGCCGCAGCCGATCACCGCCACCGTGCGGCTGCTCGCGGGTTACGAGATGGCCGAACAGGTCTTCGTGCGCGGCATCAACCTGGGCTGGGTGCGGATCCAGTCCGACAACCCCACCGTGCTGATCCGGCGCAGCGCCCTGACCCAGAGCTTCGGCGATCTGGTGCCGGCCTTCTTCGCCGGCGCGGGCGGGGTGCTGCCGCAGATCGCGGCGCTGTTTGCCATGACCACCGACGGCGCGGCGGCCGGGCGCACCGGCATCGCCGTCAGCCAAGGCGGATCGGTCCTGGTCGCGGCGGGCTGCGGGGTGCAGGCCGCCGGCAGCTATGGCGCCGTGGCCGAGCTGGGTGGCGTCATCAGCGCTGAAGAGGCCGATTTTCGCAGCGCCGGGCAGGACGCGGTGCGCGCATCCCGCGGCGGGCTGATCACCGTGCGGGCGGCGAACCTGTCGGGGGCCGGCGGCAATGGCGTCGTCTCGCATCGCGCCAGCACCGTCGATTGCGAATCGGCCGACATTACCGGCGCCGGCACCTATGGCATCACCGCCCAGCGGGGCGGGCGCATCAACGCCTATGGCGCGCAGTGCCGGCGCAGCCCCGGCGCCGACAGCAGCGCCGACATCCATGTCACCACCGGCGGCGTCATCGCCGCCGCCACCGCCGTCGGCGGCACCTCGATCGCCGTCAACACCCTGACCGCCAACGGGATGATCCTGCGATGACCGTGATCTACGCCGCCCGCACCGCCGAAGGCATCTGGACCGGGGCGCGATACGACCGCCTCACCCCCGCGATCCGCGTCCATCACCGCCAATACGGCGAGACCCTGCATCCGGTGGGGGCGCTCACCGATCGGGGAGGGGATGTCGCGCCCGACTGGCAGGCCAGCCCCGCCGAGCCCGAGGCGCTGCGCGCGGGCCTGGTCGTCAGCCGCTATCAGCTGCGCGCGGCGCTTGAGGCCGCCGGCCGGCTGGCGGCGGCCGATGCCGCGATGGCGGCCGCGCCCGAGCCGCTGCATCGCGACGCCTGGACCGGGGCGGCCGAATATCGCCGGTCCTCGCCGCTGATCGCCGCCCTGGGCACGGCGCTGGACCTGGGCGCGGCGGAACTGGACGCGCTGTTTCTGACCGCCGCCGGCATCGAGGCCTGAGCATGGCCCAGACCCCGCGCATCGACCGCAGGATGCTGGCAGCCTCGGGGCTGCCGGCGGCGCTGCAGGCGCTGATCCTGCAACTGGCCGCCCAGGCCGAACGCCCGGCGATCCGCGGCGCGCCAGGCCGCGGCATCGCCCATATTGCCGTGCATCCCGATACCGGGGCGCTGACCATCGCCCTGACCGACGGCACTTCGGTCGAGACCGTGCCCCTGCGCGGCCCCTCGGCCTATGACCTGGCGGTGATGCTGGGCTATGAGGGCAGCCTGGCCGACTGGATCGAGACCCAGCGCGGCGTCAATGGCGCGGCGCTGGAGGCGGCGCTGCAGGAGCTGCGCGGCCCGCAGGCGGTGCGCACCGACTTCGCCACGGGCCGCCACGGGTTGTGGCTGGATCGCGGCGGGCAGACGCTGCTGGCGCTGACCCCGACCGGGCTGGATTTCCGCGCCAGCACCGAACTGCTCGACCAGATCGCGCCGCCGCTGGCCGGGCGGCTGGGCATCGACAGCGCCCATGCCGTCGGCGAGGGCGCGGGCGGCTGGGATCTGATCCGCGACCGCGCCGGGCGCAGCCTGCTGCGGCTGACCCCGAGCGGGCTGGATTTCGCGCCCTCGGCCGAACTGGCGGCGCGGCTGCGCGCGGCGCTGGACCAGGTCGCCGTCGACAACCGCCATCTCACCCTGACCGTCTGCCTGACGCAAAGCCTGCTGTTCATGAACGGCGACAGCGAGACGGCGCCGGTCTATCCCGACGTCGATCCGCAGCTGGCGCTGCGCCTGGCGGGGCTGCGCCGGGCCGATGGCGTGGCGCTGACCATGGCGGGCCCCGGCAGCATGGGCTACGACACCGCCACCCCGGCCAGCGGTTTCGTGCCGGTCGATCCCGCGCCCGCCGATCCCACCGGCGCCTATTACGCGGTCAAGGGCTACAACGGCTTTCGCCGCCGCTTCGGCCTGCTGCCGCGGCGCACGGTCGGCACGCTCTGGGGGCAGGCGGGCGAACACATCACCCGCTTCAACGCCATCCCGGGCGATGCCCCGGCCGGGATCGCCGACGCCACGCATCACTGGACGAACCTGATGTTCTGGCTGTCCGAGGCGGCGCGGCTGGCGGCAGCGGCCGGGCTGACGCCGCGGCTGGACCTGCTGGTGGTGCAGGGCACCAGCAGCAAGCAGGACAGCGACCCGCATCTGCACGCGGCCAGCATGCGCGCGCTGATCGTGGCGCTGCGCCAGGCCTGCGACGAGCGCGGCATCGACGAGGTCGCGGTCTATTTCAGCCAGCCGGGCGGCGATACCGACACCTCGCCCGCCGTCGAGCACTGGCAGGTGGCGCAGGGCTATCTGGAGATGGCCGAACAGGGCTATGGCGTCCTGGTCGCGCCGGAAGCCTATATTCGCATCTTCGACAACAACGTGCATTTCGGCGAAGCCGCCGGCCAGCAGCTCATGGGCATGTTCAACTGGGCCCGCGCCGCGCGCGAGGCGGGGCGCGACTTCACCATCCGCCGCCCGCGCGTCAGCCGCGCCGGCAATGTGGTGACGCTGGATTACGCCTCGCTCTGGGACGGCGAGATATGGGAGATCGAGCCCGACCGCTATGCCGGCCAGGGCATCGACGCCAACCTGGGCTATACCGCCACCGGCGCCGCCATCACCGGCGTCGAGCTGATCGGCCGGCAGGTGCGGCTGAGCTGCAGCGCGCCGCCCAGCCGTATCAGCTACATGATGCAGGCCCAGGACGTGCGGCCGCTGAACGACGGCTATACCGCCTGGCGCGGCCGGCTGGTGACCAGTTCGCGCATGCGCGACCCGCTCGACCCCGCGATCCTGCATCGCCGCCGCATGCCGTCCCATCATGTCGACATCCCCTAGACCGCAACCCGGAACGGAGCATTCCCCATGGCCGGTATCCTGACCGCCGATATCGACGCGCCCCCCGCCGCCACGCTGGGCATCATCCCCTCGCTGGCCAGCGTCCTGGGCGCCATCCCGGGGCTGGTCGATGTCTGGCGCATCGACCCCGCCCGGATCGCCCGCGACGGCGACAGCCGCGTCTCGGCCTGGACCGGCAGCATCGCCGGCCGGCAGTTCACCCAGGCGAACGCCCTGCGCCGGCCGCTCTACGTCGCCCCCGGCCGGGTGGATTTCGGCACCGGCGCCGCCGCGCGCGCCACCATGCAGCTCGCGGGCACCCCCCTGGGCCAGCCCGCCAGCGCCAGCATCGGCCTGCGCCTGGTGCTGGCCGCCGAGGACGAGACCACCGACAACCAGTCCTTCGCCGGCCAGGACCTGGACACCACCGGCACCGGCCTGGTGCGGCTGGCCTGGCGCTACAATGCCGCCGGGATGGGCAATTACATCCGCCTGCAGATCGGCGCCGCGCAGCGCGACGTCGACCTGCCGGCAGGGGTCACCGATGCCATGGTCTGGCTGACCATCCAGTCGGGCGAGGTCTGGCTGAACGTCAACGGCACCGCCGCCGCCAGCGCCATCGCCGCCGCCACGCTGAACCTGCCCGGCTTCGCCATCGGCGGATCGCGCGAAGGCACCCCCGCCTTCGCCGGCAGCCTCACCGGCATCTGCATTACCCAATCCGCCCTCACCCCGACCCAGCGCGCCGCCGCCGAATGGGCCATGCGCCACAGCGTCTGAGCCCCGTGCTGATGCTTTGACAGACCGGGGGTGCGTCTGGCATGGTCGGTGTCGACGCGCGCCCCCGGACCCTGGCCCGCGCCTGCGCCCCCCGAATGCGTTCAAGGGCTATTTAATCCCCCCTTCAAGCGACTGTCGCCCGAGCCATTTCGGAGACATCGCCCATGCCCAGCTTCCTTCACGGGATCGAAACCGTCGAGATCGATGACGGCATCCGCCCGATCGAGACCGTCAAGTCCTCGATCATCGGCATCGTGGGCACCGCGCCCGATGCCGCGCCCGCCGATTTTCCGCCGAACACGCCCGTCCTGGTCACCGGCCCGCGCATGGCGGCGACGCTGGGGGCCGCCGGCACGCTGCTGGACGCCTATAATGCCGCCTATGCCCAGGGGGTGAACGCCATCGTCGTGGTGCGCGTGGCCGAAGGCGTCGATGCGGCCGCGACCCGCACCGCCGTTGCCGGGGTGGCCGCGAACGCCACCGGGGTCTGGGCGCTGCTGCTGGCGGCAAACACCCTCGGGCTGACGCCGCGCATCCTGGCCGCGCCCGGCTTTACCGCCTCGGCCGCCGCCGATCCGGCCAATCCGGTGACGCTGGCGCTGATTTCCGTGGCCGAACGCCTGCGCGCCGTGGCCATCGCCGACGGACCCAACACCACCGAGGCCGATGCCCTGGCCGATCGCGGCAAATACGGCTCGAACCGGCTCTATATCGTCGATCCGGCGGTGCGGGTCTGGGATGCGCAGGCCAATGCCCATGTCACCCGCCCGGCCTCGGGCTTCGTCGCCGGGGCGCTTTCGGCCATCGATGCGCGCCGTGGCTTCTGGTGGTCGCCCTCGAACCAGGTGCTGCAGGGCGTGGCCGCCACCGCCCGCCCGATCGGCTGGGCGATCTCGGATCCCGATACCGAAGCCAACCGCCTGAACGACGCCGAGATCGCCACCATCATCCGCAAGGACGGTTTCCGGCTGTGGGGCAACCGCGGCGCCGGCGAGGCGACCGACACGCTCTGGGCCTTCCTGTCGGTGCGCCGCACCGCCGACATGATCTACGAAAGCATCGAGAACGCGCTGCTCTGGGCGATGGACCGGCCGTTTTCCGAACAGCTCCTGCGCGACATCCGCGACAGCGTGCAAGCCTATCTCGACGAGCTGACCAACCGCCGCGCCATCCTGGGCGGCCGGGCCTGGATCGACCCCGAGCTGAACACCGAGGCCACGCTGAAGGCCGGCAAGCTCTATCTCAACTTCGACATCGAGCCGCCGGCGCCGCTGGAACACCTGACGCTGCAGGCGCATCGCAACGGCGACTATTACGAAGAGCTCGTGCTCTCCGTCACCGGCAACCAGCAGTAAGGAGGCCCCCATGGCGCTGCCGCGCGTGATCAAGAACTTCAACGCCTTCTGGGACGGCATCAGCTATTTCGGCCTTGCCGAGCAGGCCAGGCTGCCCACGGTCAGGATCCAGACCGAGGCGCATCGCGGATCGGGGATGGATGGGCCCATCGGCATCGATGTCGGCCAGGAAGCCATGTCGGCCGAGATCACCTTCTCGGAATGGTCGGTCGCGATCCTGGGCAAGCTGGGCCGGCACGAACGCTTCGTGCTGCGCCCGGCCATGACCAGCGCCACCGATTTCAGCGCCCGGCCCATCGTCGCCACCATGGCCGGGCTGATCACCGCCAGCGAGCCCGAGGATCTCAAGCCCGGCACCGTCTCGAAGCTGAAGATGGTCATGGACGTGCGCGCCTATCGGCTGGAACTGGATGGCGCGACGGTCTTCGACATCGACCTGGCGAACGGCCGGCGGGTGATCGGCGGCACCGACCAGCTGGCCGAACTGCGCCGCGCCATGGGCATCTGAAGGAGACCATCGTGAACACCAAGGCCGTTACCCTTTCCAAGCCCGTCCAGCGCGGGGACAGCGCCATCGCCAGCGTGACCCTGCGCGAGCCCATGGCGGGCGATCTGCGCGGGCTGAACCTGTCCGAGCTGCTGCAGATGAACGTCGCCGCCATGACCCGGCTGGTGCCGCGCATCACCGAACCGGGCCTAGCCCCCGATGAGGTGGCGAACCTGCCCGGGGCCGACCTGGTGGCGCTGTCGCTGGCGGTGGTGGGTTTTTTCTTCACCGAGGCGCAGATGGCCGAGGAGGCGCAGCGCCTGCAATAGAACTGCCCGATGACATCGAGGAGGCCATGGCCGACCTTGCCACGGTGTTTCACTGGCCGCCCGCCAGCATGGACGGGATGAGCCTCGAAGAGCTTGCGCGCTGGTGGGCCAAGGCCCGGGCGCGCGCCGCAGCCCCAGAGGACGGTGATGGCTGACCTGAACGTGCAACTGATCCTGCGCCTGGTCGACCGCGCCACCGGCCCGGCCCGGGCCGCGATGCGCGCGATCGAACGGCTGGGCGGCGAGGGCCTGATGCGCCAGGCAGAGCGGGTCAATCGCGGCGCGCAGCTGATGGCCGGGGGGCTGGGCACGGTGAGCGGTGCCGCCATGCGCGGCGGCGCGGTGCTGGCAGGCTATGCCGGCACCGTTGCCGGGCTTTCGGCGCTGCTGGTGCGGCCGGCGGCGCGCTTCGAGCAATTGCGGGTGCAGCTGACCAACCTCGAAGGTTCGGCCGCGGCGGCCGACAAGGCGCTTGGCTGGATCGAGGCCTTCGCCACCCGCACGCCGCTGCAACTTGAGGACACAGTGGCCGCATACGCCAGGCTCAAGGCATTCGGCCTTGACCCGACCAATGGCTCGCTGCAGGCGCTGACCGACACCATGGCCGCGACCGGAGGCGGCACCGAGCAGTTGGACGGGCTGGTCCTGGCGCTGGGACAGGCCTGGACCAAGCAGAAGCTGCAGGGCGAGGAAGCCTTGCAGATGCTGGAACGCGGTGTCCCGGTCTGGGATCTGCTGGGCCAGAAACTGGGCAAGACCGCCGCCGAACTGCAGGAGATGGCCAGCAGGGGCCAGCTGGGCCGGCAGGAGATCACCTTGCTGATCGACGCCCTGGCCGAGCGCAACAAGGGCGCGTCCGAGGCGATGTCCAGGACCTGGGATGGCACCATCTCGAACATTCTCGATCACTGGGGCCGATTCCAGCGCATGATCATGGGATCGGGGGTGTTCGACTATCTCAAGACCCGGCTGCGGGAGTTTCTCGCCCTGCTGGACCGGATGGCACAGGACGGGCGGCTGCAGGAATACGCCGACCGCACGGCGCGGGTGATCATGTCCACGCTCGAAGCGCTCTGGGCCTTTGGCGGGCAGGTGCTGGCGCTGTGGAACCGGCTGGTGCCGGTGGTCGCGCAGGTCGCGCAGCTGCTGGGGGGCTGGGACCGGCTGGCCTGGTTCGCCGCCGCGGCGCTGATGGGCAGGACGGTGTTTTCCCTGCTCGCAGGCTTGCTGATGCTGACCCGCGGGCTTTTTCTGGTCGGCACCGGGCTGATCGGCATGGCCGGGCACGCGACCGGGCTGGTGGCGGTGCTGTCGCGCCTGGGCGTGCTGCTGGGGGCGGGGCTGGCGCGCGGCTTCCAGCTGGTCCGGGCCGGCGCCATGCTGGCGGCCGGGGCCATCCAGTGGCTGGGCCGGGCGCTGCTGATCGCGGGCCGTGCGGCGCTGGCCAATCCGATCCTGGCGGCGATCGCCGCCATCGCCGGCGCCGCCTGGCTGATCCATGCCAACTGGGCCACGGTCGGGCCCTGGTTCCGGCGGCTGTGGGACACGGTCCGGCAGTATTTTGCCGGCTTCGCCGCATTCGTGCTGGGGGTGTTCACCCTGGACTTCGGCCGGGCGTGGGACGGGATCAAGACCATGTGGAGCAGTGCCGCCGGGTTTTTCTCCACGATCTGGAACGGCATTGCCAAGACATTCACCGCGGCATGGAGCACCTACCTTGTCCCGGTCCTGGAAAAGCTGGGTGTGCTCGATCCCATCATCGCTGCCTGGAAAGGGCTTGAGGCGGCGCTATCGGGCATTCTAGATGCCATTGGGTCAAGTTTTGCCACCGCGCTGGGCAAGATCACGCCTGTCATGGATGCGCTGAAATGGGTCTGGGACAAGGGGGCCGAGGTAGGGGCAAGGATAGGCGATGCCTTCAAAGGGGACGCTGGCCCCCAGATCGACGGGTATCTTGCCAACAACCCGACCATGCGCGACCCCCGGGTGCCCGGCCGCGCCCTGGGCGGGCCGGTGCGCGCCGGCCAGATCTATCGCTGGCAGGAGGAAGGGCAGGAGTTCTTCCTGCCCCGCAGCGACGGACATGTCATCTCGAACCGGCAGCTGCGCGCCATGCAGGCCATGGCCGAGGCCCCCGACCGCCTGCGCGTCGTGCCGGCGCAGCCCGGGCCGGCCGCGGGTGTCGCGCGCGCGCCCCGCTCGCTGCGGCTCGACCTCGGCGGCATCACCATCAATGCCGCCCCCGGCATGGATCCGCGCGCCGTCGCCCGCGCCGTGCGCCGCGAGATCGAGGCGCTGGCCCGCGAACGCGGCTTTGCCCTGCACGACGGAGTGGATCATGCCTGAACTCGGTCTCAGCCTGGTGATGATGGCGCTTGGCGCGCTGCGCTTCGGGGTCAACCGCGCCAATTACCAGCAGTTCACCCGCGCCGCCGCCTGGCGCTGGCAGGCGCAGGACCGTGTCGGGCGTCGGCCGGCCCTGCAGTTCCTGGGCCCCGGCACCGACGAGATCAGCCTGGAAGGGGTGATCTATCCGCATTTCAAGGGCGGCCTGCGGCAGGTCGAGCTGATGCGGCTGCTGGCCGATCAGGGCCAGCCGCTGATCCTGGTCGACGGGCTGGGCTGGGTCTGGGACCGCTGGGTCATCGCCGCGGTCGAGGAGCGCAAGAGCCTGTTCATGGCGGACGGCGCCCCCCGCAAGATCGAATTCACCGTCAACCTGCTGGCTTACGGGGCCGATGCGGCATGAGCAGCTATCGCACCATTGAAGGCGACATGATCGACGCCATCTGCAAGCGCCTGCTGGGGTCGGAACAGCACGTTCCCGCGGTGCTGGCCGCCAATCCCGGTCTGGCCGGGCTGGGCCCGGTCTATCCCGCCGGGCTGGTGATCGTGCTGCCCGAGGTGACGGCCCCGGTGGCGCGCGGCCAGGTTCGGCTTTGGGGGCGGACATGAGGCCGGCGTTCCGGATCATGGTCGATGGCGAGGACCGCACCGCGGTGATCGCCGACCGGCTGCTGAGCCTTCTGGTCACCGACGAGGACGGCACCAAGGCCGACCGGGTCGAGATCGAGCTCGACGACCGCGACGGCCGGCTGGCCTTTCCCGAGGTCGAGGCGCGGATCGAGGTCTCGCTGGGGTTTGGCGGTCGGCCGCTGGCGCTGATGGGCATCTATGCCGTGGACGCGGTTTCCGGCGAAGGCCCGGCGCGGACGCTGCGCATCACCGGCACCGCCGCCGATCTCAAGGGCGATATCCGCGCCCCGCGCACCCGGTCCTGGATCGACCGCACCCTGGCCCAGATCGCCGGCACCATCGCCGCCGAGGCCGGGCTGAGGCCGGTGGTCGGGCAAGGCCTGCGCGCGATCTCCTGGCCGTTCCTGGCGCAGACCGCCGAAAGCAACCTGCATTTCCTGACCCGGATCGCCGCCGAACTGGACGCCACCTGCAAGCCGGCCGGCGGGGCGCTGGTGGTGCAGCGCCGGGGCGAGGGCAGCACCGCCGCCGGCGATGCGCTGTCCCCGCCGCTGATCGGCCGCCAGCGCCTGTCGGACTGGAGCTGGTCCTGGAACGGCCGCAGCGTCTATCGCGCGGCCGAGGCGGAATGGACCGAGACCGCGACCGGCGTCACCCACAAGGTCCGGATCGGCACCGGCACGCCGCTGAAGAAGATCCGCCACCCCTATGCCACCGAGGCCGAGGCCAGCCGCGCCGCCCAGGCAGCCCTGTCCGGCGCCGGCCGCGCCGAGATGGAGATATCCGCTACCCTGTCCGGGTTCGAGCCGCGCCTGCTGGGCGGCGGGCCGGTCGCCCTGCAGGGCCTGCGCCCCGAGCTTGACGGCACCTGGCATCTCGCCGCCGTCACCCATCGCCTCGATGGCGCTGGCCTCATCACCCAGTTCCAGGCCCGCCGGGGCAGGGACGACTGACCGCCCAGATCTGAAAGGAAACCGACATGCCGCGATACAGGATCACCCCCGACTGGTCCGACCCGATCGATGTCCTGGCCCGGGACGTGCTGCAGAACCAGGGCGCGTTCCCGGTCGAGATCTGCCCGCAGGATCCGGCGCTGGACACCACCAGCCTGCGGCTGCCGCCCACCACCGGCAGCCTGCAGGTCGATGGCCCGATGACGGTGCGCGCGCGCTGCCTGAACGGCGTGGGCGTGCTGGCCGTGGTGCGGGGCTTCTGATGCTGCTCGAGCTTGCCGGCCTCTGGCCGCCCCGGCGCCTGGGCGATCTGCGCGCCCGCGCGCCGCGCCGCCCGCGCCCTGCGACCCCGGCCGGCGCCACGCTGCTTTTTGCCGGGCACAGCTTCGTCCAGACCCCCTATGGCGATGCCATCCCTGGCCAGGACCAGCACGGCGGCATCCTCTATACCGACTGGCCCGGCACGACCCTGTCGGACTATGTCGCCTTCGGCAGCACCCGCGCGGTCTGGGATCTGGACGACGACCTGCGCCACAGCGCCTATGACGTGGTCATCGCCTCGGAAGTGGCCGAGGATCTGCAGGCCGGCTATCCGCCGCCCGATACCCCCCGCGGCATCGAGACGCTGCAATACCTGCGTCGCTACGCCCAGGCCGCAGCCCTGCGCGGGGCGGAACTGGTGCTGATGCAGACCTGGGAGGGGCCGCTGACCGGCGCGGTGGGCGCGGCCATGCAGGCCCGCTTCGAATACGACCGCCGCTGGCTCGCGGCCGAGCTGGGCCGCCCGGTCTGGGTGATCCCGGCCGGGGTCTATGTCGCCGCGCTGCGCGTCCGGTTCGGGGACATGATCTTCGAGGACGGGCTGCACCTCGACCGCGCCAGCCGCTTTCCGCGCGGCCTGTCCTACCTGGTCTACAGCTTCCTCACCCAGGACCGCTGCCCCTTCGTGCGGCCGGGCGATGCCGATATCGACGAGTTGGCCTGGCAGACGCTGCTCGATTGGGAATGCGCCGGCATGGGCGGCAGCCTGACCATCAGCCCGACCCCCGTCGCCACCCCGCCCGTCGTGCCCGCATGAACGGGTGGCGCGGGGCAGCTACGCGCATCTGACCGAAGATGAAGCGGGGTGTAACAGGGGCGTTTAAGCCCCGTTCAACGAAATCGTCGTGCTGACAATATCCGTGGCAGATTCTGACAATATCCGTGGCAGGCTACAAGCATCTTCGACAGTTGCCGCGCCTTCATGCGCCATCTGGCTGCGCATCTCACGGAAGATGAAGCGGGGTGTAACAGGGGCGTTTAAGCCCCGTTCAACGAAATCGTCGTGCTGACAATATCCGTGGCAGATTCTGACAATATCCGTGGCAGGCTACAACGAAACCCTTAACGGATCGTTAACCAAGGCAATGTTGCAGAGTTGTTGCAGAGCGCGCCAAGAACGACAAAAGCCGCCCCGAGAGGCGGCCTGTATCGTGTTGAAATCTCTATAAGATTTTGGCTCCGGCGGTAGGGATCGAACCTACGACCAATTGATTAACAGTCAACTGCTCTACCGCTGAGCTACGCCGGAACACGAGGCGCTGTATAGCGGCGTGTTCCGGGGGCGTCCAGAGGGTGCAACAGATTTTTTTGCCTCCCTTGCCGAAATTTTTCGGGGTGAGCAGATTTCGTTCAATCCACTGAAAAGATGGCATCTGCAGCAACCGGGCCGTCGCTGATCACCGCGCCCAGTTCGACCAGTGCCAGCAGATGCGCAAGCACATTGCGGGTGGCGGCCGGCAGCAGTTCTGGCGCGATGTCATAGATTCGTCGTGCCAGGGTGTCGGCACTGGCTGGTCCGCGTCGCAGCGCCTCAAGGATCTGCTGTGTGCGCATGCGGCGATGGCGGCCCAGTTCGGCGAGGCGCGCGGCGGGGGTGGCGATGACCTCGCCATGGGCGGGGTGCAGCATCGCGGCATCCTGCGCCTCGAGCAGCGCGAGCGTGCGGAAATAGTCGGCAAGATCGCCGTCCGGGGGCGAGATGATGGTCGAGGACCACCCCATCACCACATCGCCGCAAAAGATGCGCCGATCCTGGCGAAAGCTCAGATGCCCGGCGAAATGGCCTGGAGTATGCAGGGCGGTCAGCCGCCATTCGTCGGATTCGATCACCGCACCATCTGCCAATGCGATGTCAGGGCAAAAGTCCCGGTCCAGCCCCTCGCCCCCGGCAAGAGCGCCGTCCCGCGCAAGCCGCTGCATCAGGGCAGATCGCCCGGCCTCGGCCGGGCCATAGGCCAGAATCGGTGCGCCGGTGGCTTCGGCAAGGGCACGGGCGCCGGCCGAGTGGTCCAGATGCGCATGGGTGACAAGGATATGGCTGATGCGTCCCCGACCCGCCGCGCGCAGGATCGCTGCACGGTGTTCGGGCAGATCCGGACCCGGGTCGATGACCGCGATCTGTCCGCGCCCCAGAAGAAAGGTATTGGTGCCCGGTCCGGTCAACGGCGACGGATTGGCGGCGGTGATCGTGCGCAGATCTTTCGGGTCGCGTATCATGACGCTAACCTAACTGCAGGGACGATCACATTCCAAGACTTCCGAAAGGCGCTGCATGAATTTCGATTGGCTCAAGCGTGCGATGCCGCGCGGGCTTTACGGGCGGGCGGCGCTGATCCTGTTTTTGCCGGTGTTCGCAGTGACCGTTGTCGTCACCGTGATGTTCCTTCAGCGCCATTTCGAGGACGTGACGCGGCAGATGACCGGCGGCATGGCCAACGAGATTGCGCTGATCGCGGATCGGATCGAATCTGCACCAGATGCCGGCGATGCGCGCCGGCTGGGCGATGACCTGGCTCGGCCGCTGGGGCTGGAGCTGAATCTGCCCCCAAAGGCACCGGTGACAGAACAGCGCCGCTTCTATGACCTGTCGGGGCGCGTGGTGATTGCTACCCTGCATGAACGCATTCCCGCGGTCGTGGCAGTCGATCTGGGCCAGCGGCGGATGGTGCATGTCAGCTTGCAAAGTCGCCATGGCCCCTATGTGCTAAGCTTTGCCCGTTCCCGCGTCAGTGCCTCGAACCCCCATCAGCTGCTGGTGCTGATGCTGGGAACCTCGCTGTTGATGACGGCGATCGCCACATTGTTCCTGCGCAATCAGGTCCGTCCCATCCGTCAGCTGGCCCATGCTGCCGAGGAATACGGCAAGGGTCGGATCGTGCCCTATCGCCCCGCCGGCGCCAGCGAGGTGCGCAGTGCCGGCACCGCATTTCTGGAAATGCGCGCCCGGATCGAGCGGCAGAACGAACAGCGCAAGCAGATGCTGTCCGGGGTCAGTCACGATTTGCGCACACCGCTGACCCGGCTGCGGCTGGGGCTGTCGATGCTTGGCCCCGACATGCCCCCCGAACCCGAAGAGATTGCGGCGTTGGAAAGCGATGTGGCCGCCATGGGACGCATGGTCGATGCCTTTCTGGACCACGCCCGCGACAGCGCCCATGATGCACCGCCCGAGCCCGTGGATGCCCTTGAGTTCGTCCGGGCCATCGTTGCGGATGCACAGCGTGGCGGTCAGCAGGTGACCTTGCACGAACTGGCGGGCGAGGATCACGGCCGCGCCACCTTTCGCCGCGACAGCCTGCGGCGCGCCGTCGAGAATCTGATCGGCAATGCCGTGCGCTATGGCAATCGCGCCGAGGTCGAGGCGGTGCTGGGGCCCAGCTACCTGCGCATTTCGGTCGAGGACGACGGTCCAGGTATCCCCGCCGACAAAAGGGACGAGGCGCTGCGTCCCTTTACCCGACTGGACCCGGCCCGCAACCAGAACCAGGGTCAGGGCGTGGGTCTGGGCCTGTCGATCGCGGCGGATATCGCACGCGCCCATGGCGGGCAGCTGCGCCTTGGCGAAGGCGAGCGTCTGGGCGGCTTGCGCGCCGAGATCGTCATTCCCCGCTGAGCCGCAGTTGCGGGAATGTCCCGCCCGGGCTAAGCCTGTTTGCAACGATAACATGGAAGGAACACCCCAATGCGGGCATTCGTATTTCCGGGGCAGGGTGCCCAGGTCGTGGGCATGGGTCGCGAACTGGCCGAAACGTATCCGGCCGCGCGCGCCGTTTTTGACGAGGTGGACGAGGCGCTGGGCGAAAGCCTGTCGCAACTGATCTGGCAGGGCGACATCGAAACCCTGACCCTGACCCAGAACGCCCAGCCGGCGTTGATGGCAACCTCGCTGGCGGCGTTTCGCGCGCTCGAGGCCGAGGGTTTCGGCATCCAGGATGCGGCCTTTGTCGCCGGCCACTCGCTTGGGGAATATTCCGCGCTTTGCGCGGCCGGTGCGCTGAGCCTGGCCGATACCGCCCGGCTTCTGCGGCTGCGCGGCCAGGCCATGCAAGAGGCGGTGCCGGTCGGTCAGGGCGCGATGGCGGCGATCCTGGGGCTGGATTTCGTCGCGGTCGAACAGCTGGCGCGCGATGCCGCCGAGGACGAGGTTTGCCAGGCCGCCAACGATAATGATCCGGCGCAGGTGGTGATTTCGGGACACAAGGCAGCGGTGGAGCGGGCGGCGGCCCTTGCCCGGGAACGGGGTGCCAAGCGCGCGTTGATGCTGCCGGTGTCGGCGCCCTTCCATTCGGCGCTGATGCAGCCGGCTGCGGCCGTCATGGCCGAGGCGCTTGCGGCCGTAGAAATCGCCGCCCCCGCCGTGCCGCTGATCGCCAATGTTCGGGCCGAGCCGGTGACCGAACCCGGCGCCATCCGCCGGTTGCTGGTCGAGCAGGTGACCGGCTCGGTGCGCTGGCGCGAGTCGGTCGAATTCCTGGCCGGGGCCGGGGTGACCGAATTCTGGGAAATCGGCGCCGGCAAGGCGCTTTCGGGCATGATCAAGCGCATCGCCAGGGATGCAACGGTGCGCAATATCGGCGTGCCTGGCGATATCGCGGCATTGAAGGGGTGACGGGGCCGAATGGCCCCCGCGCGGCCCGGCCCTCGATGGGGCGGGTCGCGCGCGCCTGCACGAATATCACTACAGGACAATGAGGTTACGGGATGTTTGATCTGACGGGCAAGAACGCGCTGGTGACCGGCGCATCGGGCGGTATCGGCGGCGCCATTGCGCAGGCCCTGCACGCCGCCGGGGCGACGGTGACGCTGTCGGGCACGCGCGAGGCGCCCTTGCGCGAACTGGCCGATCAGCTGGGCGCGCGCGCTCATGTGGTTACCGCCAACCTGGGCGATGCCGCCGCCGTCGAGGCCCTGCCCAAGGCCGCGGCCGAGGCGATGGGATCGGTGGATATCCTGGTCAACAATGCCGGCATTACCCGCGACAACCTGTTCATGCGCATGTCCGACGAGGAATGGACCCAGGTGATCGAGGTCAATCTGACCTCCAGCTTCCGGCTGTGCCGGGCCGTGCTGCGCGGCATGATGAAGGCGCGCTGGGGTCGCATCGTCAACATCGGCTCGGTCGTCGGTGCAACCGGCAACCCCGGGCAGGGCAATTACGCCGCGGCCAAGGCGGGACTGGTCGGAATGTCGAAAAGCCTTGCCTACGAAGTTGCCTCGCGCGGGATCACCGTCAATTGCGTGGCCCCCGGCTTCATCGAGACGGCGATGACCGACAAGCTGACCGAGGATCAGAAATCCCGCATCCTGACCCAGATCCCGGCCGGGCGCATGGGACGGGCCGATGAAATCGCGGCTGCGGTCCTGTATCTTGCCAGCCCGCAGGCGGGCTATGTCACCGGGGCCACGCTGCATGTCAATGGTGGCATGGCCATGGTCTGATCCGGTTTATCCGGGTTGCAAGATCACGTCTCCGTGCTATATCCCGCGAGCAAGGCTTCAGGGGAACCGCCCTGGGCTGTGTGCCCGGCAATCGCTGGACCATTCTGGGCGGATGCCCGCGAAAACGAGGAAGAGATATGAGCGATATCGCTGATCGCGTGAAAAAAATTGTCGTCGAGCACCTTGGTGTCGATGAGGACAAGGTGACGGAAACCGCCTCGTTCATCGACGATCTCGGCGCCGATTCGCTGGACACCGTTGAGCTGGTCATGGCTTTCGAGGAAGAGTTCGGGATCGAAATTCCCGATGACGCCGCGGAAACCATCCAGACCTTTGGCGATGCGGTGAAATTCATCCAGGGCGCGGTCTGATCCCCTGGGCAATGACCTTTGCGACGCGGCTCTGGATCCAGAGCCGCGTTTTTTCATGCCCCGGATCTTCGGGACCAAGGAACCTCGGCGCGCGCCAGGCGTTGATCGGCACATCCCTGTAACAAGGAGACCGAAATGGCCGTGAACCTGAAGGGGCTGACCGACAACGCCCGCAAGACCTCGATCGCCGAACTCAATGCCCGTCTGGCCGATGCCGTGGCGCTGTCCGCCGCCATCAAGCAGGCGCATTGGAACGTCAAGGGACGCAACTTCATCGCCGTTCATGAACTTTTCGATCAGGTATTTGCCAACCTGCAGGCCCATGTCGACACCATGGCCGAACGTGTCCAGCAGCTTGATGGCGTGGCCATCGGCACCGTGGAAAAGGTTGCCAAGGCAAGTTCGCTCAAGGAATACCCGACCGACCTGACCAAGGCCGAGGATCACCTGAAGGCGGTCAGCGACCGCATGCGCGATTACGGCGAAAAGCTGCGCAAGGCCATCGACAGCACCGATGAAGCCGGCGACGCCGATACCGCCGATCTGTTCACCGCTGCCTCGCGGACAGCGGACAAGGATCTGTGGTTCATGGAAAGCCATCTGGAATGACCTTTGCCCTTGCGCCCGCCTGATCGCGCCTGACGTGACCGGGGCGGGCTGTCAGGGCAATTGCACTTGGCCGCTGCAACGCGCATGAATGCTTCATGCAGCACTCAAGCCCCCGATTCATTCACCTGCGCACCCATTCGGAACACTCGCTTCTGGAGGGCGCTATTCCGGTCAAGGATCTGGCGCGCCTTGCCGCCCAGAACGACATGCCTGCGGTCGCACTGACCGACACCAACGCGCTGTTCGCGGCACTGGAGTTTTCGGTCAAGGCGCAGGATTACGGCGTCCAGCCGATCATCGGCTGTCAGGTCACGCTGGAGGCTGGCGTCACCGGACCTGTTGTCCTGCTGGCGCAGGACCAGGCCGGCTGGCTCAACCTGATGCAGCTTTCGACCTGCCTTTACCTGCGCGAGGGCGGCGCGCTGCCCCATGTCACGCTGGACGAACTGGCGGCACATGCGCAGGGGTTGATCTGCCTGACCGGGGGTGCGCTGGGGCCGCTGGGGCTGCTGGTTGCGCAGGGGCGGCTGCCCGAGGCGCGGACCCTGCTGGAACGTCTGGCAGCGGCCTTCCCGACCCGGCTTTACGTCGAGTTGCAGCGCCATCACGACGCCGAAGGCAGGCCCGTGCCGGAAGAGCAGGCAGCCGAAGGGGGCATGATCGATCTGGCCTATGCGCTCGACCTGCCGCTGGTGGCGACAAATGATGCCTATTTTCCGAAAAGCGATCTTTATGCCGCCCATGATGCGCTGATCTGCATTGCCGAGCGCGCCTATGTCGACCAGACCGCCCCACGCCGCCGTCTGACACCCCAGCATTATTTCAAGTCCCCGGCGGAAATGGCTGCCCTGTTCGCCGATCTGCCCGAAGCCATCGAGAACACTGTCGAAATCGCCCGGCGCTGTGCCTTTGCGGTCAGAAAGCACAAGCCGATCCTGCCGCGCTTTGCCGATGACGAGGTCGAGGAACTGCGCCGCCAGGCCTGGGAAGGGTTGCGCGCCCGGCTCGAGATCATTCCCCACGCCGTTCCCGTCGCCGAATACGAAGAACGGCTGCGGTTCGAGCTGGGCATCATCGAACAGATGGGCTTTCCCGGCTATTTCCTGATCGTGGCCGATTTCATCAAATGGGCCAAGGATCACGGAATCCCGGTGGGACCGGGGCGCGGCTCGGGCGCCGGCAGTCTGGTGGCCTATGCGCTGACCATCACCGACCTGGACCCGCTGCGCTACAGCCTGCTGTTTGAACGCTTCCTGAACCCGGAACGGGTGTCGATGCCCGACTTCGACATCGACTTCTGCATGGATCGCCGCGAAGAGGTGATCCAGTATGTGCAGGAAAAATACGGCCGCGACCGGGTGGGGCAGATCATCACCTTCGGCGCGCTGCTGTCGAAGGCGGCGGTGCGCGATGTCGGCCGGGTGCTGCAACTGCCCTTTGGCCAGGTGGACCGGCTGTCCAAGATGATCCCGGTCGAAGGGGTCAAGCCGGTCAGTGTCACCAAGGCGCTGGCCGACGAACCCCGCCTGCGCGAGGCCGCCAAGGAAGAGGTTGTCGGGCGGCTGCTCGACTATGCCGCCAAGCTGGAAGGGCTGTTGCGCAACGCCTCGACCCATGCGGCCGGGGTGGTGATCGCGGACCGCCCGCTGCATCATCTGGTGCCGCTTTACCGCGACCCGGCCTCGGACATGCCGGCAACCCAGTTCAACATGAAATGGGTCGAGCAGGCGGGTCTGGTGAAGTTCGACTTTCTGGGGCTCAAGACCCTGACGGTGATCCAGAATGCCGTCGATCTGATCAATGGCACCGGGCGACCGCTGCATGTCGCCGCCGACGGCAGGCAGCTTTACACGCCTGCGCGGGGCGCGGAAAACCAGATCAATGCCATCCCGCTTGACGACAGGGCAACATACGAGCTGTTCGCCAGCGCCCGCACCGTGGCGGTGTTCCAGGTCGAAAGCGCGGGGATGATGGACGCGCTGCGGCGCATGCGCCCGACCTGCATCGAGGATATCGTCGCGCTGGTCGCCCTGTATCGTCCCGGGCCGATGGAAAACATCCCCACCTATTGCGAGGTCAAGAACGGGCTGCGGCCGCTGGAGTCACTGCATCCCAGCATCGACCCGATCCTGGCCGAAACCCAGGGCATCATCGTCTATCAGGAACAGGTGATGCAGATTGCCCAGGTGATGGCGGGCTACAGCCTGGGTGGCGCCGACCTGCTGCGCCGCGCCATGGGCAAGAAGATCCCCGAGGAAATGGCCAAGGAGCGGCCAAAGTTCGTCGAAGGCTGCAAGTCGCGTGGAATCGACGCGAAGAAAGCCGGGGAAGTTTTTGATCTTCTGGAAAAATTTGCCAACTATGGTTTCAACAAGTCGCACGCTGCCGCCTATGCGGTGGTCAGCTATCAAACTGCATGGCTCAAGGCCAACCATCCTGTCGAGTTCATGGCTGCGGTGATGAACTGCGACATCCATCTGACCGACAAGCTGGCAATCTACAAGCGCGAGGCCGACCGCATGGGGATCGAGACCGTGCCCCCTTGCGTCAACCGTTCGCTTGCCACCTTCAGCGTCGATGGCGGACGCATCGTCTATGCGCTGGGGGCGCTCAAGGGTGTTGGCGTCGAGGCGATGAACCTGATCGTGCAGGCCCGCGGCGACAAGCCTTTCCGCGACCTGCATGATTTCGCCCGCCGCGTCGACATGAAGCGGGTGGGCAAGCGACCGCTGGAAATGCTGGCGCGCGCCGGCGCCTTCGACTGTCTCGAGGTTAACCGGGCCAAGGTATTGAAATCCCTTGACGGTCTGGTCGCCTGGTCGGCGGCTGTGCAGGCGGCGGCGAACTCGAGTCAGTCGTCGCTGTTTGGGGGTGGCGAGGATCTGCCGCCGCCGCGCCCGGTGCCGGCACCGATCTGGATGCCGGCCGAAAAGCTGGCCGAGGAACACGCGGCCGTCGGCTTCTACCTTTCCGGGCATCCGCTGGACGATTATCTTCCCGCGTTGCGGCGCAAGAACATCCAGACCCTGGCCGAGGTGACGCAGGCGGTCGCCGACGGACCGCTGGTCGCGGCGATGGCGGGCACTGTTGCCTTCCGCCAGGAAAAGAAATCGGCGCGCGGCACGCGCTTTGCCTTTGTCGGCCTGTCCGATCCCACCGGGCTCTACGAGGTGACGGTGTTTTCCGACACGCTGGACGCGCATCGCCAGCATCTGGAGCCGGGGGCGAATGTGGTGTTGCAGGTTCAGGCCGAACCTTCGGGCGATCAGGTCAAGCTGTTGGCGCGGGCGGTGACGCCGCTGGATCAAGCGGTGGCCGATGCCGGCGCCAACCGGCTTGCCGTCGAGATTTCGGGGCTGGATGCGGTGCCGATGATCGCCCAGGCCTTGCAGCGCATCCGCGAGGAAATGACCGCACCGGCACGCGCGCGCGGCCCGATCGCCCTGCGCGTCAAAGACGGCAATGACCTGATCGATATCGAGATCGCCGATGACGCGCCGTTGACTACCCCGGCCCGTCAGGCGCTGCGCGTCATTCCGGGCGTGCTGGAGGTGGTCGAGGAATAGGGGGTAAGGCCCCGCCTTGGCGGGGCCTTGTGCGATTTGCTCAGTTGCGTTCCTTGTCGACCATCTTGCCCTTGGAAATCCAGGGCATCATCGCGCGCAGCTTTTCGCCGACCTTCTCGATCTGGTGTTCGTCGTTGATGCGGCGCGTGGCCTTGAAGAACGGCTGGCCGACGGCGTTTTCCTGCATGAAGTCGCGCACGAACTTGCCGGTCTGGATGTCGGTCAGCACTTCCTTCATCCGGCGCTTGGTTTCCTCATAGGGCAGGATGCGGGGGCCGCTGACATATTCGCCGTATTCGGCGGTGTTCGAGATCGAATAGTTCATGTTGGCGATGCCGCCTTCGTAGATCAGGTCCACGATCAGCTTCACCTCGTGCAGGCATTCGAAATAGGCCATTTCCGGCTCATAGCCGGCCTCGACCAGGGTTTCGAAGCCCATGCGGATCAGTTCGACCAGACCGCCGCACAGGACCGCCTGTTCGCCGAACAGATCGGTTTCGCATTCCTGACGGAAGTTGGTCTCGATGATGCCCGAACGGCCGCCGCCGATGGCCGAGCAATAGGACAGCGCCAGATCCTGGGCCTTGCCGGTGGCGTCGTTGTGGACCGCGAACAGGCAGGGCACGCCGCCGCCTTTCAGATATTCGCCGCGCACGGTGTGGCCGGGGCCCTTTGGGGCCATCATGATGACATCGACGCCCTTTTTCGGTTCGATCAGGCCGAAATGCACGTTCAGGCCGTGGGCAAAGGCAATCGCCGCGCCTTCGCGCAGGTTGTCGTGGACGTATTTGCGATAGGTTTCGGCCTGAAGTTCGTCGGGCATGGTGAACATGATCAGGTCGGCCCAGGCGGCGGCTTCGGCGATGCCCATGACCTTCAGCCCTTCGGCTTCGGCCTTCTTGGCCGAGGGCGACCCCTCGCGCAGCGCCACGACGACGTTCTTGGCACCGGAATCGCGCAGGTTCAGCGCATGGGCGTGGCCCTGGCTGCCGTAACCCAGCATAGCGATCTTCTTGTCCTTGATCAGGTTCACGTCGCAGTCGCGATCATAGTAAACACGCATGTGTCAGCTCCTCGGTTCGATTAAGGTTTTCTAGCAGTGGCACGGCTTCATTTCTGTGCAATTTTCGCAGTCACTCTGGAAAATCTGTGATAATCATGCTCATGATTAGTTTATGGTGAAAAAATCATGACAGATGCCACCGATCGGCGAATCCTGCGCCAACTGCTGGCCGACCCTGCCGCCGCCAGTGCCGAACTGGCCGCACGCGCCGGGGTTACGGCTGCCAGCCTGTGGCGACGGCTCGAGCGTATGCGCCAGACCGGCGTCATTCGCGCCATCGAGACGCGTATCGATTGGCGAAAACTGGGATATGAGGTGCAGGTCAGCCTGCGCTTCACGCTGGACAAGACCACGCCCCGCGCCTTTGACGAATTCATCGCCGCCGCGCGCCAGGTGCCCGAGGTGGTCGAGATCCAGACCTTTCTGGGCTCGGTCGATCTGCGGCTCAGCGTGATTGCCCGCGACATGGCGCATTGGCAACAGCTTTACCGCGAAAGCATCCTGACCCTGCCGCATGTGGCCGATTCCGATGCGCTGATGCTGGTCAGCAGCATCAAGGACGTGCAGGAGCTGCCGTTGTGACCGACATGCTGGCCCCCGACGCGACCGATCTGGCGATCCTGCGGCTGCTGGCGGGCGATGCCACGCTGAGCGCGGCCGAGGTCGGGCGGGCGCTTGGCCTGACCCAGCCGGCCGCATGGCGGCGCATCCGCCGGCTCGAGGATGCGGGCATCATCGCCGGGCGCCGCGTGGTGCTGGATCAGGCGGCCCTGGGATTTGGCGTCACCGTGTTCCTGGGCATCCGTCTGGCCACCAAGGGTCGCGTCAGCCTTGAGGATTTCGAGCGCGCGGTGACCGCAATCCCCGAGGTGCAGGTCGTCCAGCATGTGCTGGGCCAGTTCGATTACCGCCTGCGCATCACCGCCCGCGACATCGCCGATTTCGAGCGCATCCTGCGGCGGCGCATCATGACCCTGCCCGGCGTGGGCCAGGTCGAGGCCAATGTGATGCTGTCCGAAGAACGCCTGCCCGGGCCGTTGCCCGGCCGCTGACATGATGGTCACGGCGATGTTGGGTTGTGTTTTCGCGGCGCCCGCGCCAATCAGTCTGCGGTTCAGACAAGGTGCTTCATGGCTGCCACGCGCCCGTTTTCCCGATACGAGTTCCTGATCGCCTGGCGCTATCTGCGCGCCCGCCGCGCCGAGGGCGGCGTCAGCGTGATGACCTGGATCAGCCTGATCGGCATTGCGCTGGGGGTAATGGCGCTGATCGCCACGCTGGCGGTGCGGGCGGGCTTTCGCAGCGATTTCGTCGATACCATCCTGGGCGCCAATGCCCATAGCACGCTGTATTACGCCCCGACCCAGATCTATAACGAGCTGACCGAGGAAACCTATATCGTTCCGGGCAAGGTGCAGGACTATCAGGCGGTGGCCGAACGCATTGCCGCCATTCCGGGCGTGGTGCGCGCCGATCCGGCGGTGCGCGGCAAGGTGATGGCCCGTCAGGGCGAGGCCGCCGGCCTGGGTGATGTCTATGGCATCCTGCCCCAGGCGTTGCAGGCGCTGCCGGGGGTTGCCGATCCCGACAAGGCCGCCGGCCGGATCGAGGATTTCGACCGCGGCATCGCCATCGGCGTGGGCCTGGCGCGCGAACTGGGCGTCGGCGTCGGCGACCGGCTGCAACTGGTGGCCCCCGACGGTGCCCGCACCGCCATGGGCACCACGCCCCGCATCGAAAGCTACGAGGTGGTCTATATCTTTTCCGCCGGGCGCTACGACATCGACCAGACCCGCATCTACATGCCGCTCTCCGAGGCGCAAAGCTATTTCAACCGCGAAGGCGTGGTGGACGAAATCCAGGTCTATGTCGCCGATCCAGAAAGGGTGGATGACTGGACCGCGCCGCTGCTGGCGGCCGGGGGCGAGGGGGCGCAGGTCTGGACCTGGCGCGATGCCTCGGGGTCGTTCCTGGCGGCGCTGGACATGGAGGATGACGTGATGTTCGTGATCCTGTCGGTTCTGGTGCTGATCGCTGCGATGAACATCACCTCGGGGCTGATCATGCTGGTCAAGAACAAGGGCCGCGACATCGGCATCCTGCGCACCATGGGTTTGACCGAAGGCGCGGTGCTGCGCGTGTTCTTTCTGTGCGGGGCCTTCACCGGCATCATCGGCACGCTGGCCGGGGTGGTGCTGGGGGTGGCGCTGGCGCTGAACGTCGAACATATCATGGCGGGGCTGAATGCGCTGACCGGCGGCAACGCCTGGCAGCCCGAGGTGCGCGGCATTTATGCGCTGCACGGCGATCTGCGGGCCTGGGACGTGTTCCGCGCCGTCGCGCTGTCACTGACCCTGTCCTTTGTCGTCACCATCTTTCCGGCCCGGCGTGCGGCGCGGATGAACCCGGTCGAGGCACTGCGTTATGAATGATGTCCTGATCCTGGACCAGATCAGCAAGACCTATGGCAAGGGCGGTCCGGCGCCGGTGCCGGTGCTGGCCGATCTGTCGCTGTCGGTCGCGCGTGGCGAGGTGGTGGCGCTGGTCGCGCCTTCGGGGGCGGGCAAGTCGACCTTGCTGCATATCGCGGGTCTGCTCGACACGCCGGACGCGGGCAGGGTGGTGATCGCGGGCCGCGACATGACCGGCCAATCCGACCGCGCCCGGACCGAGGCGCGCCGCCAGACCCTGGGCTTTGTCTATCAGTTCCATCATTTGCTGCCCGAGTTCTCGGCCGCGGAGAACATCGTCCTGCCGCAACTGGCCAATGGCGTCTCGGCACGCACTGCGGCGGCGCGCGCGCGGGATCTGCTGGGCCGGGTGGGGCTGAGCCACCGCGCCGATCATCGACCGGCGCAACTTTCGGGCGGCGAACAGCAGCGCGTCGCCTTTTGCCGGGCGCTGGCCAATCAGCCGGCACTGTTGCTGGCCGACGAGCCGACGGGAAACCTGGACCCGGCAACCTCGGACAAGGTGTTCGACGTGCTGATGGCGCTGGTGCGCGACACCGGGCTGTCGGCGCTGATTGCCACCCACAACCCCGAGCTTGCCGCCCGCATGGACCGGGTGGTCAGGCTGGGCGACCAGGCAGCCGCTGGATAAGCGCATCCGCTGGCGCTAGAGAAGGTCGTGAGGGACGCACCACAGGGGGAGACGATGCGCGCGGCAAGGATGGCAGTTCTGATGCTGGCTGCGGCAGCGACCCCTGCGGCGGCGGATCCCTTCGAGGATTTCGGCACCGCGATGAAATACGCCCTGCCGCTGGCCGCGGCCGCCTGCGCTGCCGATCAGCACCGGTTCGAGGATTTCGCCGTCCGTGGCCTGGTGCAGACCGCGCTGGTCTGGGGGCTCAAGACCTATTTCGACGGCACCGCCCTTGGCACCCGCCCCTCGGGCGAGGGCAAGGGCTTCCCATCGGGGCATACGGCGGCGGCGTTCTTTGGCGCCGGGGATCTTGCCGGCAAATGCTTTCCCGACAAGGCTGCGGGCGGGGCGCTGGTCTATGGCGCTGCCGGCCTGACCGGGTGGAGTCGGGTCAGCAGCGGCGAACACACCCCGCAGCAGGCGCTGGCCGGCGCGGTCATCGGGCTGAGCTTTGGCGCCGCCAGCCTGGGCATCGGCACCGACGAGGTGGGTTTCCAATGGGGAATGCGGTTCTGATCGGGAAGGGGTCAAGCCTGCATGGGCAACAGATACATGTTTTGCGGGTCAGGCAAGCCGACAAGGGAACATGTATCTGGCAAGTGGTTGAAGAAATACGCCGGCAATTTCGACAGCCCCGCGATCAAGACGGCGCATACCGTTTCGGGCAGCGATGGAAAACCCCGACCGGGGTTCATGGATCGTCCCGGCAGTCCGCTTGCCCAGACCTCGCGCGTGGTCTGCGCGGAATGCAACAATGGCTGGATGTCACGTATCGAAGCGGCGATGGAGCGGATATTTCCGTCGTTGCTGGCAGGGGACACATTGGCCTGCACGGCAGGCGAATGGGATGTGCTGGAACGCTGGGTGACGCTCAAGTTGGCCATCATTGCCCGCGGTTGCCTGGAAGGCGAAACTGGGGCAAAGGCGATGCAGGTCCGCGAGACGGCCGAAGGCTTGTGGCGACAGTTCGCAACCGATCAGGTCGGACAGCATGAGGTGTTGGTGTTCCGGTGCCGTGAACTGCGACACTGGGGCGGTCATAACCATGTTTACACCGCGCTTCTTGAACCGAACGGCCGGATGCATCTGCACGATGTTTCCTGCCTTGTATTCGGTCCACTGCTGCTGGTCTGCCAGCGCCGGTGCTGCGCTGATTGGGTGCCGATCATGCTGCGCGCAGCCAGTATGGGACTGGTCCCGGCGACCCGGACAAACGCGGGCCTGCGCGGCGCAGTCTCAGGGATCGATCTGACAAAGGCCGACCGTCTGTTGCGCAGCTACAGCCAGACGCCCCAGGATTTTCGGCCCATCGGTTTTCACCCCAGGGACAGTTCGCCCCGGTCCGGTTAACGATGCCGGCGAAAGAAGCGGGCGCGGTCGTAAAGCGTCTCGAGTCGTTTCAGTCGCGGCTCGGTTTCGTCCCAGCTCAGCGTCTGCACCGCGGTCAGCAGCGTTTCCACCAGCACCAGGATCGACACCGTCGAATCCCAGGCGCTGGGGGCCTCGATATGGCAGGCAAGGCAGTGGCGGGCATGGGCGGCCGCCGGGCTGCACCAGCGATCGGTGATCAGCACGACCTCGGCCCCCTGGTCCACCGCCATCTCGACCAGTTGCAGCACCGAATTTTCATAGCGGCGGATGTCGAAAACCAGGAACACGTCGCCGGGCTGCATGTCCAGCAGTGCCGGCGGCCAGGTGTTCGATGTGCCCGACAGCAGCGTGACATCGGCGCGGACCACCTTCATCAGCGTGACGAAATAATCGGCATGGGCATGGGTGATACGCCCGCCCATGGCAAAGATCTGGCGTGATTTGTCCGCCAGCAGGCGCGCCGCGGCGTCGAATTCGTCGTGATCGATCTGGCCCAGGGTGGCTTGCAGATTGGCCACCACGGCATCGGCGAATCGGTTCAGGATATGCGTGTCGGGCGCGCCGCCCGCCCAGCGGTCATGCTTGGCCAGCGGCGACAGCAACATCGCCTCGACCTCGCTGCGCAGGGCGGATTGATAATCGGGATAGCCCTTGAAACCCAGCTTCTGACACAGGCGCACCACCGTGGGGGTGGAAACCTTGGCCGCCCGTGCCAGTGTGGTGATCGAGCCCAGCGCCGCCACCGGATACTGTCCAAGAATATGGGTAGCCAACTGGCGCTCGGCCCGTGTCAGATCGGGCAGGGCGGTGCGCATGCGCTGTTCGATGTCCATCGCAACCTCACGTCACACGGGGCGCGCGGCGCGCCGTTTCGGCAGCCTTGGCGCGCATGCGGGCAGTCGTCAAGAAAAGATTGTAACAGGAAAGACATCAAAGAAAAATTCTTGACAGAATGGGCGCTGGCATGAACGCTGACGAAAAAAGGGGGGTGAATCGGATCGTGTCAGAGGCCGTCTTGATTCAGGATTACGGGTCTTTTCCCGCGCTTGTCGAAAATCGCGAGGCTGCGGGGCGGATCGTTCTGGTGTGCGAACACGCTTCTTGCCGCATCCCTGAAGCCTGGGGCGGCCTGGGGCTTGCCGACGACGCCGCACGGGCCCATGTCGCCTGGGATCCGGGGGCGCTGGATCTGGCGCGCGGGCTGGCGGCGCGGCTGGATGCCTGCCTGGTTCATGCCGCGGTCAGCCGGCTGGTCCATGATCTGAACCGGTCCCCCGATCACCCTGGCGCGATGCCGGCCAGGTCCGAGTTGTTCGACATTCCGGGCAATGCAACAATTTCCCCGGCCGAGCGGCTGGCGCGGATGCGGGCGGTCTACATTCCGTTTCACACCGATCTGCATGGGGTGATCGCACAGCGTCTTGCGCTGGGTCTCAGGCCGGTGATCGTGACCATCCATTCCTTTACGCCGGTCTATTTCGGGCAGCCGCGGGATGTCGAATTCGGCATTATCCACGACACCGACGACCGCTTTGCCCGCGCGGTATTGCAGAATGCGCCGCAGGCAATGGTGGCGCGACTGAACCAGCCCTATTCCGCGGCGGATGGGGTCACCCATACCCTGCGGCTGCATGCGACGCCCTATGGACTCGCCCATGCGATGCTGGAAATTCGCAACGATCTGATTGCCACGCCAGCTGCCGCCGCCGCCATGGCCGACAGGCTGGCGCCCTGCCTGCGTGGGGCGCTTGCCGATACGAACCAGGGGGAGGACTGAGATGCCGCGCGCGCTGGTCAATTTCGTGCGCCTGGTTGATCGCATGAATTACGGCATCGGCCGTCTGGCCATGTTCCTGCTGTTCGTGCTGATGGGCGTGCTGATGTGGTCGACCCTGTCCAAGGCGCTGTTCACCCCGGCGCTGTGGACGCTGGAGATGGCTCAGTTCGTCATGGTCGCCTATTGGGTTCTGGGCGGCCCCTATGCAATGCAGATGAACAGCCATGTGCGGATGGACCTGTTCTATGCCAAGCTGTCCCCGGTGCGGCAGGCGTGGTGGGATGCGTTCACCGTGCTGGCGCTGATCTTCTATCTTGGCGTCATGCTGTATGGCGCGGTGGATTCCACCATTTATTCGTTTGCTTATGCCGAGCGCAGCCCCACGGCATGGCGGCCGCCGATGTGGCCGATCAAGGTGATCCTGTGCGTCGGTTTCAGCCTGATGCTGCTTCAGGCGCTGGCGGCCCTGGTCCGTGATCTGGCCACCATCCGCGGGGTACCGATCCCGCCCGGCCCCGCACAGAAGGAGCCTGCGGCATGAGCTACGAGATGATCGCGCTGTTGATGTTCTCGACCATGCTGCTGATGATGATGACCGGGCAGCGGGTGTTTGCGGTGATCGGCTTTGTCGCCGTGTTCTCGGCGCTGCTGCTGTGGGGCACCGGGGGCGAGCGGATGGGCTTTTCCTCGGCCATCAAGCTGATGAAATGGTATCCGCTGCTGTCGCTGCCGATGTTCGTGTTCATGGGCTATGTCATGAGCGAGGCGCGGCTGGCCGACGATCTTTACCGCATGTTCCACATCTGGTTCGGACGCGTGCGCGGCGGGCTGGCGATCGGGACCATCCTGCTGATGGTGCTGATTTCGGCGATGAACGGGCTGTCGGTGGCGGGCATGGCCATCGGCTCGACCATCGCGCTGCCCGAGCTTTTGCGTCGGCATTACGACAAGCGCATGGTGACCGGGGTCATCCAGGCGGGGTCCAGCCTGGGCATCCTGATCCCGCCTTCGGTCGTGCTGGTGCTTTACGCCATGATCGCCCGCGCACCGGTTAGCGAATTGTGGCTGGCGGGGATCTTGCCGGGGCTGATGATGGCGGCGCTGTTCGTGCTGTTGATCGTCGTGCGCTGTGGGTTGCAGCCCGAACTGGGGCCGGCGATTCCCGAACAGGAACTTCAGGCGATCAGCCGGTCGGAAAAGATGCGCAGCCTGCGCGCTGGGCTGCTGCCTTTCGCGATCTTTGGCGGCATGATGCTGCCTTTCATCTATGGCTACACCTCGCTGGTGGAAAGCAGCGTGATCGGCGTGCTGATGACGGTGGCGGGCGCGGTGGCCAAGCGGCGCTTCAACCGCCAGGTGTTCGAGGTCGCCACCCGCAACACGCTGGGCATCACCTGCATGTTCATGTGGGTCATCCTGGCCGCGCTGTCCTTTGGCGCCGTGTTCGACGGGCTGGGCGCGGTCAAGGCGGTGGAAAACCTGTTCGTGCAAAAGCTGCACCTGTCGCCCTGGACCATCCTGATCCTGATGCAGCTGTCGTTCCTGGTCATGGGCATGTTCCTCGATGATACGGCGATGCTGGTCATCGTGGCGCCGCTGTATGTGCCGCTGGTCGCCAGCCTCGATTTCGGCATGCCGCGGGCGGATGTGCTGGTCTGGTATGGCGTGCTTTACACCATGACCTGCCAGATCGCCTATCTGACCCCGCCCTTTGGCTACAACCTGTTCCTGATGCGCGCCTTTGCGCCCCGCGACATCACCATGGGCGACATCTATTCGTCGGTCTGGCCCTTTGTGCTGGTGATGGTGCTGGGGCTGGCGCTGATCATCGCCTTTCCACAGATCGCGCTGTGGCTGCCCAATCAGATCTATCCATAGAGGTCCGGCCGAACCGGACCCGAACCCACCACAGGAGAGGTAACATCATGACGACTTCCCGACGTTCATTCCTGACCAAGGGCGCCATCGCCGGCGCCGCAACGATCGCAAGCCCCGCCGTGCTGCGCGCGCAGGATGTCATCAAGTGGCGCTTGCAGACCTATGCCGGGGCGGCGCTGGCCGAACAGGTGGTCAAGCCCGCCGTCGACCTGTTCAACCGCCTGGCCGAAGGCCAGATGCAGATCGAACTTTACACATCGGATCAGCTGGTGCCGACGGGCGAACTGTTCCAGGCCATGCAGCGCGGCACCATCGACGCCGTGCAGTCGGACGACGATTCCATGGCCTCGCCGACCGAGGTCACGGTCTTTGGCGGCTATTTCCCGCTGGCGCTGCGCTATAGCCTGGATGTTCCGGTGCTGTTCAACAAATACGGCCTGAAACAGATATGGGAGGACGAATACGCCAAGGTCGGGGTCAAGCACATCTCGGCCGGTTCCTGGGATCCGTGCCACTTTTCGACCAAGGATCCGATCAACAGCCTGGCGGATCTGCGCGGCAAGCGCATCTTCACCTTTCCGACCGCGGGGCGCTTCCTGTCGCAGTTCGGCGTGGTGCCCGTCACCCTTCCTTGGGAGGATATCGAGGTCGCCGTCCAGACCGGCGAGCTTGACGGTATCGCCTGGTCGGGCATCACCGAGGTCTATACCGTCGGCTGGTCGAACGTGACCAATTACTTCCTGACCAACAACATCTCGGGCGCCTGGATCGGCCATTTCTTTGCCAACATGGACCGCTGGAACGCGCTGCCGCCCAACCTGCAAGAGCTGATGGCGGTCTGCTTCGAATCCAGCCACTATTATCGCCAGCACTGGTATTGGGGCGGCGAGGCCGATCTGCGTATCAATGGCGGCAAGCTGAAACTGACCGCGATCCCGGACGAGGAATGGGCCCAGGTCGAAGAGGCGGCGGTGAAATTCTGGGACGAGATCGCCGCCGAATCCGAGGTCAAGGCCAAGGTCGTTCAGATATTCAAGGAATACAACGATCTGATGAAAAAGGCCGGGCGACCCTATCGCTACGGCTGAAGCTGCTCCTGGCGGGGCTGCGACATGGGGCGTCCGGCCTGCGGGCGCCCCGGATATACCGAACGACACGGAACTGCTGCTGGGGAGAGGGCAATGCCGGGCAATCTGACGCTTGAGGAACTGAAGGAACTGGTCGACAGGGGCGATATCGACACGGTGATCGTGGCCGGCATCGACATGCAGGGCCGGCTGATGGGCAAGCGGTTCCATGCGCGTTTCTTTGTCGATGGCGGACATCACGAAACCCATTGCTGCAACTATCTGCTGACCGTGGACATGGAGATGTTCACCGTTCCGGGTTACAAATCGGCCAGTTGGGAAACCGGTTATGGCGATTATGTCCTGAAACCCGACATGGCGACGCTGCGCCGCATTCCCTGGCTGCCGGCCACGGCGCTGGTCCTGGGCGATTTCCTGGACCATCACAGCCATGCCGAGGTGGCGATCAGCCCGCGCGCCATCCTGAAGCGCCAGGTCGCCCGTGCCCGCGCCATGGGCTTCGAACCGATGATGGCGACCGAACTTGAATTCTACCTGTTCGAGAACAGCTATGACCACCTGCGCGATCATGGCTGCGAAAACCTGCGCCCGGTCGGCAGCTACAACGAGGATTACAACATTTTCCAGACCTCGAAAGAGGAAGACGTGATGCGCGCCATCCGCAACGGTCTTTACGGCGCCAACATCCCCGTCGAAAACACCAAGGGCGAGGCCGAGGTCGGCCAGGCCGAGGTGAACTATCGCTATTCCGACGCGCTGGACACCGCCGACAATCACGCGATCATCAAGACCGGGGTCAAGGAAATCGCCCATGCGGCGGGACGATCTGTGACCTTCATGGCCAAATACGATCACCGCCGCGCGGGTTCGTCGGCGCATATTCACCAAAGCCTGTGGGGCCTGGACGGCAAGCCCGCCTTTGTCGACCCGGGCCAGGAATACGGCATGTCGGCGCTGATGCAGCATTATCTGGCCGGGCAACTGGCCCATGCCACGGAAATCACCGCCTTTCTGGCGCCCTATGTCAACAGCTACAAGCGGTTCTGCGTGGGCATGTTCGCCCCCACCAAGGCGGTGTGGAGCGCCGACAACCGCACTGCGGGTTTTCGTGTCTGCGGGGCGGGCACCAAGGGGGTGCGGGTCGAATGTCGCATTCCCGGCAGCGACGTGAACCCGTATCTGGCCTGCGCGGCGCTGCTTGCTGCGGGGCTTGACGGTGTCGAACGCAAGCTGGCACTGGAACCCGAGATGAAGGGCGACATGTATGCCGCCCGCGACGCCCGCGAGATCCCGCGCAACCTGCGTGACGCGGCGGCGGCGCTTGACGGCTCGGCGTTCCTGCGCGCCGCGCTTGGCGATGATGTCGTCGAACACTATCACCACGCCGCGCAGTGGGAAATCGCCGAGGCCGACCGCGTGGTCACGGATTTCGAGCGTCAGCGGCTGCTCGAGCGGGCGTGAGGCCCCAGGTTTTTTCCGGGCCCATACCGGCCCGCATGAGGTGAAGAATGAAACCGATCCAATTGATATCGCCGGTGGATGGCCGGATCTATGCCGAACGCATGCCGCTGTCGCCCGAGGAGGCGCGCGCGGCCTGCGACCGGGCGCGCGCGGCGCAAAGGGACTGGGCGGCCCGACCGCTCGACGAACGCATCGCCCTGGTCAAGTCCGGTGTCGCACGGCTCAATGACATGGCCGATGTCGTGGTCCAGGAACTCGCCTGGCAGATGGGCCGGCCCACCCGCTACGGCGGGGAATTCGGCGGCGTCAATGCGCGCACCGATTACATGGCCAGCATCGCCGCCGAAACGCTGGCGCCGCTGATGGTCGAGGATTCGGCAAGCTTTCGCCGGTATCTGGCGCGCGAGCCGGTGGGCGTCGTGTTCATCATCGCGCCCTGGAACTATCCCTATCTGACCACGATCAACACGCTGGTGCCGGCGCTGATCGCGGGCAATACGGTGGTGCTGAAACATGCCAGCCAGACCCTGCTGGTCGGCGAACGCCTGGCCGAGGCGTTTCACGCCGCCGGCATCCCCGAGGACGTGTTCCAGAACCTGGTGCTGGACCATGCCACGACGGAATCGCTGATCCAGGCACGAGCCTTCAACTTCATCAACTTCACCGGCTCGGTGGCGGGCGGCGCGGCCATCGAACGGGCCGCGGCCGGCACCTTTACCGGCCTGGGTCTGGAACTGGGCGGCAAGGATCCCGGCTATGTCCGCGCCGACGCCAATCTGGATGCGGCCGTCGAGACGCTGATGGACGGCGCGATGTTCAATGCCGGTCAGTGCTGCTGCGGCATCGAGCGCATCTATGTTCACGAAAGCCAGTACGACGCCTTTGTGGACAAGGCCGTGGCCTGGGCCAACAGCCTCAGGCTGGGCAACCCTTTCGAGGCCGAAACGACCCTGGGCCCGATGGCGCATCGCCGCTTTGCGCAGGTAGTGCGCGATCAGATCGCCGAGGCGGTCGCGGCGGGGGCAAGGCCGCTGATCGACCCGGCCGCCTTCCCGGCCGATGACGGCGGCGCCTATCTGGCCCCGCAGGTGCTTGTGAATGTCGATCACTCGATGCGGGTCATGGTCGAGGAAAGCTTTGGCCCGGTGGTCGGCATCATGAAGGTTGCCAGCGACGACGAGGCGATCGGGCTGATGAACGACAGCCCCTATGGACTGACCGCCAGCATCTGGACCGAGGATTACGATACCGCCGCGCGCATCGGTGCCCGGATCCAGACCGGCACCGTCTTCATGAACCGCGCCGACTATCTTGACCCGGCGCTGTGCTGGACGGGCTGCAAGGATACCGGTCGCGGCACCTCGCTGTCCTATCTGGGCTTTCATTCGGTCACCCGGCCGAAATCCTATCACCTCAAGAAGGTCTGACCGCAATGACGCACAGCGTTCCCAACCGGAACTGGTCCTATCCCACCGCCATCAAGTTCGGCGTCGGCAGGTTGGCCGAACTGGCCGAACACTGCCAGGCCGCCGGCATCCGCCGGCCGCTTCTGGTGACCGACCGCGCGCTGGCGGCGCTGCCGATCACCACCCAGGCCCTGGACGTGCTGGAGGCCGCCGGCCTTGGCCGCGCGGTCTTTGCCGAGGTTGACCCGAACCCGCACGAAGGCAACATGGCCGCCGGGATCGCCGCCTATCGCGAGGGCGGGCATGACGGGGTGATCTGCTTTGGCGGCGGCTCGGCGCTGGACCTGGGCAAGATGATCGCGCTGATGGCGCATCAGCCGCCAGAACTGAGCGTGTGGCAGCTTGAGGACATCGACGACTGGTGGACACGTGCCGATGCCGCGGCCATCGCGCCGATCATCGCGGTGCCCACCACCGCCGGCACCGGTTCCGAGGTCGGGCGCGCAGGCGTGCTGACCAACAGCGCAACACATAAGAAGAAGATCATCTTTCATCCGCGGCTGATGCCTGCCATCACCATCTGCGATCCGGCGCTGACGGTGGGGATGCCGAAATTCATCACCGCCGGGACCGGCATGGACGCGCTGGCGCATTGCCTCGAGGCCTATTGCAGCCCGCATTATCACCCGATGAGCCAGGGCATCGCGCTCGAGGGGATGCGTCTGGTGTTCGAGAATCTGCCGCGCGCCTATGCCGCGCCCGATGATCTGCAGGCGCGCGCCCACATGATGAGCGCGGCCGCCATGGGGGCCGTCGCCTTCCAGAAGGGGTTGGGCGCGATCCACAGCCTCAGCCACCCGGTCGGAGCGGTCTATAACACTCATCACGGCACCACCAATGCGGTGGTGATGCCCATGGTGCTGGATTTCAACCGCCCCGCGGTAGAAGAACGCATCGCCGCCGCCGCCGCCTATCTGGGAATTGCCGGGGGCTTTGACGGTTTCCGGCAGGCGGTGATGCAGCTGCGCGCCGATCTGGCCATTCCGCCCGATCTGACGGCGCTGGGTGTCAGGGCCGAGGATCTGGACATGTTGACCGACATGGCGCTTGAGGATCCGTCCTGCGGCGGCAACCCGGTCGAGATGACGCGCGACAACACCCGCGCGCTGTTCGAGGCCTGCATGTGACAAGCTGCCCCCGGCCTGCGCTGCGGGCCGGGGCCTTCTTTGACGAACATTCGGCACGCGTCCGCCGGACGCTCTGCCGCATCACTGCTGCGGCAGGGTCACGCGATAGAAGGGGGCCTTGGCCTTTGCAGCGTCGGTCACCGGGACCAGCCTTTCGGTGGGGGTGGCGGGCAGGCTGCGCAGCCAGGTAATCAGCGCCTGCAAGTCCTCGGGCGTCAGCGCCGCGTAAGAGGTCGCCGGCATGATCGGCGCCAGCTTGTGCCCGTCGCGCGAAATGCCGCCTATGATGGCCGCGGCGATTTCGGCATCGGTCCAGTCGCCAAGGCCCGAGGCATCGGGCGTCAGGTTCGGCGGCCAGAAGATGCCCATTCCCGGGATCTCGAAGCCGACAGTGCCGCCGGACAGGGTGGCGCCGGCGACCGGGGCCCCATCCGGCCCGCGCGGCATGTGGCAGCCGGCGCAATCCATGATCGCGCCAAGATATGCGCCGCGCGCCAGCTGATCGGCCGCGTGGTCGGCGGCCAGGGCAGGGGTGGCGATGATGCCCAACAGCATCGGCAGTGCCAGGATCTTCATGGTTCTGCTCCTTTCAGATCATATCAAGCCCTTGGACGGGTCATTCGGCGGCCAGGGCGGTGGCAAACAGCGGCGTGCCGAACAGGCCGTCCGGATCGAAACGGTTGCGCAGATCGGCCAGCCGCATCGCGGCCTCGGCCGAATGGCACGGCAAGGTGCCGCCGGGACGGTCCAGATCGCACAGGCCGGCATAGGCACCCTGCGCCAGCGGTGCCACATCGTCGCCCAGCCGATGCAGCCAGTCGGCGTTGCGCGCATCCTCGGCCGCATCCGTCCACAGCGCATAGACGGCGGCGAAAATGCGGCCGTCGAGGCTGAAGGCGGCATCCAAAGGCAGCGGTGCAGCCTTGGGGGCCAGCGTCAGCACGGCAAAGCTGCGCTCGGATGGCGCGTGCGCCATGGCGGCGACCATGCGCGCCAGCACCGCATCGAACCCGGCGTCGGACCACAGGGAATCGCTGCGATAGCGCAATCCGGCCGGGACCGAAGGTTCGGTTGCCTGGTAAAGCCCGGCCAGCGACGACGACATCGGGCCGATGGTTTCCAGTGCGGGCGGCGCGCCGAGGCCCAATTGCCGATGGATTTCAGCGGCAGAAACGGTGCTGTCGGCAAATACGGTGGCGATCGCGGCCAGCATCGGGCCTTGCGGGCCGGGGGTGACCTGGACCGTGAACTCGACCTCGGCCGGGGCGCGCGTCATCGCCTGTTCGGCCCATTCCGCGACGGGGTGCGCCATGGTGCCCGGATAGACCCGGACCACCGTTTCGATGGCGGCCGGCGCCGGTTTCAAGGCCAGTTCCCAGTCCGTCACCACGCCGAAGAAACAGGGCCCGCCACCGCGCACGGCCCAGAACAGATCCGGGTTTTCGCGGGGCGAGGCGGTGACACAACGGCCATCGGCCAGCACCACACGGGCCGCCTTGACCAGGCCGCAGGCCATGCCCCAGGCGCCGCTGTTCCAGCCTACGCCGCCCGCCAGCAGATAGCCGCTCATCGGGACGCTGGCGCAATGGCCCAGTGGAAAGCCCAGCCCATGCCGGTCCAATTCCTGAGCAAGCTGCAAATTCGTCACCGCCGGACCGATCCGGGCGCTGCGGCTGGCGGCGTCGATCTGCATCCCGGCCAGCGCGCCCAGGTCGATCACCATGTCGGCACGGGCGGCAACGCCGGTCATGTGATGGCCGCCGCCGCGGGGCGCGACACTCAGGCCGTGGGCGGCGGCAAAGCGCACGCCGTGCTGCACATCCGCGACCGAAGCGGCGCGCAGGATGATCCGCGCCTGACGCGCGGGCTTGCGGCCGTTCCAGATCAGCCGGTCGTGATGGGCGGCAAAGGCGGGTTCATGCGCGGCAACCACACTGCCGGTGAGCTGACGACTGAGATGGTCGAGGTTCATTCCTGTCCTTTTCCCGGGCAGGGTGTGCCCGATATGCTGGCGGTCCGGCGCGGCGCGACGGCCCGGTTGGCGATGTCCGGCGCCTTGCGGGTTCGGCCGCCCCGGGGTCGGGGATTGCTGCACACCGCCTGTCGCCTTGGGCGCAGTGATACGCGCGCCGCAGGCTTCAGGCATGCTAAGTCTCTGGACAGGAAAGCGTAAAATATTGCTAAGCGGCTTTGGGCTCAGGCTGTTGTCGGGCCGTCGTGGCCCATGTCCTGCAAGGCGATGGCGCAGGCGGCGGTCAGGCGAAAGCGGCCGCGGCCGGTCTTTTCGATGCGCAGGCAGGCGCCGCGTTCCTCGAGGCGGCGGCGCAGCAGCACCAGCCGGGCATCAAGATTTTCGGCATTTTCAGGCAGGCGCAGGCTGTGATCCAGCCGCAGTTCACGGGTGGTGAAATCGCTGCGGCCTGTCTGCAGGTGCTGACGCAACAGCCGCCACAGGATCGCCCCGGCGACGCCCTTGATCAGATAGTCGCCGTCCAGGAACACGCTGTCATCGCGGGGATAGTGCCGCACCGTCACCTGAGCCGTCGGCACCGTCACCCTGCGCTGGGGGTTGGTCGTGGCCAGACAATCTTCCTCGCCCAGCAGGGCGGCCATTGCGCCCAGATAGCCGGCCAGAAGCATCAGCGCATCCTCGTCCTGATGATCGAAACGCATGATGCGCGGCGATTCGCAGAACAGGACACCCATGACCCGACCTGCCGACAGGATGGGCACCGCAATCTGGCTGTGCGGATCGCCAAGGCCGGGAAAGGGCACGCCGTGCAGCTCGCCCGCCACCAGGCCCGCCTGTCGCGCCGCCGCCTCCAGCGCGGCGCCATAGCGATAATCGGCGCTCAGATGGCCGATACGGATGGGCACGCGCTCGCGCGCGGCTACGCCGATCACGCTTTTGCCGGGCAGGATTTCCGCCCCCACCCCCGAGGCGGGATAGCCACGCGAGCCGATGGCAAACAGCCGACCGTCGCCTTCGGCCATCAGCAGGATGACATGGGGATGCGCAGGTGGAGCACCACCCCGTCCAGCACCGCATCGGCCAGCTCGTCAAAGTCGCGGCATTGCGCCAGGGCGTCGATGCAGAACCGCACCGCCGACAGATAGGGCGGGCGATCCGCTTCAGGCACCGCGCTCGCCGGGGTCAACTGCTCGATTCCGGTGACGCGGAAGATGTCGGCACCCAGCAGCCGAAAGACACCCTCCAGCCCGTGATGCGAGGCGATGCCGGCCAGTCGCGCCTTCATCATCTCGTAAAGCGGGCCTTCGTTGCGGGTTTCCACATGGTCAAGATGCGGGCGATGGCGGGAGTGGGTGACGGGATCGAAAAGCTCGACGCAAGCCTTGCCGGTGGCCAGCAGGTTGGCGCGGGTCTTGTTGAAGAACTGCCAGGGCGGGGCGACGTGTTCATCATCGACCCAATGCACCTGGCTGATCATCGACACGTTGGGCTGGCCTTCGACATCGCAGGTGCACAGCAGCGAGGCCGCGATACCCTCCATCGCGCCGCGCAGCGCCCTGAGACCGCAGGCGCTCATCAACGCAACTCGGCCCCGGCGCCGGGGCCAGGGGTCTGGGTGAACACGCGCTGGGGGACAAATTCCACCACCGCCAGGTCGGTGGCATCGAATGCCGCATAGGCCAGCGCCTGGGCGCGCGTGTAGCCCAGCTCGACCAGCTCGTCTGCCAGAACCGCAGATTGGCGGGTGATTTCCGCGATGTCCTCGGGCAGGGGCGGGCATGTCAGGGCGCCGCTGGCTTTCAACTGGATCGACCTGTGATCCCGTGCCCGCGAAAATGTGGCGGCGACCGCACTGCCGGCGGCGACAGCCTCGAGCAGGCCGGCGTTTCGGCGAGCGGCCAGGAAAAAACGCAGGGTATTGCCGTCGCGGATGCGGCATCCTGCACCGGATCCCACCAGGGGCAGACCATCCTTGCCAAGAACGCCCAGAATTGCCGCGACCCCGCATTGGACGAAGGCGACCACGTCCTGCGGCAGCGTCCCCGGCGCCGGGCAGGCGCTGCGCCAGCTGATCAGATCGTCGGTGGGGGTCGCGTAACCCTTGCTCATCGCGGAACAGGGCCTTTCCAGGAAGCGTGGGGGAACGACCGAAAAGCCATGTGCTTCATCGCATTGCGCAGAGGTTCAGTCTACGCCAGCGAAGGTTGTCGTGGCAATCCGGATCATGACAAGCCGGTGGCCGTGCCAAGGCGACAGAAAGGATTCTTCCCGCGCTGGCTAGCCCAGCTTGGCAAAGGCGGCAAGAATCAGGCGTTCGGATTCGTCCAGGTATTCGGCAAGCATTTGGGCCGCGCCCGCAGGATCTCCTGCGCGCAGAAGCTCGAGTATCCGGGCGTTGCGATCGATATAGGGTTCGTGCAACCGCTCGGGGCTGTCCAGAAGCCCGAAGGCCAGTCGCAATTCCGCTATGATCTGGGCAAAAAAGATCTGCAGGCGCGCACTGTCGGCCAGAGCGACGATGGCATGGTGAAATTCCATGTTGGCACTGCCGACTTCGCGCCACTCACCCGCATCTCTGGCGCGCCGGGCGCATTCCACGGCGCGTTCCATGCGATCCACAGCCTCGTGCCGGGGCCAGGCCTGTTGCAGGGCAGGAATCTCGATCAACCGCCGCACGCGATAGATATCGACGATGGTGGCCATCGACGGCACGGTCACGAATACGCCGCGGTTGGGTTCGTGGCGCAGCAGACCTTCGCGCGTCAGCAGGCGAAACACCTCGCGCAGCGTATTGCGCGACACCCCCAGATCAGCCGCGAGGCGCGTTTCCGACAAACGCTGGCCAGGGGCCAGCGTGCCTTCGATGATGTCTCTGCGCAAACGCGCCGCCGTTTCCTCGGCCAGGCCAGGGGGATCTGTCGTCATGCCGGTTCCTGTTCTTGGCCGCCACCATGGCGACAACCTGCGTCCTGCGCAAGCGCAGGGCCGCCACGACAAGGCGCAAGTTGCGGAAATTTCTTGGATAAACAACGGGCATCGTTGCGGGTCGGCACGATGTTCCGATCATAAATAATATTTTGTTGAACAAAAAATAACAAATGGTCAAATAATCGTTGACAGATCGTATGGACAACTGCATCGTCGAGCTATTCTCAAATCGACAATCGGCCTTGCAGCAGGAGCATACCCGATGCGCTCATCGACCATTCCAGCGCCCGCTAATGCCAGCCTCCGAGGGGGCTTTCTGGCGGCCATCTTTCTGATGGCAACCTCGGCCATCGGCCCGGGCTTCATCACCCAGACCGCAACCTTTACCGCCAAGCTGGGCGCTGCCTTCGCCTTTGCGATCCTGGCATCGATCCTGATCGACTTTGTGGTGCAGCTGAATATCTGGCGCATCACGGCGCTGACGCGTCGGAATGCCTCGGAAACGGCCAATGCCGCCATACCGGGTGCCGGCTATTTGCTGGCAGTGCTGGTGATGGTGGGGGGGCTGGCCTTCAACGTCGGCAACATTGCCGGCGCCGGGCTTGGTCTGAACGCGATGCTTGGGCTTGACCCGAAGATCGGCGGTGCCCTGTCGGCCTTGCTGGCCATTGCGGTGTTCCTGTCCAAGCGGGCCGGATTGCTGCTGGACCGTTCCATCATCGGTCTGGGCATCCTGATGATCGCAATGACGGTGATCGTTGCGCTGACATCCAATCCGCCCGTTGGCGAGGCGCTGCGTCAGACCATTCTGCCCGACGTGATCGATTTTCCCACCATTACCACCATCGTCGGCGGAACGGTGGGCGGTTATATCACCTATTCTGGCGCGCATCGCCTGCTGGACAAGGGGTTGGTGGGCGAGGAAAACCTGCCTGCCGTCACGCGGGCCTCGCTTACAGGGATTGCAGTGACTGGCGTCATGCGCTTCGTTCTGTTCCTGGCCATCCTTGGCGTGGTGGCATCGGGCGTGACGCTGGATCTGTCCAGCCAGGCGGCGAACCCGGCAGCCCAGGCTTTTGCTGCGGCGCTGGGACAATGGGGCATGCGCATCTTCGGGATCGTTCTGTGGGCGGCAGCCATCACCTCGGTCATCGGCGCGGCCTATACCTCGGTGAGCTTTCTGGTCGCCTTCATGGCCTTGACCGACCGCAGCCGCAACATTGCGACGGTTCTGTTCATTACCGTGTCGCTGGCGGTCTTTGTTGCCATCGGAACCGCGCCGGCGGCGCTGCTGGTGTTCGTGGGCGGCTTCAACGGTCTGATCCTGCCCATCGGTCTGACCATCTTCACCTACGTGGGTTTTGCCCGGCCTGACCTGATGGGGGGGCATCGCTACAACCGGCCGCTTCTTGTGCTGAGCACGGTTGTCTGCGCGCTGACCTGGTATATGGGCTACAAGTCCATCGGACCGATCTTCGCCTTCCTGGGCATGTAAAGGAGCTTGTGATGACCGGCACCATCGATCTTAACAGCGATCTGGGCGAGGGCTATGGCGCGTGGCGCATGGGCGATGATGCGGCCATGCTGGAGATCGTCAGTTCGGCCAATATCGCCTGTGGCTTTCATGCAGGCGATCCGCTGACGATCCGCCAGACGGTGGTGCAGGCGGCCGCCCGCAGCGTGGCGATCGGGGCGCATGTGTCCTATCCTGATCGTGTGGGCTTCGGGCGCCGCCCGATGGATGTAAGCCCCGCAGAGCTGACCGCCGATGTCATCTATCAGATCGGGGCATTGCAGGGCATCGCCCGGGCGGCGGGCACCCGCGTCAGCTATGTCAAGCCGCATGGCGCGCTTTACAACACGATTGCCCATGATCCCCGCCAGGCTGATGCGGTGATCGCGGCGATCCGCGAAATCGATCCTGCGCTGGCCCTGATGGGGTTGGCGGGAAGCCCCATCCTGTCCCGCGCGGCCGATGCGGGTCTTGACACCGTTGCCGAGGCATTTGCCGACCGCGCCTATGCGCCTGACGGCCAGCTTGTGTCCCGTCGCGAAAGGGGCGCGGTGCTGCACGATCCCGATGCGGTCGCGGCGCGGATGCTGCGCCTGGCCAGCGATGGCGTGATCGATGCCATCGACGGCACCCGGTTGCACCTGCGGGCCGACAGCATCTGCGTGCATGGCGACAGCCCCGGCGCGGTCGGGATGGCGCGTCGGATCCGCGAGGTGCTGGTCGCGGGCGGCGTCGGCATTTCAGCCTTTGCACGGGGACAGTGATGCGCCCAGACCTGAAAATCGCCCGCGACGCCCGCGCCGAATGTCGCAACCATGTCACGCCGACGGCCGGGATGGCGCCCGGGTTTACCCAATGCAACCTGATCGCATTGCCGCGCGACTGGGCCTGGGACTTTCTGCTGTTTGCGCAGCGCAATCCGCGGCCTTGCCCTGTGCTGGACGTGACTGACCCCGGCAACCCACGCACGGAGCTGGCCCCCGACGCGGACCTGCGCCGCGACATACCGCTTTATCGCATCTGGCGGGACGGGATACTGGTCGACGAGGTTGCGGATGCCACGCAGGCCTGGGCCGAGGTGCCGGATCTTGTGGCGTTTCTGATCGGATGCTCCTTTACCTTCGAGACCCCGCTGCAAGCGGCGGGTATCGGCATCCGTCACATCGATCAGGGGTGCAACGTGCCCATGTATGTCACGAACCGGCCCTGTCGATCGGCCGGTCGCCTGCACGGTCCGATGGTCGTGTCGATGCGGCCCATTCCCGCAGATCGTGTGGCCGAGGCGGCGATGATCTCGGGGCGGTTTCCGGCAGTCCATGGGGCGCCCGTCCATGTCGGCGCACCGGAAGCCCTGGGCATAGCCGATCTGGGGCGGCCGGATTTCGGTGATCCGGTTGAACTTCGCCCTGGCGAGCTGCCGGTGTTCTGGGCATGCGGGGTGACGCCGCAGGCGGCACTGATGGCCTCGCGTCCGCCCTTTGCCATCACCCATGCGCCCGGGCACATGTTCATAACCGATGTTCCCGACAGCCGGTGGCAGCTATGACCATGCGTTTCCTTCCTGCTGGTCCGCGCAGCCTTCTGGTCGAACTGGACGATCTGGACGCGACACTGGCCATGTTCGATGCGCTGCGCGCCGATCCGGTCGAGGGTGTGGTCGAAATCATTCCGGCGGCGCGCACCCTGTTGATCCGCACGGCAATCGGAGTCCCGGCCGACGGCCGCCTGGCCGCCGAGATCGCGGCACGCCAGTCCATGGCCACCCGGCCACGCATGGTCCGGGAAATCGAGACCATCGAGATACCGATGGTCTATGACGGAGCCGATCTGGCCGATGTTGCTGCCCATATGGGGATGTCAGTCACCGAGGTGATCGACGCCCATCAGTCCGCGACATGGAGCGTGGCATTTTGTGGCTTTGCCCCCGGATTTGCCTACATGACCTGCGACGATCCACGTTTCGATCTGCCGCGCCGTTCCTCGCCCCGGACAAGGATCCCGGCCGGATCGGTGGCTCTGGCGGCGCGGTTCTGCGGGATATATCCACAAGACACGCCCGGAGGCTGGCAGCTGATCGGAACCACGCGCGTTCCGATGTGGGATCTGTCACGCGACCCGCCGGCGCTGCTGCGCCCGGGCATCCGGGCGCGATTTGTCGAAGGACGCGCCACGGTGCGCCCGGCCGCTGCGATCCCCCGCTCGCAGGGCGATCCGGCGCTGACAGTGCTGCAAACGGCTTTCCCCATCCTGTTTCAGGACGAAGGCCGTCCGGGGCAGGGCGGTCAGGGTGTTTCCGTTTCCGGGGCGCTTGATACGGCGGCGATGCGTCGGGCGAATCGTGCGGTGGGCAACCGCGCGGATGCGCCGGTGCTGGAAATCACCCTGGGTCCGGTGCGCCTGCGCGCCGATGCCCCGGTCACGCTGGCCCTGACCGGCGCTGGCCGGGCACGTGTTGCGGGCCAACAGATGCCCACCACATTCGCACTGGATGCCGGCGATGAACTGTTCATCGCGCCACCCCAGGCGGGGATGCGCAGCTATCTGGCGATCCGTGGCGGCTATGCCGTCGGCGCCGTGCTGGGATCGGCCGCCACCGATACGCTGGCGCATGTCGGCCCTGCGGCGCTGACCGATGGCGCCACCCTGCACCTTGCGAACCATCCGGCACTGGCCGTCGCCGAGCCGGTCGAGGAACCTGCGCTGCCCCGCTCCGGTGACGTCGTGGAACTGCCCGTCACCCTGGGGCCCCGCGCAGACTGGTTCAGTCCGCAGATGATCGCGCATTTACTCGCGCAGGAATGGCTGGTGACGGCCCAGTCCTCGCGCGTGGGCATCCGCCTGCAGGGTGAACCGATCACGCGCGAGGATACGCGCGAACTGCCTTCCGAAGGCACGGAAACCGGCGCAATCCAGATCCCACATTCGGGCCAGCCGGTGCTGTTTCTGGCCGATCACCCCCTGACCGGCGGTTATCCGGTGATCGCGACATTGTCCCCGCGCGCCTTGGACCTGGCCGGGCAGATCCCGCCCGGGGCCCGCATCCGCTTTACCGCCGACGCCCCCTTTCAAGAGATCAAGGTCCAGCCATGACCCTTTTTGCCTCTGAACCCACGCTTGTGTTGAACCGCCTGCTGATCGCCAATCGCGGCGAGATCGCTGTCCGTATCATTCGCGCTTGCCGCGACGAAGGCATCGAAACGGTGGCGGTCTATGCCGATTCCGACCGCGACGCGCCTTTCGTGCGCATGGCCGACCAGGCCTATGCGCTGGGCGGCGATCGGCCGGCCGACACCTATCTTGACGCCGATCGCATCATCGCCATCGCGCGACGCGCGGGCGCGGATGCCATTCACCCAGGTTATGGTTTCCTGTCCGAGAACGCGGCTTTCGCGCAGGCGGTCCAGGATGCAGGCCTGATCTGGATCGGTCCCGATCCCGCGGTCATCACCGCCCTTGGCGACAAGATCGAGGCGCGGCGCATCGCCGAGGCGGTCGGTGCGCCTTTGGTCGCGGGCACCCCCGGCCCGGTCTCCGGCGCGGCCGAGGCGCTGGCATTCGCCCGCGAACACGGCCTGCCCATCGCCATCAAGGCCGCCTTTGGCGGCGGTGGTCGCGGCATGAAGGTTGCCTGGCGTCTGGACGAGGTCGAAGAGCTCTTCGAATCCGCCACGCGCGAGGCACTGACCGCATTCGGTCGCGGCGAATGTTTCATCGAACAGTTCCTTGACCGACCCCGCCATATAGAGGCCCAGGTGCTGGCCGACCGCCACGGCACCGTCAAGGTGATCGGCACGCGCGATTGTTCATTGCAACGTCGCAACCAGAAGCTGGTCGAGGAAGCGCCGGCGCCCTTCCTGACCGACGAACAGCGCCAGCGCATCCACGAAAGCGCCCGCGCCATCTGTGCCCATGCCGGCTACAGCGGGGCGGGCACGGTCGAATACCTGCTTTCCGCCAATGGCACGATTTCGTTTCTCGAGGTGAACACGCGCCTTCAGGTCGAACATCCGGTGACCGAGGAAAACACCGGCATCGACCTGGTGCGCGGCATGATCGCCGTGGCACGCGGCGCGCGGCTGGCCGACGACGGCGTGCCCGCCCCGCGCGGTCACGCGATCGAGTTCCGCATCAATGCCGAGGATGTCGGGCGCGGTTTCCTGCCCACGCCGGGGCCGGTTTCGTCTTTCGAACCGCCTACGGGGCCGGGCGTCCGGTTGGACAGCGGTGTCGTTTCGGGGTCGGTCATTCCAGGCAGCTTCGATTCGATGATGGCCAAGCTGATCGTGACCGGGGCCACCCGGGCCGAGGCCATCGCCCGCGCCCGTCGCGCCCTGGCCGAATTCCGCATCGAAGGTGTCGCCTCGGTGCTGCCGTTCCATCGGGCAGTGCTGGACGCGCCCGAGTTTCGCGCCGAGGACGGCGACTTCGGCGTCCATACCCGCTGGATCGAGACCGATTTTGCCGAACGGCTGGCTGCGGCGGTTGCGCCCCATGATCGGGTGACACCCGCGACCGTTGCGCCGTTGTTGCAGATCGCCATCGAAATCGACGGCAAGCGTCACCAGCTGGGGTTGCCCGCCGGCATGCTGGCGGCGGCGACCGCCGGCGGTGGGGGCGAAGTATCCTTCGGCACAGATGGCACGGGGGAGGGCGACGATGCCCTGCTGACCGCGCCGGTTCCGGGCACGCTGACCGCCTGGCAGGTCGATGACGGCGATCGCGTCGAACCCGGGCAGGTCATCGCCGTCATCGAGGCGATGAAGATGGAAACCCGAATCGAGGCGCACCGCGCCGGTCGTCTGCACCGCCTCGCCGATGCCGGGGCGACACTGGGTTATGGCGCCCCGATTGCCAGGATCGAACCCGAAGCATAGGGCGCTGCGCGCGTGACGCTTGTCCGTGGGGCCGGGCTGGGGCAGGGTGGCTATGTCTCACACTGGTCCTGACGGAGGCCGCCATGATACGCCTTGCCCTGATCTGTTGCCTGTGCGCCCTGACAGCACCGGCCCTGGCCGCCCCCTTGCAGCAGCAAGCCGAGGATCCACAGGCCACCGCAGTCGCCGAAGCCGCCTTTGCCGCCGATCTGGCCGAGGCGCAGAAGGTCGGCTCGTTGACGCAGGTTCAGGGCTGGTCCGTCGATCTGGACGGCGACGGGGCTGCCGAGGTGGTTGGTCATATCTACAGCCTGTTCCTGTGCGGGAATTTCAACTGCACCTTCGTGCTTCAATCCGATGGTCAGGGCGGCATGCGTCAGCTGCTGTTCAGTCAGGGCATGGATGCGGTAGAGGTGCTGGACAGCCGGACCGGCGGCTGGCGCGATCTGGCGGTCTGGAGGCCCGACCTGATGGGCGGGCCGGCGACGCTGGTGTGGTCGGGCAGTCAATACGATCTGCGCTAGGCTCGGTCGGCGTCGGCGGGCTGTCAGCCGGCCTTTGAAAACAGGGCGGCGAGGGGCCTGCCGTCCTCGATCCCCCACCAGGCTTCCATCTGTTCCCAACTGGTATCCATGGGCCAGGCCGCCGACAGCAACGGCACCGAGAAATGGCCAAAACGCAGCGACAGCTGGCCTTCGGCGGTTTCCTCGTCGATCCGCGCCACCATGGCCTGATAGATGACCGATGCCAGCCCGGTGCGATCGGCACCCGACATGCAATGGATCAGCAGCGGCTTCGGGGCCTGCTGCATTGCCGCCAGCAACGCCTCGGCCTGGTCGCGGCTCAGTTCGCGGCTGGCCGAAAGCGGGAAATCGATCAGCGTCAGACCCAAATCGCGTGCGGCCCTGCGTTCGGCCTGATACCAGTCCGCCCCCGGGTTTTCGCCGCGCAGGTTCAGCACCGCGCGGATGCCGTGATCGCGCACATATGCCGCCAGCCGATCCGGGGTTGGCTGGTTCGAGCGATAGACCTCGCCTTCGACGACGGTGGCGAAGTTACCGGTCGATTGCCGCCAGGCCAGATAGCCCGCCAGCGACAGAACCGTGACAAGAACAAGGACAAACAGGCGTTTCGGGCGAAGAATTCGGGCCATCGAGAGGTTCCGGGGGCAACAGGGTCAGGCGACCGTTTCGGGGAAGGATAGCGTGGCGCGCAAGCCAGGGGCATTGTCGGAAAGCGTCAGATCGGCGCCATGTGCCTCGGCAATGGCGGCGACCATCGCCAGGCCAAGACCATGGCCGGGCGTCGTGCGCGAACGTTCCAGCCGATAAAGCCGGCGCAGCACCCTTTGGTGCTCGTCTGCGGGAATTCCGGGGCCATTGTCGGCAACGACCAGGTCGACCCTGCCCGAATGGCGCGACAGCGACAGCGTGATCGTCGCGCCGGGCGGGCAGTGACGCAGCGCGTTTTCGATCAGATTTGCCAGCGCTTGCCCGATCAGTGTGCGATCGCCATTGACCGTCAATGCGGCTGTCGGCACAGGCGCCAGATGCAGGCGATGCCCGCTATCTTCGGCCGCAGGCTCATAGATTTCGGCGAAGGTGCGGGCGACTTCTGCCAGGTCGACTGGGGCAAAGCGTGCCTTGGGGCTGCCGCCCTCGATCTGCGCGATCTGCAGCAAGGATTGAAAGACCGCAACCGCACGATCTGCCTCGTCTGCGGCGCGGGCGGCCAGGTCCGCTTCGACGCCCTGCTCGGGCAAGCGGTCGCGCAGGTCGGCCAGCAGCACCGCCATGCGCTGCACGGGCGTTTTCAGATCATGCGCGATATCGGCCGAAACCTGCCGCAAGGCGGCGGTCGCGGCCTCTTGCGCGGCGGCCATGCGGTCTATGCCTGCGCCGATACGGGACAGATCGTCGCCGCGGTCGCGGTCGCGCACCCGCGCGGTCAGATCGCCCGAGGCCATGCGTTCCAGCGCGGTTTCGATGCGTCCGACCCTGCGGGCAGAGGCCGCCGCCAGCCAGACACCTGCCGCCAGCGACAGCAGCACCGTCGGTGCCAGACTGAAGGCGACCAGATCAACCAGTGTTTCCTCAAGATCCTTAAGGGGGGCCAGGCTTTCGCCAATGACCAGCAAGCCGCCTGCCATGGGCACCACGCGGGTTTCATAGCCGTCCACGCCCAGTTCACGGCCGCCCTCTGGTCGCGACAGCCGAACCTCGGTGCCGATGATCTGAGCCCTGGCGTTGCCGACCGTCGCGGCACCGGGTGCTATGAACACGAATATCCGATCCTGGGGATCGGCCGCCGCAGCCTCGGCCGCGACCAGTGCCGCCAGGGTCCGCGCGTCCGAGGTGACACGAAAGCCGGCGACATGCTGGTCGAGGCTGGCGGCGATCTGGCTGGTCAGGTTGCTGCGGATTTGAGCAAAGGCCACGCCCAATGTCACCATGCTGACCATGGAAAACAGCGCCACCAATCCCAGCGCCAGCCGCACCGGGGTCGATCGCAACAATCGCCAGGGATGGTCAAGCGCAGGGCGGCGGGTGGCGGGCGCAGGCGGCGTGGTCAACAGATCAGCCCTCGATCCTGTATCCGGCACCGCGCACGGTTTTCAGCAATTCGCGCTCGAAAGGCTTGTCGATCTTGGACCGCAGGCGGCTGATATGGGTTTCGACGACATTGGTCTGGGGATCGAAGCTGATGTCCCAGACCGCCTCCAGCAGCATGGTGCGGGTCTGCACCCGGCCCTTGCGGCGCAACAGATGTTCCAGCAGCGCGAATTCGCGCGGCAGCAGGTCGATCTCGACCCCCGCGCGGGTGACTTTGCGCCGGATAAGGTCCATTGTCAGATCGCCCGCGGTCAGCACGGTTTCCTGCTGGGCGGCCTGCGGCCGACGCGCCAGCGCCTGGATGCGCGCGGACAGTTCACCGAAGGCAAAGGGCTTGACCAGGTAGTCGTCGCCCCCCGCCTGCAAGCCCTCGATCCGGTCGTCCACCCCGCCGACAGCGGTCAAAAAGATGGCAGGTGTGCTGATCTTGGCCGCGCGCAGCGCCTTCAGCAACGACAGACCGTCAAGCCCGGGCAGCATCCGATCCACGACCATCACGTCATAGCCACCCGCCATCGCCTGGGCCAGCGCCTCGCGGCCGTCGGCCAGATGATCGACGACATGACCTTCCTGCCTGAGCCCATTGACGATGTAATCGGCGGTGGTGCGGTCGTCCTCGATAATCAGCAGCTTCATCAAAGCGGTCCTGTTGGGGCATGGCCCTGGGCGATGCGATTTCGGACCCGTTGCGCCGGATGCGGACAATATCCGATCATCGCCAGGGTGCGAGCGGTTGCAACCTGTGCCTTCGGATAAGGGGGTCACACGACAGGCTGCTGACTGCAAGCTTACAAATCCGCAATCTCTGAGCCGTCATCGCCTGTGAGCAGGCTGTGAGAAAGTTTGCGCATCTGCAATCTGCACGTGGTCTGACTGCAAGAAATCGCCCCGATCTTGGCGGCATTGCAGGCCTGGCACCGATACGCCAGCGCCCGAATCAGGAGAAGCGAATGAAGAACCAGTTCAGACCCCGCCGTTGGCCGGCAGTCGTTCTTGGCGTCACAATGACCGCCGCCGCCCTTGGCACACTGGCGCCGCCAATCACCTCTGCCCAGGCCTATTCGGTGCAGCCCGGGGGGTATGCGCAGCTTGTCAGCCGGGTATCTCCGGCCGTTGTCTATATCGAGGTGACCAAGACCGCTGAGCCGGCGGCGATGAAACCGGCCGACCTTCCGCCCGAGTTTCAGGAATTTGCCCGCCGCTTCGGCATGCCCTTGCCTGACCAGCCCTTCGACGCGCCCCGCGGGCAACTGCAGCAGACCGGCGTGGGGACCGGCTTCATCATCTCGGCCCAGGGTGACATCGTGACGAACAACCATGTGGTCGAGGGTGCCGACAAGGTGACTGTCAAGCTGGCAGATGGCACCAGCATGGAAGGCAAGGTGGTGGGCACCGATCCTGCCACCGATCTGGCGCTGGTGCGCGTCTCGGCGGGTCATGACCTGCCGTTCGTGGAATGGGGCGACAGCACAAGCCTGCAGGTGGGGCAGGATGTGGTCGCGATCGGCAATCCCTTCGGTCTGGGCAATACGGTGACCGCCGGGATCGTTTCGGCGCTGGGGCGCGACATCAATTCGGGTCCGTTCGACAATTACATCCAGACCGATGCAGCGATCAATCAGGGCAATTCCGGTGGCCCGCTGTTCGATTCCCAGGGAAAGGTGATGGGCATCAATACCGCGATCTTTTCGCCCAGTGGCGGATCGATCGGCATCGGTTTTGCCGTGCCGGCAGAGACCGCAAGACAGGTGATTGCGGATCTGGCAGATGACGGCAAGGTTGAGCGGGGCTGGCTGGGGGTCTCGATCCAACCAGTGACCGAGGACATTGCCGCGGCCATCGGCATGGAAAAGGCCACAGGCGCGCTGATAGCCGATGTCAGTGCCGATACTCCGGCCGCCAAGGCGGGGCTCAAGCGCGGCGACGTGGTGACTGCGGTGAACGGCACCCCGGTCCAGGGGCCCCGCGACCTGACGCGGATCGTGGCCGGTGCCCGTCCCGACAGCAAGGTCGACCTTGATCTGCTGCGCGCCGGCAAACCCACGAGCATCGTGGTGACGCTGGGCGAGCGTGCGGCGCAGCCGGCCTGACCTCGCCGCCGAAGCATACGCCGGCTCTCGGGTGTCACAGGACGCCCGAGAGAACGTTTATGGTCAGCGCCAGGACGCCCAGGTTGAAAAAGAACGCGAAAAGCCCGTGCAGCGTGACCACGCGGCGAATGCGGCGTGACGAGATGTCAAGATCTGCCGTCTGGCAGGTCATGCCGATGACAAAGGCGAAATAGACGAAATCCGCAAAGACGGGCTTGCCTGCCTCGGGAAAGATGATCCCGCCGGCATCGTCCTGGTCGATCTGGTCATAGAACAGATGCGTGTAGTGATAGGCCAGAACCAGGTTGGAAAACAGCCAGGCCAGCACCAGCGTGCCCGCGACGATGGCGAAATCGGCGGCGCGCAAGTGGTCGCGGCCCTCGATCATGCGGGCCAGGGCCAGCAGGATGACCACCAGCACCGCCGCGGCGGTCACGATCAGTAAAAGCCGCCCCCCATCGTCGCGCGCAGCGCGCGCCCGGGCCCCTTCCGGATGATCGATTGCCCATAACGGGGCAGAGATCAGGATGAATGTCACGGCCGCAAGGTCGAACCCAAGAATTGCCGCCTGTGTCAGGGGCAGGCGCAGCGCGGCAATGCCAGTGGCTGCGGCCAGGATCAGCAGAAAGACGACGAAACGGGGATGGGGCATGGTCGCGGTCGGACTGGAGCGGCTGTCTGCTGATAGCAGGATTTCATGCCGGGCGACAGATGGCCGTGGTGTTCCCGGTCGCTGGCGGGGGATAGCGGTGGTGTTCGCCGATGTGCCGCCGACGAAGTTCTGCGCGTTCACAGCTTCCGGTCACGCATCAGCGCCGTGTGACCGTGTCGCGCCCCTTTCCGGATCCGCACTGCCTTTCCCGCAGGTGGCACCGTGTGATTGCAGATTTGCAATCTGTTCGGCAAGGCGCGGCAATGTGGCCAACCCAGATTGCCGGTAACGGACGGAGCATTCACGATGTCTATGTGCAAAAATCGGTCATGCCTTGCCGTCCCCGGGCATAGAGCTTGCTCTGGCCGCCGATGCGGGGCAGCGGTCATGCCGCTGAAGGTCGTGCAGAGTGGGGCGCTGAAGCCGGCTTGTCGGATCGGCCGGACCCTGCGCCCCAAAAGGCTTGCCGTAAGCACCGAATGGACATTGCAATGCGATCGACTGGCGCTGCGGGCTGGCGCGACATGACGGGCGTGCGCACACATCGAACGGCTTTTGTCCTGCAGGGGGGTGGGGCGCTGGGCGCCTATCAGGCTGGTGCGGTCTGCCGTTTGCAACAGAATGGCATCCTTCCCGATCAGGTTGCAGGCATTTCCATCGGCGCAATCAATGCTGCGTTGATCGCCGGAAACCCGCCGGGTTCGCGGGCTCGGGCGCTGGAAACCTTCTGGCATCGGGTCAGCGCCGCAGATCCATGGCCCTTATGGCCGCAGATCGGGGCAATGATGGCCCTGTCGGCCGGAGTGCCCGGTTTCTTCACGCCGCGCTGGCCACCTGCCGCCCTGGACACGACCGGTCAGCCCGCTCACGCCGGGTTCTATGATGCGACACCGCTGCGGCGGACGTTGTGCGAACTGGTCGATTTCGATCTGCTGAACCGCGGTCCGCTGCGGCTGGTGGTCGGTGCCGTCAATGCTGGAACGGGCAATTTCGTCTGGTTCGATAGCGTCGAGCAGACCATCGGCCCGGAACACGTGATGGCCTCGGGCGCGCTGCCGCCGGGATTTCCCCCGGTCGAGATCGACGGCCAGTATTACTGGGATGGCGGCCTTGTGATGAATACGCCCTTGTCGCGTCTGATAGAGGCGCGCCCCGATTCCCGACCGCTTGTCGTCTGGCAGATCGACCTTTTTTCGGCAAAAGGGCCGGTGCCGCGGTCGGTCTGGATGGTCGAGGCGCGCGAGAAGGACATTCGCTTTTCCAGCCGCACCCGAGCGGTGACCGAGCGTATGCAGCTGGAACATGCACTGGCATCGGCGCTGCACCGGCATGCAGGGGAATTGCCGGACGAACTTGTTCGCGACCCTGCCGTGGCACGGTTGCTCAAACCGCAGGCGCGCGCGCCGCTGACGCTGATCCATCTGATCTATCGCGCCAAACCATACGAGACGAACGCCCGCGATTACGACTTTTCCCGGGCGATGATGCGTCTGCATTGGGCGGCCGGAGAGGCGGATGTGGTGCAAAGCCTCGATCATCCGAGGCTGGCCAAACACGATCCAGCCGCGCCGGGGATGCATGTGCTTGATCTGGCCGACGCGCAGGCCGGGTCAACCTTGTCGGGCCCTGAGTGACCTTCCGGGCCGGTCAGTCGACACTCTGATCGCATCACAATCATGGTAAAGGAGCATTGAAATGGACCTGAATGGCAAATCCTGCATCGTCACAGGCGCGGCCAGCGGCATCGGTCGGGCGATTGCCGAAAGATATGTGCGCGCGGGGGCACAGGTCGCCATAGCCGACCTGAAGCAGCAGGCCGCCGATGCTGTTGCGGCCGAGCTGACGGCCATGGGACCGGGCCGCGCCATCGGGGTTGCCATGGACGTGACCGACGAGGAGCAGGTGAATGCCGGCGTGGCAAAGGTCGTGACAGCCTTTGGCGGTGTCGACGTGCTGGTCTCGAACGCGGGCATCCAGATCGTCCACCCGGTCGAGGAATTTCCGTTCTCTGACTGGAAAAAACTGCTGGCGATCCACCTCGACGGCGCCTTCCTGACCTCGAAAGCGTGCATCCCGCATATGAAAGCCGCGGGTGGCGGGGCCATCGTTTTCATGGGCTCGGTCCATTCGCGCGAGGCATCGCCCCTGAAATCGGCCTATGTCACCGCCAAGCACGGGCTTCTGGGCCTTGCCCGCGTAATTGCCAAGGAAGGCGGCGCGCATGGCATTCGTGCCAATGTGATCTGCCCCGGCTTCGTGCGCACGCCCCTGGTGGAAAAGCAGATCCCCGAACAGGCCGCCGAACTTGGCATTTCAGAAAAGGAGGTGATCGAGCGGGTGATGCTGGGCGAGACGGTCGACAAGCAATTCACTACGGTCGAGGACGTGGCCGAGGTGGCCTTCGTCTTTGCGGCCTTCCCGACCAATGCGCTGACCGGGCAGGCGCTGAACGTCAGCCACGGCTGGAACATGGCCTGACGCCCGGAACCCAAATGCCGGCGCGCGCCTTGTCCGCATGATGCGCGCGTCATGTTACAGCCTGAGACCCGCGATGCCGGGACGCCAGAGATGGAGATTGCGATGACCGGAAAACCCCATGTCCTGATCCTCGGCGGGAATTTCGCCGGGCTCGGGGCGGCGCAGAAGATCCGCGACCATGCGAAGGACTCGGTGGATATCACCGTGGTGGACCGCAAGGCCTATCTGGACTACATCCCCAACATTCCGCTGGAGATTTTCGAGGGCCGCGATCCGGCCGTGACCATGCACATGCCGCTGGTCGAGGCGCTGGCCCGCGACCAGGTCCGCTTTCAGCAGGCCGAGGTGCTGGGCCTTGATCTCGATGCCCGCCAGGTGCGGGTGCGCCCCGCCGAACGCCCCGGCGCGCCGGAATACCGGCTGGACTACGATTATGTGGTGATCGCGCTGGGGGCGCGGCTGGCCTATGACGAGATCGAGGGCTTTGCCGAACACGGCCATACCGTGTCGGACGCCTTCCACGCCAACCGGCTGATCGACTACCTGACGCATCACTACAAGGGCGGGCCGATCGCCGTGGGCTCGCAGCGGTTCGAGCAGGGGACGAAGGGCCGCCCCGACTGGCTGCCGACCGCGCTGGCCGCCTGCGAGGGCCCGCCCGTGGAGGTGTCGCTGGCGCTGGCCCACTGGCTGGAGGCCCACGGCAAGGGTGGCGCGAAGAACATCACCATCTTCACCCCCGCGAAGCTGATTGCCGAGGACGCGGGCGAAAAGGTCGTGGCGCAGCTTCTGGACGCGGCCGGAAAGATGGGCTTTGGCTACATGAACGAGACGCAAGGCATCCGCCGCCTGACCGCCGAGGGGATCGAGTTCCTGGACGGCCGGACGTTGAAGGCCGAGGTCAAGATCGTGTTCCCGAACTGGAAGCCGCACGACTTCCTGAGCGGGCTGCCGATCTGCGACGAGGTGGGCTTTGTCATTACCGACATGCGGATGCGCAACCCCGACCGCCCCGAGGTGTTTGCCTGTGGCGACGCCGCGGCGCTGACGGTGCCGAAGCTCGGCGCCATCGGGCATCAGGAATGCGAGATTGTCGGGCGGCAGATCGCCCGGGACCAGGGCATGTTGGATCCCGCCAAGGCCGATGCTCCCTGGATGCCCGAGGTTGTCTGCATCGGCGACATGGGGGGCGGCAAGGCCTTTTACATTCACGCGACAAGCTGGTTCGGCGGCGACATCCAGGAACTGCGCATGGGTCGGTTGCCCTATGCGCAGAAACTGGCCTACAAGGAAATGTTCTTCCGCAACCACGGCCGGGTGCCGAACTGGGGCCTGCCTCTGGCCGAATGGACGGCAGAGCATCTGAACATCTGATCCCTGCCCAGTGATCCTGTGGGCGAGCTGACGCGGCGGCACCAGCCCTGCGACAGGTGCCGCCGCAAGGCAACGGCGGGGACAGGGCCGTCAAGACATCGCCTTCCGCAGGCTGCTGCGCGGCGCAAGAGGAGAACCGGATGAAGTCGGTCAAGCTGTTGTTTCTGTTCGTGGTTCTGGCTTCAGCCGGCTTGTCGCTTGCATGGTGGTGGCACCGCCAGGAACTGCACCCCTCGACCGATGACGCCTATGTGGGGGCCAATGTCCTGACGGTATCCGCCCGCGTCGGGGGGCGTCTGGAAACCGTCGAGATCAAGGAACATGCGCGCGTCAGCAAGGGGCAGGTGCTGTTGCGGCTGCAAGACGACAGCCTGCGCGCTGATCTGCAAGCGGCCGAGGCGGCATTCCAGCAGGCCGCGCAGGGTGCCGGAGCCGCTGCCGCCCAGGTTGCGGCGGCCGAGGCGCAGCTTGCCCAGGCTCAGGCGGCGCTGGATCAGGCGCAGACGGCCTTTGAACGCACCCAGGCGCTGCGGGCGCGGGGCGATGTCGCTCAGGCCGCCATGGATCAGGCGCGCGCTGCCCGTGATGGCGCGCAGGCGGCGCGCGATGCGGCGGCGGCCTCGCTGAAGGCGGCCCAGGATCAGCTGGGGGCGCAGGGTGCGCAGAATGCAGCCGTGCGCGCCGCCATGGCGCGACTTGAGCAGGCGCGTATCGCGCTGGACGATGCAGTGCTGCGCAGCCCGGTCGATGGCTGGGTCGCCAATCTGTCGCTTCGCCCGGGGGCGATGATTTCTGCGGGACAGCCGCTGTTTTCGATAGTCGAGGATGGCAGCTGGTGGGTGGATGCCAATTTCAAGGAAACTGACATTGCCCGGCTGCGTCCCGGACAACCTGCCCAGGTAAGAATAGACATGTATCCGGGGATGATGGCGGCGGGTCGCGTGGAGAGTATCGGCGCGGGATCGGGGGCCGTGTTTTCGCTGCTGCCGCCGCAGAACGCAACCGGCAATTGGGTTAAGGTCACCCAGCGCTTTCCCGTGCGGATCGCGCTGGACACGACAGCATGGAATGCGGATATGCCGTTGCGCGTCGGGGCATCCAGCACCGTCACCGTCGATACGACGGCGGCCCCCACGCCATGAATGCCCCCGCGGCCTCTGCCGACACTGCCGCGCCGCCGGCCGTGCGCTGGACCGTGATACTGGCCGTGGTGCTGACGGCCGTGCTGGAGGTGCTCGACTCGACCATCGTCAACGTGGCGCTGCCGCATATCAAGGCGGCCTTCGGCATCACTTCGGACCAGACGGTCTGGATCCTGACCAGCTATATCGTCGCCTCGGTCGCGGTGATGCCGCTGACCGGGCTTTTCGTGCGGCGTTTCGGGCGGCGGCGGTTGATTACCGGCGCGATCCTGGCCTTTGCCGGGTTCTCGATGCTTTGCGGGCTGGCGCAGAACGTGCAGATGATGGTTGCTTTCCGGCTGGGCCAGGGTCTGGCGGGGGCCTTTCTGATCCCGCTGTCGCAGTCGATCCTGTTCGATGCCTTTCCGAAGGAAAAGCGCGGCCAGGCCATGGCGTTGTTCGGCCTGGGCGTGGTCGTCGCCCCGGTGCTGGGGCCGACGCTGGGGGCGCTCCTGACCGAATATTTCAGCTGGCGCGCGGTGTTCTACGTCAACCTGCCGGTCGCCGCCTTCGCGCTGATGATGATGGCGGGCGAACTACCGAAAGAGGACGTGCGCCGCGTGCATATCGACTGGCTTGGCCTTGCGCTGATGGTCACGGCGATCGGCGCGGTGCAGATGGTGCTGGACCTGGGCGAGACGCGCGACTGGTTCGCAAGCCGCCTGATCCAGGTCGCCGCGCTGGTCGCGCTGTTTGCGGGCACCGTTTTCGTCGCGCGCGGCTGGCGGATGCGGGACGGAATCATCGACTTCGCGCTTCTGCGCGACCGCAGTTTCGCCGCCGCCAACGCGACGATGCTGGGCTTTGGCCTGGCCATGTTCGGCACCATCGCGGTGCTGCCGCTGTTCGTGCAGGGGCTTCTGGGCTATCCGGTGGTGGATGCCGGGTTGCTTTTCATGCCCAGGGGGCTGGCGGCAGGGGCATCGATGGTCCTGACCGGGGCGGTGCTGATGGGCCGCTTCGATCCGCGCGCGCTGCTTGTGCTGGGGCTTTGCGCGCTGGGTTTGGGAAACCTGGGTCTTGCCCGGCTGAACCTTGATGCTGGCTTCTGGGACATTGCGGTGCCGGGGGTCATTTCAGGCGCGGGGATGGGGCTATTCTTCGTGCCGATGTCCACGCTGGCGTTCCAGAACGTCGGGCGCGACAAGCAGGACGAGGCCTCGGGCATCTACGGCGTCGCACGCTCTATCGGGTCGTCGGTGGGCATCGCCGTGGTGGGCTGGCAGGTGGCCACGCGCACCCAGTTTCACTGGAGCGTGCTGGTGCAGGACATCACCCCCTTCCGCCCCGAGGTCTCGGCCTGGCTGGCGCCCCTGGGGCTGACCCCCACCGACCCGGCGGCGGCCGCGCAATTGTCGGGCCTGATCGCCCGGCAGGCGCAGATGCTTGCCTTTCAGGATGCTTTCGCGCTGACCGGCTGGGCGGCCTTCGCCATGCTGCCCTTCGTGGCGCTGATGCAGAAGCCCAAGGCGGGCGCCAGGGCGGGAATGGCACATTGAGCGCGGGGGCATGACCTCCTCGCAAGGTGCCTTCGGCCCCCGCCGCGTCGCAACGGGGCTGGAAACCGCGCCGCTTTCTGTGTAGCAGGCTGGCAAAGCACCAGCTGAGGCAGAACAGTTGACGACGGCACAGCGAATGATTCCCCTGGCAACCCCCAACCTGCAGGGCCGCGAAGCCGAACTGCTGGCCGAATGCATCAGTTCGACCTTCGTTTCCTCTGTCGGGCCCTTTGTCGACGCCTTTGAATCCCGCATTGCAGCCTTTTCAGGCAGTGAACGTGCGGCGGTGCTGTGTTCGGGCACGGTGGCGCTGCAAATGGCGTTGCAGGGGCTGGGGATCGGCGCGGGCGATCTGGTCATCGTGCCATCGCTGACCTTCATCGCCACGCCCAATGCCGTCAGCCACAGTGGCGCCCGGCCCTGGCTGGTCGACGTTGCCGCCGACAGCTGGATGCTGGATCTGGACCTGTGCCGTCATGCGATCGCGACCCAGACCAGGCCGGATGCGGACGGGCTGCGGCGCCATATCGCCACGGGGCAGGTCTTGCGCGCGATCATGCCGGTGATGGTCATGGGTGCGGTGGCGGATCTGGACGGCGTCGTGGCACTGGCGCGAGAATTCGGGCTGAAGGTCGTCGTCGATGCGGCCGCCGCAATCGGCACGGAAATGGCCGACGGCCGCCCGCTTGCCGCGACCGGCGTCGATGCGGTCTGCTATTCCTTCAACGGTAACAAGACTGTGACCACCGGCGGCGGCGGCGCCGTGGCCTCGACCGACGCCGGCCTGATCCAGCGCATCAAGCATCTTTCCTCGACCGGTCGGGTCGGCGCGAATTACGACCACGACGTCATCGCCTACAACTTCCGCATGACCAATGTGCAGGCGGCGTTGGGCGTGGCCCAGCTTGAGCGGCTGGACCAGTTCCTGGCCCGCAAGCGCCAGATCCGCGACCGCTATGCCGCCTTTGCCGAGGCGCGGCCGGCGCTGCTGGCGCCCTTCCCGGAAACGGGGTTCGGTCGCAACGGACACTGGTTTTCGGGTTTCTGGTATCGCGGCGACGATCTGACGCGCTGCGACGGGTTCCGCGCGCATATGCGCGAAAGCGGCGTCGACCTGCGGCCGTTCTGGAAACCCATCCACTTGCAGCAGCCCTATCGCGATGCGTTGGCGACGCCGATGCCGGTCTGCGACGGGCTGTGGCAGCGGATTTTCCCCTTGCCCTGTTCCACCCATCTAGACGATGCCGAACTCGAACATGTGCTCACGGCCGCCGCCCGGTTCTGGGGGCCTGGAAATGCCTGACGCATCGCCCCTGGGGTCCGCGCGGCGGATCGCGGTGGTCACGGTCGGACGGTCGGATTTCTCGATCCTGCGGCCACTCTGTCATGCCCTGGACGAGGCGCCGGATTTTGCGCCGATGCTTTGGGCAGGCGGCGCGCATTTCGACGCCACAGCCGGGCTGACCATCCGCGACATCGAGGGCAGCGGCCTGCCAATCGGCGCCCGGATCGAGGCGAGCGATTTCGGGCACGACCCGGCGGCGGTTGCCGGCAACATGGCCCAGCAGACCGCGGGCTTTGCCCAGGCGGCGGCGGCTGCCATCGCCGCCGGCCAGCGACCCGATCTGGTCCTGGTGCTGGGCGACCGCTACGAGGCGGTTGCCGCCGGACTGGCGATGGTGCCCTTTGGTCTGCCGGTCGGGCATATTTCGGGCGGGTCGATTACCGAAGGCGCGATGGATGACATGTTCCGCCACGCGCTGACCAAGCTGGCGGCGCTGCATTTCTGCGACCTGCCCGAATTTGCCCGCCGTATCCGGCAGATGGGCGAAGAACCCTGGCGCATCCATGTGACGGGGGCCCTGGGATTGGACGGAATCCTGGCCCGACCCATCCGTCCGCTGCACGATCTGGCGGCAGAGTTTTCGCTGCCCGGTCTGAAACCCGGCTATGTGCTGGCCACGCTGCATCCCGAAACCGTGGCCCAGCACCGCACGCCGGAGATTGCGGCGGCAATGGTCGCCGCGCTTGAGAGGTCCGGCCGGCAGGTCGTCTATACCTATCCCAACGCGGACCCGGGCGCCGACAGCATCATCGCCGCCATCGAGGCGGCGGCACGGCGGCTGGACCATCACCATGTGGTGCGCAATTTCGGCTCGCAATGGTTCTACAGCGCCATGGCCCATGCCGGTGTGGTGGTGGGCAATTCCTCGTCAGGAATCTACGAGGCCGCCAGCTTTGGCCTGCCGGTAGTCGACATCGGCGACCGGCAGCGCGGCCGCTTTCACGGCGACAACGTGCTGCATGTCGCGGGCGATGCCGCCGCGATCCGGGCGACACTGGATCGGGCGCTTGCGCTGGCCCCGGACCTGGCGGGCATGACCAATCCCTATGGTGACGGCCGCGCGTCCCAGCGCCTGATTGCGGCGCTGCGCGGGCTGGACTGGGACCGGCTGGCGGCACCCAAGCTGTTCCTGCCGGACGATCCCGGCTATCAGGCAGAAAGGATCGCGCTGCCGTGCAACTGACACGCTATTCCGCCCAGGATCTGGCGGCGGCGCTGATCCGCCCCGATTACACGTTACGCCAGACCATGGAGGCGATGAGCCAGGCCGGACTGCGCTTTGTTCCGGTGGTCGATTACGACGGCCGCATGATCGGCGCCGTGGCCGACGGCGACCTGCGCCGCTATATCGCTGCCGGCGGGCGACTGGACGATTCCGTGGTCGCGGCCGCCAACCGCAATCCCACGGTGATTGCCGAGCACATGGCCCCCGCCGCCATCCGGTCGCTGATGATGCGCCGCGGCATCGATGCGTTGCCCGAATTGCGCGATGGCCAGTTCGAGGCGCTGCATGTGCTGTGGGTCGCCCCCTCGCCGGCGGAGATGACCGTGGTGTTGATGGCCGGCGGCCTGGGCACGCGGCTGTCGCCGCTGACCGACGATTGCCCCAAGCCTCTGTTGCGCATGGGCAGCAAGCCGATCCTGACCCATATCATCGAACATTTTCGCGATCAGGGCGTGCGCCGCTTTATTCTGTCGGTGAATTACCTGGCCGAGATGCTGGTCGCCCATTACGGCGACGGCAGCGATCACGACGTGTTCATCGACTATGTGCATGAAACCCGGCGCATGGGCACGGGCGGCGCGCTGAGCCTGATCGATCCCAAGGCGCTGTCGGATAATTTCATGGTCTGCAACGGCGACCTGCTGAACGACGTCGACGTGGCCGAACTGCTGGCCACGCACAAGGCCGCGGGCTGGCATGCCACCATGGTGGTGCGCGAACACAGCTACACCATTCCCTATGGTGTGGTCCGCCGCAGCCCCGAGGGCGATTTCATCGCCGCCGAGGAAAAGCCCACCATGCATTACTGCATCAACGCCGGCATCTACATGCTGTCGAAACAGGTGCTGGACGTGGTGCCGCGCGGCTGCTTCTACGACCTGCCCTCGCTGTTTTCCGACCTGCCGCGCCACGGCATGCGCGCCGGCACCTATACCCATGGCGGACGCTGGATCGACATCGGCAACATCAACGATTTCAACCGCGCTCGCAGCATCTACGAAGGCCGCAAGGAATGACCTCTATCCCCGACATGAATCTGGACTGGCTGGCCTCGCGCATCGTGGGGCGGGCGGAAAGCTTCTTTGCACGGGACATGCACGCGGCCGGACCGGAACTGGCCGAGATGATCGGTGGCGCGCGCATCCTGTTCATCGGTGGGGCCGGCTCGATCGGGTTCCAGACCCTGCGCAGCATCGCGCATTTCGGGCCACGTGCCTTGCATGTCGTCGATCACAACGAAAACGGGCTTGCCGAGCTGGTGCGGGCGCTGCGGTCCGGTCCCACGCCGCTGCGGGTGGACGAGCTGCTGACCATGCCCATCGATTACGGCGGCGACGCGTTCAGGCTGTGGTTGCGCGCGCAGAGCCAGCCCTATGACTATGTGCTGAATTTTGCCGCGCTGAAGCATGTCCGCTCGGAAAAGGATCCCTATTCGATCCTGGCGATGCTGGATACCAACGTGCTGAAACTGGCGCGACTGTCGCGCCTGCTGGCCGGGCAGGCCAGCCTGAAGCGGCTGTTCTGCGTTTCCACCGACAAGGCCGCGAACCCGTCGTCGATGATGGGCGCGACTAAGCGGCTGATGGAACATGCGATGTTTTCGCAGACGCTGGATTGGCCAGCGGGACTTGCGATCACCTCGGCCCGGTTCGCCAATGTGGCGCTGTCGAACGGCTCGCTGCTGCAAAGCTGGGAAAACCGGCTGGCGCTGCGCCAGCCGATGGCCTGCCCCGAAGGTTGCCGGCGCTTTTTCGTGGCGCTGCCGGAATCGGGGCATCTGTGCACCCTGGCCGGGCTGCTGGGCGATCACGGCAACATCATGGTGCCGGCGCTGGCGCCCGAAAGTCATTTGATGCTGTTGCAGGATGTCGCCGGGTGGTTCCTTGAGGCGCAGGGGCTGGCGCCGCATTTCACCCGGGACGAATCCGAAGCCGTCGGTCGGGTCGAGGAACTGGCAGCCCAGGGCAAATGGCCCGTGCTGCTGACGCCGCTGGATACGGCCGGGGAAAAACCCTACGAGGAATTCGTGGGCGCGAATGAAACTGTGCATCCGACGCGCTTTGCCTCATTGCAGCGGGTGCCCTATCTGCCGCCCGCGGATGCGGGCAGCTTCCCGCGCCTGCTTGACGATCTGACGGCGCTGATGGCATCCGATCCGGCCCAGGCGCTGACCATCGACGAATTGAAACAGGCAATCAGCCGGGTCGAGCAAGCCTTTGCCCGCACCCACGTCGTCAGCGAAAAATCGCTGGACCAGCGTATCTGATGGGGGCCGATGTGAGCGCGACATTCGTCATTGCCGAGATCGGGGTCAATCATAACGGTTCGATGCAACTGGCGCGCGAACTGATCGATGCGGCGGTGGCCGCCGGGGCCGATGCGGTCAAGTTCCAGACCTTTCGCGCCGAGGATCTGGTGACGCCCGACGCGCGCAAGGCCGATTATCAGATCGCCAATACCGGCGACGGCGGCAGCCAGTTCCAGATGCTCAAATCGCTGGAACTGACCGAGGAACAGTTTCGCGAACTGGCCGGCTATTGTGCCCGCGCGGGCATCCAGTTCCTGTCCACCCCCTTCAGCGAGGCGGCCGCCGATCTGCTGGACCGGGTCGGGGTCGATTGCTTCAAGATCAGCTCGGGCGATCTGACGCATCTGCCGCTGCTCACCCATGTGGCGCGGCTGGGCAAGCCGATCATCCTGTCCACCGGCATGGGCAACCTGACCGAGATCGAGGCGGCGCTTGCCGCGATCCGGGCTGCGGGGGCGCCTGCGGTGTCGCTGTTGCATTGCGTGTCGAACTATCCCGCCGCGGTCGAGGATTGTAACCTGGCGGCCATGGATACCATGGTGCGCGCCTTCGGGCTGCCGGTCGGCTGGTCGGATCATACCGAGGGCGCGGCGATTTCCTGGGCGGCGGTGGCGCGCGGGGCGCGGATCATCGAAAAGCACATCACCCTGGATCGGAACCTGCCCGGACCCGATCACCGCGCCTCGATGGAGCCGGCGGCTTTTCGCGATTTCGTCGCCGGCATCCGCGCGATCGAGGCCGCCATCGGCAATGGTATCAAGGCGCCGACGCCGGCCGAACGACGCACGGCCGAGGTCGCGCGCCGTTCGCTGGTGGCCGCCCGCGATCTGCCCGCGGGGCATGTGCTGGGCGCACAGGACTTGCGCATCATGCGCCCCGGCCACGGGCTGGCGCCGGCGGCGCTGGATTTCGTGCTGGGACTGGCGCTGGCGCGCGACGTGGCGGCCTTGCAACCGCTGACGGTGCAGGATTTCCGCAAGGGTGACGCGTGAACCCGCAGTCCGCCCTGATCGTTCTGGGTGCTGGCGGCCATGCCGCAGTGGTGGCCGAGGCCATCGTCCTGTCAGGGGCGCGGCTTGCCGGGCACCTGGCCCCCGCGGCGGGCACCGATGCCCACCTACTGGGGCCATGGCTGGGCGATGACGCGGGCGCGGCCGACCTGGTGGCACAGGGCTTTGGCCTGGTGCCGGGCATGGGCTTTGTCGACGGGCAAGGCGCGGCGCGGCGCGGGGCCTGGCTGGCCGGCCTGCCGCAGGCGGGCCTGTGCAGCGTGATCCACCCGCGTGCGGTATTGTCGCCCTCGGCCCGGATCGGCGCGGGGGGATTTCTGGCCGCCGGCGCCGTCCTGGGCAGCCGCAGCACCGCCGGCCCCGGTCTGATCCTGAACAGCGGTGCGATTGTCGATCACGACTGCCATCTGGGCGCCAACTGCCATGTTGCCACCGGCGCTCGCGTCGCCGGCGGGGTCGAAATCGGCGATGACGTGCTGATCGGGGCGGGGGCGACCATCCGCCAGGGCCTGCGCATCGGCAAGGGCGCGGTGGTGGGCGCGGGTGCGGTGGTCCTGCGCGATGTGGCGCCAGCCGCGACGGTGGTGGGCATCCCGGCCCGGCAGATCGAACGAGGGTGCGCATGACCCGGCATTTCCTGATCGTCGGCCTGGGGTCGATCGGGCGGCGGCACATGACCAACCTGGCCGCCCGCAACCCGGGCGCGCGCTTTACCGTGCTGCGCCACCGCGCCGCCCCTGATCCGCTGTGCGATCGCCTGGGCGCGACGATCACCGACGATCCTGATGCGGCGCTGGCGGGGGAATACGATCTGGCGGTGCTGTCATCGCCTTCGGCCAATCACATCGATACCTTGCCCGCGCTGATCCGGCGGGCAACGCCGCTGCTGGTGGAAAAACCCGTGGTGACACGGGCCGAGGATTGTGACGCGGTGCTGGACCTGCTGGCGCAGTCCCCGCCGGCGTTGCGGGTTGCGGCGTTCAACTTTCGCCACCTGCCGGTGTTGCAGCAGATGCGCGACATCATCCGCTCGGGCGCGTTGGGCCGGATCGTGCGCGCCAGTTTCACCGCCGGGCAGTGGTTGCCCGACTGGCGCCCCGGCACCGATTATCTGGCGGGCTATTCCGCCGATGCTGCCCGGGGCGGAGGGGTCGAACTGGACCTGGTCCATGAAATCGACCTGGCGCGCTGGTTCTTTGGCGAGATGGAGCTGCAATTTGCCCGTGGCGCGCGGCTGAGCTCGCTGGGCCTGCGGTCCAATGACGTTTCGGTCATGGTGATGAGCGGACGGGACGGCGGGCCGCTGGTGCAGGTGGCGCTGGACTATGTCTCGCGCAAGCGGCTGCGGCATTACGAGGTCGTGGGCGACCTGGGCGGGCTGTGCTGGGACATCGGTGGCACGCTGGATCATATCACCCCCCAGGGGCGCCGCACGATCGCCGAGGCGCCGGGCGGCTTCGACGTGGCGGCAAGCTATCTGAACATGCTGGACGCCATCGAACAGTTGCGCCGCCTTTCGGCCGATGGCAGCGCCGCCGACTGGCCCCTGGGGTTGCAGCCGCTGGCCGACGGGGTTGCCAGCACCAGACTGGCACTTGCCGCGCGCGACCGCGGCAGCAGACAGGAAGAAGGCAACGCATGACCACGATCTGTTCGATCTGCGCGCGCGGCGGCTCGCAAGGCGTGCCGCGCAAGAATATCCGCCCCTTGCTGGGCAAGCCGCTGATCGTGCACACGATCGAACAGGCGCTGTCCTGCCGGGCGATCGACCGGGTATTCGTCTCGACCGACGATGCCGAGATCGCCGAGGTGGCCGCGGCCGCCGGCGCCGAGGTGCCCTTTCTGCGCCCGGCGGAACTGGCGACATCCAGCGCCGCCAAGATCCCGGTGATCGAACATCTGGTTGCGCAGGTCGAGGCGATGGGCGTGGCCGTTAGCCGTATCATCGACCTGGACCCGACCTCGCCCCTGCGCGAAGTGGCCGATATCGAGGCTGCCGCCGCATTGCTGGATGACGAAACCGATTGTGTCATCACCGGATATCCGGCAGAAAAAAACCCATATTTCAACATGGTAGAGCGCGATGCTGATGGAAACATCGGTCTGGTCAAACGCCTGCCGGGCGGTGTCACCTCGCGTCAGGCAGCGCCAAGGGTCTGGTCGATGAACGCCTCGATCTATGTCTGGCATCGGCACAGCCTGACGGCGGGACTGTGGAACGGCCGCACCCGCCTTTACGAAATGCCGCATGAACGCTCGGTCGATATCGACAGCGAAATCGATTTCCGTCTGGTCGAGATGTTGATGACCGAAGCCCGTCGGAAAGGAGCCGAAGCATGACCGCAAAAGTGATCGTCCTGACCGGAGGCGGCGGGATCCTGGGCCGTTCCATGACCGAGCGGCTGTCTGCCGATGGCTGGCAGGTGGCGGTGGTGGATCGCGATCCGGCGCTGGCTGAAAAGGCGGCGGCGCTGGCCGTCGCCTCGGGCGGCGCCCGCGCCTATGCCTGCGACATCGCCGACAAATCGGCGCTGGCCGATCTGCACCGGCGCATCCGCGACGACATGGGGCCGGTCGATGCCCTGGTCTGCAACGCGGCCACGAAAAGCGACAACTTCTTCGAGCCATTCGAGGATTTTCCGATAGATGACTGGAATTACGTTCTTTCAGTCAATCTGACCGCGCCGATGCTTTGCGCGCAGGAATTCGGCCGCGACATGGCGCGGCGGGGTGCCGGGGCCATTGTGAACACATTGTCGATCTATGGCATCGTGGCGCCCGACCAGCGCATCTATGAAGGCTCGCTTTACGAAGGGCGCGCCATAAACACGCCGGCGATCTATTCGGCGTCGAAGGCGGGGCTGTGGGGGCTGACAAAGTATCTGGCCAGCTATTGGGGCGGGCGCGGGGTGCGGGTGAATGCGGTAACGCCCGGCGGCATCTTCAGCGGCCAGAACGATACCTTCGTGCAGAAATACAGCGCCCGGACCATGATGGGCCGCATGGGCCAACCGCATGAGATCGCCGATGCCGTCGCCTATCTGGTGTCGGACCGTGCCAGCTACGTCACCGGACAGAATCTTGTGGTCGATGGTGGCCTGACCGCGTGGTAGTGGCGCCGATCCGGGCGACATTCGATGGCGCGCGCCCATTGATCTCGTCGCGCGAGCGGCGACTGATCGAGGATCGGCTCAGCTCTTTCATGTTGCGGTGCAAGAGACGGCCGGACCTGCGCCCGGCGGGGCTGACGTTGACCTCGATTGCGCTTCATGTTAGGCGCGCCCGGCATGAAAATGCTGAAACCTGCTGGATTTGAGAGGGCTGCCATGGCCGCGCCGAACGACATTGAACCGACCATCCGCGCCCTGTTTGCCGAGGTGTATTCCACCCAGACCGGCGGCGCGCCGGCGCCGGAACTGATCGATGGCACGATCCTGCTGGAAACCGGGCTGGATTCGCTGGGTTTCGCCATTCTTGTCACCCGGCTTGAGGAAGAGCTGGGCTTTGATCCCTTCAGCCTGGCGACCGAGGCCTATTATCCGACCACCTTCCGCGAGTTCGTCGATTTCTATGCGGTGCATCAGCCGGCATGATGCTGCTTGACCACCTGCGCCAGGCCGATCCGCAGCGGACGGCGCTGGCCGATCCGCAGGCGGAACGGATCTATGGACAGATGGTCGATGCGGCGCAGGATTTGCGTCGGCAATTGCGCCATCTGGGCGGGCTGCGGCTGTTCATCATCCATGGCGATGTGTCGGAAACCGTGCTGGCGCTGGCAGCGCTGGACGGGATTGCGGGCGCGCTGGTGCTGGCCTCGCCGATGCTGGATGCGGAAACAGCGCAGGAACTGGCCCGCCGGGCCGAGGCCGATGCGATCCTGACCGATCGCCCAGATCTGGCGGGCGGTCTGCCGCTTGCGGCGCGGGCGGCCGATCTGGCGGCATTGCCCGGTCTGGCGCGCGGGATGCCTGCAGAGGGCAGCGATTGGGTGCTGACCACATCGGGCACCACCGGGCGCCCCAAACTGGTCGCGCATGCGCTTGACAGCCTGACGCGCACGACGCGCCGCGATCAGATCCGCGGGCGCGGTCAGGTCTGGGGGCTGCTTTACGATCACACGCGCTTTGCCGGCTTGCAGGTGGTGTTGCAGGCGCTGTTGTCGGGGGCGACGCTGGCGGTGGCGCCGGCCGACATGGCGCTGGATCACAGGCTGGCGTTCCTGGCCGCGCGCGGCGTCACGCATCTGTCGGCGACGCCGACGCTCTGGCGCAAGATCCTGATGACGCCTGCCGCCACGGCCCTTTCGCTGCGCCAGATCACCCTGGGTGGAGAGGTTTCCGACGACGCGGTGCTGTCGGCGCTGGCGCGGCAATGGCCGCAGGCTCGCATCAGCCATATCTTTGCCTCGACCGAGGCGGGTGTCGGGTTTTCCGTCACCGATGGCCGGGCGGGGTTTCCCGAAAGCTTTCTGCACGATCCGCCCCTGGGCATCGGCCTGAGGGTCGAGGATGGCCGCTTGCTGGTGCGTAACGATCGCGTGGCCAGCCAGTATCTGGGTGGCGACGGCAAGCTTGCGCGCGACGGCTGGGTGGATACGGGTGATCTTGTGCGCATCCAGCATGGGCGGGTGCTGTTTCTGGGTCGCGGCAATGGCGTCATCAATGTGGGCGGGGACAAGGTTCACCCTGAAGAGATCGAATCCGTCATCCTGACCCATCCAGATGTCGCCATGGTCCAGGTCTATGCCAAGCGCAACCCGATCATGGGCGCGCTGGTTGCCGCCGACATCCAGCCGCGTCCCGGCCTTGCCGATCGCGGCGCGCTGCGCGACGAGTTGAAGGCATGGCTGGCCGCCCGGCTGGATCGGCACAAGGTGCCCGCATTCATTCGCATCGTCGACAGCTTTGAAACCAATGCCGCGGGCAAGTTGAAAAGGGGCGGTTGAGCCATGAAGAATGTGATTGTCACCGGCGCCACGCGCGGCCTTGGCCTGGCGATTTGCGAAAGGCTGCTGGCGGATAGCGCGCAATATCGCATCATCGGCATCGGCCGCACGCCTTCGGACGGTTTTCAGGCGCTGCTGCAGGCCAACCCCGAGCGGCTGGTTTTCCATCTCTATGACCTGGAGGACCTGCAGGGCATTCCGGCTCTGGTGCAGGCGATCACGCGCGCACACGGGCCGCTTTACGGGCTGGTCAACAATGCGGCGCTGGGGCTGGACGGGCTGTTGGCCACGCAACATGCCACGGAAATCGCCCGGGCCTTGCGGGTCAACCTGGAATCCCCGATCCTGCTGACCAAATACGCCTGCCGCAGCATGTTGACCCGGGGCGAGGGGCGGATCGTCAATATCTCGTCCATCATCGCCTCGACCGGGTTCAGCGGCCTGTCCGTCTATGGCGCGACCAAGGCCGGGATCGAGGGCTTTACCCGTTCGCTCTCGCGCGAACTGGGCCGCGCGCGCATCACCGTGAACTGTGTGGCGCCGGGCTATATGGAAACCGACATGACCGCCGGGCTGCAGGGTGAAAAGCTGAACTCGATCCGTCGTCGGGCGCCCTTGGGGCTGCCGCGCCCGCAGGATGTGGCGGGGGCCATCGCCTATCTGCTGTCGCCCGAGGCGTCGATGACCACCGGATCGGTCATCACCGTCGATGGGGGAAGCACAGCCTGATGGGACTGATCCGCACGCGCCTGGCCAGTGACGCCGACCGGCCGGCCCTGATCGAATTCATCCGCGACCACTGGTCCGCGCGCCATGTCTTTGTCGCCGATCCTGCGGTGTTCGACTGGCAGTATCGCCAGGCCGATGGGCGCATCAACATGATGCTGGCCGAGCGGCTGGAGGATGATGCAAGCGCGAACATCCTGGGGGTGCTGGGCTTTATACCCATGGGCCGCTTCGATCCCGCGCTGGGCGATCGTGACATCATGCTGGCCCTGTGGAAGGTGCGCGACGATATTGCACCGCCGGGGCTGGGGCTGAGGCTGCTGAAGGCGATTCAGGCGCAGCTGCAACCGCGCATCATCGGCGCTATCGGCATTTCCGAAATGGTGGGGCCGATCTATCGCGCGCTTGGCTATCAACTGGACCATCTGTGCCAGGCTGCGGTGATGAACCCGATGGCGCAAGACCGGCTGCGGTTGGCCCAGGGCGTGCCGGCCGACGCCTTTGCCACTGCCGCGCCGCCGGCGCAATTTGCCCTGCGCGACCTTGATCCCGCGCGCGACGCCGGGCTGGTGGCGGCGCTGGCCGCGCGCGGCAGCCTGCAAAAATCCTGGGACTACCTGCGCGAACGCTATCTGGACCATCCCTGGTATGACTATGACCTGCGGCTGGTGATGCAGGGCGACCGGCCCGAGGCGGTTGTGATCTGGCGCGCGGTCGAGGCGCAGGGCGCGCGCATCCTGCGCATCGTGGATGTGATCGGGGGCACCGACTGGCTGGGCGAGGCGGCCGCGCTGCTGCGGCCGGAACTGGTCGCGGCAGGCGCCGAATACATCGACATCATGGCTTGCGGCCTGGATGAGGACATGCTGCGCGCAGGCGGCCTTGTCAGCCCCGACTGGTGCCCTGGGTTGATCCTGCCGAACTATTTCGCCCCATACGAGCCGCGCAACATCCGCATCGCCCTGGCGTGGAAGAATTTCGGTCCTGAAACCGCGGACAAGGCGCCGATGCGGCTATTCCGTGCCGATTCCGACCAGGATCGGCCGAACCAGCCGATGCCGCGGCGCACCGCCGCCCCCATCCCGCAGGAGAGCTGAGCGTGAAGACCATCTGGCTGATTGGCTGCGGCAATATCGGATTCCGTCATCTTCAGGCCCTGCTGGCCATGGACGAGCCCGCCCGGATCCTGGTGATCGAGCCGGCAAAGGCGCTGCACGACCGTATCTCCGGTGAAGTGACGGCCGCGGGTGCGGGGCATCAGGTGACGCTGGCGACGGAATTGCCGCAGGCCGGGCCGGTCGATCTGGCCGTGGTGGCAACCGCGGCGCCGCCGCGGGCGGCCATCGTGCGCGCGCTGGCGATGCGCGCGCGGCCGCCGGCCGTGATCCTGGAAAAGGTTCTGGCGCAAACCGATGCCGAACTGCAATCCATGGCCGACGATCTGGCGGCGGCGGGCAGCAAGACGCATGTCAACTGCCCGCGCCGCTATTTCCCCGGCTATCAGGCGCTGCGCCGCGACCTGGCCCAGGCCGGACCATTGTCGGTCGAGGTGACGGGCAGCCAGTTCGGGCTAGGCTCGAATGCGGTGCATTTTCTGGACCTGATCGAGTTCCTGAACGCCAGCCCGTTGGTCACGCTGGACACCGCCCGCCTTACACCGGGCGGCAAGCCCTCGAAGCGCCAGGGGTTTCAGGAAATATATGGCACGCTGACGGCGGCGCTGGACAACGGTGCCACCTTGCGCGTGACCTGCGCGGACGCGCCGCAGGTGCAGCTGGACCTTGCCGTTGTCACCGCAGACGGCCGCAGATATGCGATCAGCGAAGCCACCAGCCGCATGCAGGCGCCCGACGGCCACGCCATGGATTTCGGCACCCGCTTTGTATCCCAGACCCCGGAAATCTATGCGGATGCGCTGGCGGGACGCTGCGCGCTGACCCCGCTTGCCGACAGCTTGCGCCAGCACCGGCTGTATCTGGCGGCGCTGCGCGGCCATTTCGGCCTGGCGCCAGACGCCCCCGTGCCCGTCAGCTAACCCGCAGACCAGAGGAAACATCATGTCCAGCCAGAAAATCCTTGTCGTCGGCGCGGGCAACATGGCGCGCGAATATGGCCGTGCATTGGCCAGCCTGGGTGTCGAAACCGTGGTCATGGGGCGCGGCGCAGACTCGGCTGCGGCCTATTACGCCGCGACCGGCGTGCGCCCGGGCACCGGACCGCTGGCCGACCAGATCGCCGCACTGGGGCCGGCGCTGCCGCAAACCGCGATCGTGACGGTCAATGCCATGTATCTGGCCGAGGTCACCGCCCAGCTTGCCGCCAGCGGCGTGTGGCGGATGCTGGTGGAAAAGCCCGCCGCGCTGGACCTTCAGGAAATGCAAGGCCTGCTGGACGCGATCGAGCCGACCGGCGCGCAGGTCTATCTGGGCTACAACCGCCGCTTCATGGCCTCGGTCCGGCGTGCCCGGCAGATGATCGCCGAGGATGGCGGGGTGCTGTCGGTCAAGTTCGACTTCTCGGAACCCTCGCGCCGGATCGCGCAATTGCCCAAGCCGCAGCGGGAACTGGATACCTGGATCTATGGCAATTCCTCGCATGTGCTGGATCTGGCGTTCCATTTCCTCGGCCCGGTGCAGCAGTTGCAGGCGCGTGTGGCGGGGCAGGGGCTGGTCGCCTGGCACCCTGCCGCCAGCATCTTTGCCGGCAGCGCCCTGGGCCGCAACGGCGCGGTGATGAGCTGGCACGCCAACTGGGCCGCCCCCGGCCGCTGGGGGGTCGAGGTGATGACGCCCGAACGGCGGCTGATCCTGCAACCGCTGGAACAGCTGCGTGTGCAATCCCATGCCGGCTTTGCCGAGGTCGCCGAGGAGCTGCCGGCGGATGCGGAACAGGGGCTGAAGCCGGGCCTGCTGGGTCAGCTGCGCGCCTTTCTGTTCGACGAGGACGCCGGGCTGTTGCCCGACCTGCGCCAGCAGGCCGAAAACATGCGTCTGTATGACGTGATCCGCACCGGCGGCAGCTGGCAGCACGACGCCTGATCGCGGCGGCAGGGCAAGGAGATCATGATGGCGCAAAAGCTTGAAGCCCAAAAGCAGGCCCAGATCGCCGAGGCCATGGACCGCGCCGAAAGCCTGGCGCAAGCGGGCGCGCTGCGGCCAGCGGTGCAGGCATTCGCCCTGGCGCGGGCGCTGGTGGTCGACCTGCCCGAACCCGGGGTTCTGGCCGCGATCGTGGCGCGCAACGAAAAGGTCTATCGCGAAGAGCGCGAGCGTCACCGCCGCGCCATCGCCGCGCGACGGTCCAGCGGACGGGGACTGGTGATCTTTGCCGACTCGCTTGGCCTGCCGCGGCCCGTGCCGCGTGGCGCCGCCCCGCAAGAGGATCGCGTCTATCCGGAACTGATCGCCGATGCCTTGCCCGACCGCAGCATCTCGAGCCTGTGCCAGCGATTTTTCACCACCGATCACGTGCGCCAGGAGCTTGAGGCCGACCCGACCCTGGGGGCCGAGGGTGATGTGCTGATCCACGTCGGGCTGAACGATTGCGCGAACCGGATGTTTCTGGAACAGGAACGACTGGCGCTGGATCTGCTGTCGCTCGAACTGAACCAGCGGGTGGTCGAATTTTCACGTCGTTATCGCCGCGCCATCCTGACCGATCTGCCGGCGCGGCATTATGTGGCGCCCGAACGGTTCTCGGCCAATCTGCACGCGATTCTGGCGCTGCTGCGCGCTCGCAAGGCGGGGCGGGTGGTGCTGGCCACCATCATCCTGCCGCCGGTGCGGTCCTGGCCCGGCACGCCGTTCATCAACCTGAACTTCGCCAGCTACAACCTGCGCATCATGGAGGCCGCGCGCACGAACGGCGCGCTGCTTTTCGATGTGGACCGCCATATCTGGCAGGCCCAGCATCTGGATGCCCTTTTGGCCGACGGGATGCATCTGGCGAGCGAGGGGCACCGGCTGTTCGCGCGCGAGGCGTTGGCCCTGCTGCGGGGCTGAGCGGCAGCGCGGCGCGTCACCGGCCTGCTTCGGGCCGGGCCGCCGTCAGACCGTGTAGGTCGGGTGCGGCGGGTCCAGAAACAGGTGCCGGGGAATGTCGGCCAGGGGGCGCGGCTGCGGCTGCGCCAGGATATCGGCAACGAAATCGCGCAGGCGCTGATCGGGGCCTTCGGCAAATTGCGGCTCGGCCGCCAGAAAGGCGGCATAGGCGTCGCTGCTGGAGGTCTTCAGGGCGCGGCGCAGGGCCTCTTGCAGGCTGGCCAGATCACCGACCAACGGGGCGCGGGCGATTTCGTGCTGGTCGACCGGATAGCGTGCCTCGCCCAACGTCACGCAGATCACGGGCCGCCCCATCACCGCAGCATCCAGCGCCGCCGCGCTATAGCCGGTCAGCAGCGCGTCCGAGGCCTCGATCACCGGTTCGGGGCGCAGGTCGGTGATCAGTTCGACCCGGTCCCGGGCATTCAACTGGCGGGCGATGGCGTCATACTGCCCAACGCGCGAGGCGGTTTCCTCCGGGTGGGGCTTCAACAGCACCTGCAAATCCAGATCCTGCGCAGCTTGCAGGATCATCTGCCACACGCCTGCGACATGCGACCAGTTCGACGGTTGGCTGAAAAAACTGACCACCCCGCCGGGGCGTTGCGGAAAGTCACGCTCCAGGATTGCAGCGATTTCGGCGCGGGCCTCGGCCTTGTCACGACCGGGGCTGGCGATGATGCGCGGCGTGCCCAGCACCCGGCTGCGTTCAGGTCCGATGGCAAAACCCTGCGCCGCGTCGCGCCGGAACTGTTCCGAGATCGGCCCATAGTAATCGGCGCTGACCTTGGCATAGCGGCAGTAATTCGCGTTCAGCCCATGCGCCTCCAGCATCAGCGTCGGCACCCCGTGCCGGCGCGCGGTCGCCGTCACCTGCGAGACCGAAGGCGCGCGCGCCGCCGACAGCAGGATCACATCGGGCAAGCCGCCTTGGGCCGCCATGCGCGCGAACCAGGTTTCCAGCACCTGGCCATGCATCACCTGCGACTGGATGATGTTGGTGACCAGTCGCGAGGGGCCGCATTTGATGACATGGGCAATGGGATCGCCAGCCCCGCGCGCTTCGCAGAACAGGTTGACCTGACCCATCATCCAGCGGGCGAAAGCCGTGGGGCCAGGCAGGTATTCCCGACGCAGCAGGTGGAAGGGAATCGTGCCCGTTGCGATTTCGGTCTGGCTAAGTTCGCGCTGAATATGTCCCGCGGTGCCGCCGCAGATCGCAAAGGCGGTGGGGTATTCGACCGCCAGCGCGGCCGCATAGCGCGCGGTGGACATGTCATAGGCGGTATTGCTGGTGGCGAACACCAGCGCAGTTCCGCGACTCTCGGTCCCCGGCGGCACCGGCACGGCATGGTCGGGCAGGGTTGCCGACATCGCACGGGCATTGCGCCACAGCTGCGCGGCCAGTTCAGACACCGGCGGCAACCATGCCTCGGCCGTGCGCGGCGGGCGGGGACCGGTCAGGATCGCGGGCAGCAGGGCCGAAAAACTGATGCGCTGGCTGACACTGCGCGCCAGCGACATCAGTTCCACCCGTGGGTCGCGGGTCAACCCCTCGATTCCCGAAAGCAGCAACACGAAGCCCGAGGCCGGGACATGGTTGCGGGTCGCGATCACGATATGGTCGAAATCGGGATCGGACAGCAATTCCTCGATCGCGCGCAGGCGCAGCAGTTGAAAGAAAAGGTGGTCGGCGATGGCCAGTTCAATATGCGGCAGATCGCCCTGGGGAACCAGACCCGGGACACTGTCGACGATGCCCGCCAGTTCGATGGCGGCATCGCGGCTGCGGCTGTGGGCATCGACGTAATGCGCGGAAAAGCGGGTGATGCGCGAACGGATGTGTTCGACGACGATCTCCCCCACGCCGGGGTAGTCGGAATATCCGGAAAACACCGCCTTGCCGAAGGTGTCATCCAGCCCCAGCAGCGTCACCTTGTCGGTGCCGGCCAGCAGCGGCAGGAAGGTGTCGGGATCCTGGAAATTCTCGGCGATGACCAGCCGGTGGCGGACTTTCTGCCGCAAGCCGCTGTGGCGCAGGCCGCGCAGGATGGGATCGATCTGTTCGGGCAATGCCGCCGGACGCTGACCGAAGCTTTCGATGAATTGCAGGAAGGGTTCGCCCACCACATCCGGCACCCGGGCGCGGGCGTGAGCGAGGGCGGCGTCATCGCCGGTCATGGCGGTCGCCACCAGAAAGGCTGCCGCGTAATCGGCGCGATTGGCCATGCGCTCGGCAATCTCGGGCCAGGGGGCGACGCGTTCCTCGGCCAGGACGCGCGCCAAGGCGGGGGCAGAGATCGGATGTTGCGCCATCCCGACCAGCGCCAGCGGATCGCTGCTGAGCCGTAACCCCGTAGCGACGAGCGGCTCGATTTCCTGCGGGGCGGTCTGGACCAGGGCCTGGATGCGGTTCTGCACCGCCAGCCAGCCGCGACGCGGGGCCATGCGCAGCCACAAGGCCCGATGCGCTGCCGCCATACCCTGACGGCGTTCGATGCGGCGCAGCCGCGCCAGCTCACGTTCGGCGCGAAAGGCGACGATGCGGTTCGTCAGCTTGGGGCCAAGACGACGCTTGATGGCCTGTCGCCGATCCTGGGCCGACATCTGCCGTAGCTGTCGGATATTCAGCAGCAATTGCTGGGTCAGGGCACGCATGGGGTCACGTCATTCCGCGGCAGTAGAGTCGGGCTCGGCCGGGTGGGCCAGATAGCCGTCATAGGCCAGTCGCAGCGGACTGACCGGGGGCAGGTCATCGTCATCGCCCCAATCCAGAAAGAAGTCCGGCGCGGCGCCGCTGCCGAAGCGCTGCTGGATTTCGGCAAACACCGGGCGATAATCGGCGCGGATGGCGGCAACCTCCTCCCGGGTGAACAGGCTGTGACGGGCGCGCGCAATGTTTTCCACCGGCACCAGCGTCAGGATCTGGTCGATACGGTCCTGATCCAAGCCAAAAACCTGCCGCATCAGCCCTGCCAGCAGGATGGTATCCGACCCCGGCGAGACGTTTTCTCGCAGTTTTTCCTTGGCCCCAAGATCGGCGGGCGGCTGCGGCAGGCCGGTGCGGTGCAGGAAATCCGCCAGGATGTCGCCCTGCTGCATCTGTGCCCGTTCATAGGGGGCGACGATCAACCGGTCATCGCCGAACAGCGTGGCAAAGCGGTTCAGGCGATTGCGAAACGTGGTGCTGCTTGTGGCAAAGCCGGACAGGAAAGCTGAAATATCAACCTGTCCGGTCCCGTTCTTGGTCCCCTGCTTGAACCAGGATTCCAGGAAATGATCGGGGCGCCGAAAATAGACGATTACCGTGACGTCGAAATCCTCCAGCGCCTTGGCGATTGCTGCGGTGTCGCTGCGCGCGCTTCCGCTGTAATGCCAGAGCCCTTCGTCCGAGATCACAAGGTTGCCGTCTGCGGGCAGGGTTTGTATCGCCTGACCGATCAGCCCGGCATGGCGCAGCGGCCACCCGGGATAGGTCCATCCCTGCTCGGCAAGCCAGCCGGCATTCTGTTTCAGCCATGCCTGAACAGTGGTTGTGCCGGTTTTCATCGTGCCGATATGCAGGATGCATCTGCGTCTGGTGGTCAACGGCGGCCCTCCGCAATGTGGTGGCGGCCTTTTGTCACAAGCAAGAGGACGCTTCAACCATTCGGCGGCCATGCGCGACAGGCGGCTTTCGCTGGCCCGGATCAGGCTGGCGTAGCGGCGATTGGCAAAGCCGAACACCGTGGACATGGCGGCATCGTCGTGCCGCGCCAGAAACGGCAGTGTCGTCACCGCCCGCAATCCGGGCAGGCGCGACAGCTAGGCATCGACGGTGTCGGTTTCGGACTGACCTTGCGCCGGCGTCCAGGCCGCAAGCCGTTCCAGCGCCCGACGATTGTAAAGGTTCAGCACCATCCCGGTGGCATAGTCCAGATGCACAAACGTCAGCGCGCCGCGCCGCTCGACATGCCGGATGCGGCAATCGGGTGGCGTATGGGTCAGCAGGCCGGAAAACATGTCCCAGTCACGACCGTCCAGATAGGCCTCGACCGCGGCCAGATGCGCCTCGAAACCGGGGGCAGGGCGCATGTCGTCCTCGCACACCCAGATCGGGGCGGCGTCGCAGGTCAGGGCTGCGCGGGCAATGGTGGCATGGCTGTGCCCGGCGCCCTGCCAGCCGGGTTGCAGGCGCAGGCCGTCCACGATGCGGAACCCCGGCAGACTCTGGGTTTGAAAGCCGGCGCGACGGTCGAGGCTTTCCGGCAGGCTCAGACACAGGCGGTCTCGGGGGCGCAACCCGGTCAGGGCGGGAAACAAATCGGGGGAAAAATGGCTCGGCTCTGCCAGGCCGGCGGCGGCCAGCCAGCGCGCCAGATCGCCGGCCAGCGCCGGGCCGGGCGGCTGCCCCAGCGCCGGGCACAGGAACAGCCGCCCCTGGGCCAGGCCGGCCTGTCGCAGCAGGGTCAGCGACGCCGGATCGGGAACCAGCACGGCGCCGTATTGACGGGCGGCAGCGGGGTCGGTCCCGGTCAGCCAGGCCCGGACCGATCCCGGCTGCGTAAAGGCCAGCGCGGTCTGCGCCTGTCCGGGCGCCCGCGTTGGTGGCGGATCGATGCGCAGCATCGTGGCGGCCTCACCCGCGCCCTGCCAATGCTGACCCAGGATGCGATCCAGCGCATCGGCCAGAGCGCGGGCCAGATCGTCGCCCGGGCAATCCAGTTGCAGCGGCAGTTGCTGCTGCGGCGTCAGTGCCGCAGCGCCGCCCGACCTTTTGGGATGGCGCAGCCGCATCCACAGGCCCGGCAGCCCTTCGTGACGCAACGTCCGGCCGATCTTGCCCAGCACCATCCGATCCCGACTCCGAAACACGATGCGCAGGGATACCCCCTGCCATTCCGCTGCGCTATATGCCAATTCAAAGGCCGATAGAACTGAGCGATGGGGCCGCGATGGCACAAGACCTGACGATCGTGATGTATCACTATGTGCGCGATTTCGCACGCAGCCGATACCCGGGTATTCGCGGCCTTGACCTGGCCGGTTTTCGCCGTCAGCTCGATTTCCTTCAGCGAAATCACAACATCGTCACCATGCCCGAGGTGCTGGCCGCGCTGCGCGGCGATCAGCCATTGCCGCCCGATGCGGCGCTGCTGACCTTTGACGACGGCTATGCGGAACATTACCAGCTTGTGTTCCCCGAACTGCACAAGCGCCGGCTGTCGGGATGCTTTTATGCGCCGGTGGCGCCCGTCCGCGATCATCGGCTGCTGGACGTGAACCGGGTGCATTTCATCCTGGCGGCGACGCTGGACAACCCCGCGCAGGTGGGGGCGGCCATCGACGCGCGCATCCGTGCCGAAGGTCCGTCGCGCGGGCTGGATACGGTCGAAGCCTATCGCGCGGAATGGGCGCAACCCAATCGGTTCGACGATGCCGAAACCATCTATATCAAGCGGATGCTGCAAACCGTCCTGCCCGAGGACATGCGCCATGACATTGCCCGCGACCTGTTCGCGCGCCACGTCACCGCCGACGAGGCCGCCTTTGCCGCCGAGCTTTACCTGTCCGAGGATCAGGCGCGGCTGATGCAGGCCAGCGGCATGCACTTCGGTTCGCACGGGGCAGAGCATCTGTGGTTGAACCGTATTTCCCCCGAGCAGCAGGCGCAGGAAATCGACCGTTCGCTGGCGTTTCTGCGCGATATCGGCGTGCCGGTCGATCGGGAATGGGTCATGTGCTATCCCTATGGCGGCTGGAACGACAGCCTGCTCGAGGTGCTGCGCGCCCGCGGTTGCAGCGCCGGCCTGACCACCGAGGTGGCAACCGCCCGCATCGGCCATCACGATCCGCTGCTTCTGCCGCGCTTCGACACCAATGACTTTCCGCAATAGGGGCGTCCGGGCGACAGCGCCGGACCTGTATCTGCCCTCGAACCCGCAGACGCTGCTGGCGGCGCTGGCCTCGGCCCTGGGGCAGGGGCATCCGGCGCAGATCGTCTATCTGGACGATGCCGCGCCCTTGCCCGACCATGTGCGGGCGGCGATCCAGAGGCGATTCCCCGACATTTCCCTCAGCGTCCGCTCGGACCGCGAGGCGATTGCCGAATTCGCCAATCTGCCGCGTTTCCTGCCGGCGGTGCTGCGCCGCAATCTGGCGTTCCGGCGCGGGCGCGGCCTGTGCCGGCCGGCCGACGCGCCGCCCGCCTGGCTGGGGCCGCATTACCGCACCGCCCATATCTATCTGTCGGGGAATTTCCTGTCCAAGACCCTGCGCCGGCGCTGCGACACCCTGGTGCTGCGCGAGGAAGGTCTGCTGAACTATCACAGCCTGCGCTTTGGTCCCGGCAAGGCGCTGTTGCGCCTGGCCAGCGGCAAGTCGCCGCGGCGCCATTACATGGGCGAGGAATCCTGGATCGACCGCATCGAACTGGACGACCCGCAGGCACTGCCGCCGCGTCTGCGGGCCAAGGCGCGGCAACTGGGGCTGGCGCAGCTGATGCAGCGCCTTTCGCCCGAGCTGGCGCGCGATATCGCGGCGCTGTTCTGGCAGGGGCCGCTGCCCGATTTGCGCCAGGGCGGAGCGCTGCTGCTGACCCAGCCGCTGGATCAGGTCGGCATCTGCTCGACCGCCGAAAAGCAGGCTATCTATCGCACGATCCGCGACCGGCTGACGCAGGCGGGGCTGAACGTCGTCATCAAGCGCCACCCGCGCGAGGCCGATCGGGCCGACGCGACCGATGACGAAGTGTCGCTCCCCGCCTTCTTTCCCATCGAGGCCTGGCCCTGGCTGACGCGGCAGAAATTCGACCTGGCCGTGGCGCTGTGCACGGCGGCGCTGAACACGCGCGGGGGATTGTTCAGCCACCGTCAGGTGCAGCTGGTGGACCCGGGTCCGTTCGGTCGCAAGCAGCTAGGGGACTGGCAGGGCCGGCTTGATCGGCTGTGCGCCGAATACCGCCCGCCCGCCGCGGCAGGCTGAGTCCCTCGGCCGGGCCCGACCCGACCGCCCTGTCGCGCGAGCCGCTATCTGGCCGCGGCCAGCACCACCACCGCGCCAAGAACGCACAGCCCACCGCCCAGCAGATCCCAGCGGGTGGGCACCTGCCCCTCGGTCAGCCACAACCACGCCAGCGAGGCCAGCACATAGATACCGCCATAGGCGGCATAGGCGCGACCGGCAAAATCGACCTGCACCCGGGTAAGAAGCCAGGCAAACAGCGCCAGCGACAGCATGCCGGGCAAGAGCCACAGCGGCGATCGTTCCAGCCGCAGCCACGCCCAGAAGGCAAAGCAGCCGGCGATTTCCGTCACCGCCGCCAGGACATAGATCGCCAGCGGCGCCGCCAGCGCGTTCAAACGTCCAGTTCCTCGGTATCGGCGAATTGCGCGTTTTCCTGAATGAACTGGAAACGCAGCTCGGGCCGCTTGCCCATCAGCCGCTCGACCAGATCGCCGGTTTCGCCGCCCTCGTCCTCGTCGATCGACACGCGGATCAGCTTGCGGGTGCGGGGGTTCATGGTGGTGTCCTTGAGATCCTTGGCGTCCATCTCGCCCAGCCCCTTGAAGCGCTGGACGTCGATCTTGCCCTTGCCGCCCAGGCCCTTGGCCAGAATCCGTTCCTTTTCCGCATCGTCCGAGACATAGACGCGGTGCGCGCCCTGCGTCAGGCGGTAAAGCGGCGGACAGGCCAGATACAGGTGCCCCTTGTCGATCAGCGGCCGCATCTGGGTAAAGAAGAAGGTCATCAGCAGGCTGGCGATATGCGCGCCATCCACATCGGCGTCGGTCATGATGATGATCTTTTCATACCGAAGGTCGTCGATGTTGAATTTCGAGCCCATGCCGACCCCCAGCGCCTGGCACAGGTCGCTGATTTCCTGGTTCGAGCCCAGCTTGGAACTGGCCGCGCCCAGCACGTTCAGGATCTTGCCGCGCAGGGGCAACAGTGCCTGCGTAGTGCGTTCGCGCGCCATCTTGGCGCTGCCGCCGGCGCTGTCGCCTTCGACGATGAACAGCTCGGTTCCCTCGCGGCTATTGGCGGAACAATCGACCAGTTTGCCGGGCAGACGCAGCTTCTTGGTGGCGGATTTGCGCTGCGTTTCCTTTTCCTGTTTGCGGCGCAGACGTTCTTCGGCCCGCAGCACCAGGAAATCCAGGATCGCGCCGGCCGATCTGGTGTCGGCGGCCAGCCAGTTGTCGAAATGGTCGCGCACCGCGCCTTCGACAAGGCGCTGCGCCTCGACCGTGGCCAGCCGGTCCTTGGTCTGGCCGACGAATTCCGGTTCGCGGATGAAGCAGGACACCAGCGCGCAGCCCCCCGCCAGCAGGTCGTCGCGGGTGATGTTGGCGGCCTTCTTGTTGTTGATCCTTTCGCCATAGGCGCGGATGCCGCGCAGGATCGCCGACCAGAACCCGGCCTCATGGGTACCGCCTTCGGGGGTGGGCACGGTATTGCAATAGGACTGGATGAAGCCGTCACGCGCCGGCGTCCAGTTGATCGCCCAATCCACCTTGCCGGGGGTGTTGAACTTTTCCTTGAAATCGACACTGCCGGCAAAGGGACGCTCGGCATAGGTCGAAACGCCGCTGAGCGTTTCCGAAAGGTAATCGGCCAGACCGCCGGGGAAGTGAAAGGTGGCCTCGCACGGGGTTTCGCCGTCGTCGATTTCGGACTTCCAGCGGATTTCGACGCCACTGAACAGATAGGCCTTGGATTTCACCATCCGCAGCAGGCGCGCGGGCTTGAAGCGGTGGTGGCCAAAGATCTGTTCATCGGCGTGAAAGGTGACGGTGGTGCCGCGGCGGTTGGGCGCGGCGCCGATGCGCTCGACCGGGCCCTGCGGGATGCCGCGGGAAAAGGATTGCTGGAACAGTTCCTTGTTGCGGGCGACCTGCACCACCATCCGGTCCGACAGCGCGTTGACGACCGAGGCCCCGACCCCGTGCAACCCGCCCGAGGTCTGATAGGCATCGCCGGAAAACTTGCCGCCGGCGTGCAGCGTGCACAGGATCACCTCGAGCGCCGATTTGCCGGGGAACTTCGGATGCGGGTCGATGGGGATGCCGCGGCCGTTGTCGCGGATCACCACGCTGAAATCGGCCAGCAGTTCCACCTCGATGCGGGTGGCATGTCCGGCCACCGCCTCGTCCATCGAGTTGTCGAGGATTTCCGCCACCAGGTGATGCAAGGCGCGTTCGTCGGTGCCGCCGATATACATGCCGGGGCGTTTGCGCACCGGCTCGAGCCCTTCCAGAACCTCGATCGAGGCTGCCGAATAGTTTTCGGTTGCCCTGTCTGCGGTAGGGAAAAGATCGTCGGCCATGGCACCTTGCTTGTCCTGTGGGTCTGGGCGGGGGTTATCTCATGCCACGGCGGGGTGCGGCAAGGGGCCGTGTCGCAGCGCTATCGGCAAAAACCGCAGGCAAAAGCGACAAAAGAGCGGCGATTTGATCCATGTCAAAGTCACGATGCCGGCGCGCGCGCTTTGATTGCGGGGTTAGATGGTGCGCGATGGCGGGGCAGGCGGCGGCTGTTCCGTTGCCGTTCTTGCGGCAAGGCCGGGTGATGAGTGGGTCGCGGCGAAACGGGCGGCAGACCTGGGGATGCCCCTTGCGCCGCGACCGCCCCGGATCGATCATTCCGGTTCGGCCAGACGTTCCTGCCACATCCGTTGAAAGGCGGGGCGCGACTGACAGCGTGTCAACCAGTCCGAGGCGGCCGGAAACTGCTGCATCAGCGGGCCATAACCCTGCGCATAGCGCAGGATTTCCGCAACGTTGATGTCGGCCACGGTAAAGCGGCCGCCCACTATGTGATCGTGCCTGGACAGATGGTCGTCCAGCACCCGCATCGGCCGGATCAGGCGTTCGGCCGCATTGGCCACCACGGCCTGATCGGCGCCGGGCTGCGCCTGGCCGGGCCTGTGCGCGAACAGGATGGTCAGGGCGTCGGGTTCGATCGAGGTTGCGGCGTAAAAACTCCATTGCAGCATCTGGGCATCTTCGACCGCATCGGCCGGCCCCAGGGGCTGGCCGTGGCGGCGGGCCAGATGCAAGGTGCAGGCCAGCGATTCCGACAGGATCAGGTCGCCGTCCTGAATGACCGGGATGCCGCCTGCGGGTGACAGGCGCAGGAATTCGGGCGACTGCGTATTCAGCGGCGCATCCGGTGCACCAGGGTTGGCCAGACGATAGGCCTGGATCACCGGCACCTGCCGAAACGGCAGATCCATTTCGTGGCACAGCCAGATGATGCGCGATGCGCGCGACCGGGTGACCCCCCAGATGGTAAGCATTCAAGCCCCCTGTTCTTTCCGGATGAAGGTTAGGCCGGCTCACAGCGTTTCTGCAAGGTAACGCATCATGTTGCCGCCCATCACCTGCGCAATCTGATCTTCGCTCAGGTCGGCGTCCAGCAACGCCTGCGTCAGCGCCGCCAGCCCCGCCGCATCGAAGGGCACGCCAACAGACCCGTCGTAATCCGAGCCGAGCGCCACATGTTCCACCCCAACCAGATCGATCGCGGCACGAATCGCGGCGGCAATATCGGCAGGTGTGTCGCCGCACACGACATCGGCCCAGAAACCGATGCCGATCAGCCCGCCGCGGGCGGCGATGGCCTGCACCAGATCATCCGGCAGGTTGCGTGGGCTGGGACAATGGCTGTGGATGCCGGTATGCGACAGGATCGGGCGGGTTCCCGGCATCGCCAGCACATCGCGCACCATTTGCGGGCTGGCATGGGCCAGATCGATGATCATGCGCCGCTGCATCATCTCGGTCACAACCTGACGGCCGAAATCCGACAGCCCGGCGCTGGCTCCGGCCTGGCCATGCAGGCTGCCACCCAGTTCGTTGTCGAAGAAATGCGTCAACCCCAGCAGGCGGAAGCCGGCACCGTAAAGCACTTGCAGATTGGCGATGTCGCCCTTGAGCGGGTGGGCGCCTTCGCTGCCCAGAAGCGCGCCGACGGTGCGGGCGCCGTTCTGCCGTGCCTCGAGCAGGGTTTGCAGATCAGCCGCCGAACGGATCAGCATCAGCCGGTCGGGCGCGCGATCGGCCGCGCGTTGCAGGGCGGCGGCCTGCACGAGCGCCCGTTCCTTCAGGTCGAACCACGCCGCCAGCGGACGCAACTGGCCGATGAACAACGGGGTGATATTGTCGGGCGCGTCAGTGGCATTGTGGCTGTAGCTCTGTCCGCGCGGGCTTTTGGTGACGGAGGTGAAAACCTGCACCGCCACATTGCCGTCAGCAAGGCGCGGTATGTCGGTGTGGCCGCGCAGGCTGCGTTTCAGAAGGTCGCGATCCCACAGCAGTGCGTCGGAATGCAGATCGCCGATCACCAGCCGTTCATGCAACGCCTCGGCCTGGGGAGACACCGGCCAGCCCGAGGTCGGGGTAGTGACGGGGTTGAGGCTTCGTTCCACGAACCCCGGCCCCCAGATCACCACGACCACGGCCGCCAGCGCTGCCAGCGTCAGGATGCCCAGCATCAAGCGGCGCAAAGCGCGCATTGTTCCTTTCCCCCCTTGTGACCGTGCCATACATCATAGGACAGTCCGCAGGGTCAGGCGATGGAAAATTCCCGCAGGCTCAATCGCAGGATGTGCTGGGGCCCGATACGGCCGCCGTGATACATTTCGCCCCCGTCCACAAAACCGGCGGCCAGATACACCGCCCGTGCCCCCGGATTGACCTGATTGACGGTCAGCACCAGCGCCGATGCGGCCGGTTAAAGCCGCGCCACATAAGGCCCCAGTGCCGTCATCGCCGCCTTGCCGATGCCCTGGCCCTGGGAATTGCGGTCGATCATGACGCCGCGCAGCCCCAGTTCCCCCGGGCGGGCAAAGTCGAAGCGCGCGGGATAATCGCGGTCAATCTTGAAGAACCCGACCGCCAGATCCTCGCGGGCGATCAGGTGAAAATCGCATCCTGGCTCATCCGCCTCGAAATGGTCCGCGATGGCGCCGCAAAAAGGGTTCCTGTTCGGGGGCCACCGTTATATGCGCCACCCGGTCCCATTCGTGACGGCCCAGCGGGTGCAGGATAATCACGCCTCGATCGCCTCGAGCTCGTCGATGAATCCTTCGATCATCGCCAACCCCTTGTCCCAGAAGGCCGGGTCCGAGGCATCCAGCCCAAAGGGTGCCAGCAGCTCCCTGTGATGGCGCGACCCGCCGGCCGCCAGCAGATCGAAATACTTGCTCTGGAAATCCGGCAGGCCGGATTCATAGGCGGCGTAAAGCGCGTTCACCAGCCCGTCGCCAAAGGCATAGGCATAGACATAGAAGGGCGAGTGGACGAAATGCGGCACATAGGTCCAGAAGGTTTCATAGCCGGGCATGAACTCGAAGGCCGGCCCCAGCGATTCGGTCTGCACCGCCATCCACAGCGCGTTGATATCCTCGGGCGTCAGTTCGCCCTGGGCGCGGGCGGCGTGCAGGCGACATTCGAAATCGTAAAAGGCGATCTGGCGCACGACGGTATTGATCATGTCCTCGACCTTGCCGGCCAAGAGCGCCTTGCGCTGGGCGGGGTCGGAGGTGCGGGCCAGCAGCGCGCGAAAGGTCAGCATCTCGCCGAATACGCTGGCGGTTTCGGCCAGCGTCAGCGGGGTGGCCGCCAGCAATTCGCCCTGTGCCGCCGCCAGGCGTTGATGCACGCCATGGCCCAGCTCATGGGCCAGCGTCATCACATCGCGGGGTTTGCCCAGATAGTTCAGCAGCACATAGGGGTGGACTGTGGTGACGGTGGGATGGGCAAAGGCGCCCGGGGCCTTGCCTGGCTTGACCGCCGCATCGATCCAGCCCCGCTCGAAGAACGGCTGGGCCAGTTCGGCCAGCCGCGGCGAAAACCCGGCATAGGCATCCAGCACGGTGGCGCGCGCCTCGGCCCAGGGGATCAGTCGCGGGCTTTCGCTTGGCAGGGGGGCGTTCCGGTCCCAGACCTGCAACTTGTCCAGCCCCAGCCAGCGTGCCTTCAGCGCGTAATAACGATGCGACAGGCGCGGATAGGCGCGGGTGACGGCATTGCGCAGCGCCTCGACCACCTCGGGTTCGACATGGTTCGACAGATGCCGCGCCGTCTGCGGGGTCGGCATCTTGCGCCATTTGTCCTCGATCGCCTTTTCCTTGGCCAGGGTGTTGTGGATGCGGGCAAACAGCTTGACGTTCTGGCCAAAGACGCGCGCGAGGGCACGGGCACCCGCCTCGCGCCGGCTGCGGTCGTGATCGGTCAGCAGGTTGAGCGTCGCCTCAAGCCCCAGCACCTCGCCCTGCACGTCGAAGGTCAGCGCCGCGGTGGTTTCGTCGAACAGCCGGTTCCAGGCCGCGGCGCCCACCACGGAATTGTCGTGCAAAAAGCGTTCCAGTTCGTCCGACAGCTGATAGGGGCGCATGGCGCGCATGCGGTCGGTCACCGGCTTGTAGCGGGCGGGGCCGTCCGCGGCGGCAAAGATCGCCTCGTAGCGGGCATCCGGGATACGGTTGAATTCCAGACTGAAGAACACCAGCGCCGTCGTCGCATTGGTAATGCGATCCTGCAGGTCGCCCATCTGCTTGGCACGCTGGGCGTCGGTGGTGTTCTGGTAATAGCGCAGCCCGACATAGGACATCAGCCGACCGGCCAGAATGTCGATCTGCTGATAGCGCTCGATGCAGGCCAGCATCTGAGGCGCGTCCAGCTCGGCCAGACGCCCCTGATAGTCGCGGGCAAATTCGGCGCACACATTATCCAGCCGGTCGAGGTCACGGGCCAGTTCCGGCGCATCGGGTGCCGCGTAAAGATCCCGCAGATCCCATTCCGGCAGATCGCCCAGATCGGCCGCAGGTGCGGCCACCGGCAGGGCGTTTTCGTCGCGGGGCAGGTCGCGGTTCGGCATCAGGCTGGCAAAGCGTGTCATGGTCCGTCCTTGTCTGGTCGGCCCAGATTTGCGCCCAAGTTGGCCGGGCTGCAAGACAGGGGACGGAAATTTGACCGATCAGCCGGCCGATGCGTTGAAATGCGCGATGGTTGCCTTGACGAACACTTCCCTGATTTCGTCGCGTTCCATGGCGGGCTCGTGCCGGCAATCGGGCAGTTCCAGCAGCTGGGCGGTTGGCCAGCGTCTGGCACGGTCGCGGATCGCGGCGGGTGAGACCACGCCCTCGGCCAGGCCTAGCGCAATCAGGGCGGGCAGGTCGGGGCTGGCCAGGGTTGCCAGGCGGCGACACTCCAGCAGCGCTTCGCGCAGCCAGTCATGACTGGCACCGCCAATAGAGACATCGGGCCAGGTGGCAGCCTCGGCCACGAGCCGCCCCCAGCGCCGGCCATCGCCGGTCAGCAGATTGCCGAGAAACGGGTCCATCAGGACAAAGCTTTCCTCGCCCCCCGAGCCTGGCGCGGCGCGTCCGCCCCATCCAAGCCGCGCAGCAGCCCGAGTCATGGTCAGCACCAGCCATTCCGGCACCCGCCCCAGATTGATCCCCCACATCGGCGCGGAAAACACCACACTGCGCACCGGCAGACCCGCGTCCAGCGCGGCCAGTCCCAGGGCACCGCCCATGGAATGGGCGAAAAGATGCCAGGGCTCGGGCAGGCCCAGTTCCTGGGCCGCGATCACCAGTTCGACCACATCGCGCTGATAATGCGAAAACGCCCCGACATGGCCGGGGCGCACATTGGTCTGCAAACGGTCCGAAAGACCCTGGCCACGCCAGTCGATGGCCAGAACGTGATAGCCGGCCGAAGCCAGCTGGCCGGCAAGCTCATCGTATTTTTCGACATACTCCGTTCGACCGGGGAACAGCAGGACCGTGCCCTGTGCAGCTTCGGCCGGCCAATGGGCGGCGCGCAGGCGCACGCCATCCTCGGCCCGCAGCCAGAAGGCGCGGGCGCGGGCCGGCGGATCGCCCGGCAGTCGGTGGAACGGCGCCGGCGTCACCGCTCAGGACAGCAGGGCGCCCAGCTTCATCGCTGTGGCCATCGACCCGTCCACGCGCAGCTTGCCGGTCATGAAGGCAACGGTGGGGCTGACATCGCCCGACAAGAGCCCCTCGAACGTGTCGCGGCTGGCGGTCAACGTCACCTCGGCCTCGTCATCGGCGGCGCGGGCGCCGGATGCATCGATGTAGACGCTACCTTCGCCCTCGATGACGAATTTCGCGGTGCCGTCAAATCCCTTGGCCTTTGCATCCAGCGCGGCGACGGCGCCTTCGACAACCTTGCTCATCTGTGATCTCCCCGGAGTCTGGAAAAGTTTGGGTTGGAAAGTTACATAGTGCTTATGCGTTGGCCAGTCCCACATTCCCACAATGTCGTTGCGGCATGGTTAATTCTGGGGCTGAGCCTGCCGGGCCCGACCCTGGGTCAATCTGCCTTGCCCGAGGGTCAGCCGCCCGTCAGGCCCGAATCACCCTTGGCGCAGAGCGATTTGCGTGCCCAACCTGCGCTGCCATCCGAGCCGACGGTGCAGGCCCAGGCGCAGACGCGCGCCGAACTGGACGCCTTGTTCGCCGAATTGGGCCAGCCGCAGGGGGAAACCTGGTCGCGGGCCGAAAGCGACATCTTGCGCCTGTGGTCCCGGTCAGGCTCGGCGGCGATGGATCTGCTCTATAAACGGGGCGAGGCGGCGCTGGACGCAGGCGATACGGTCACGGCGATCGGCCACCTGACTGCGTTGACCGATCACGCCCCCGATTTCGCCGCCGGCTGGCACCTGCGGGCGGTGGCGCTGTATATGGACGGCGATCTTGGCCCGGCACTGGCGGATCTGCAGCAGGCGCTGCGGATCGAGCCGCGCCACTTCCCTGCGCTGACGCAGCTGGGCGCCATTCTGGACGAACTGGGGCAGCGTCAGGCAGCACTGCGCGCCTTGCGCGCCAGCCTGAAGATCCATCCCCACCAGCAGGATGCGCGCGATGCCGTCACGCGTCTGGAACAGGAACTGCAAGGCACGGACGCCTGATGAATGACAGATCGCGGGTCACGGCCGTTCTGGGCCCGACCAACACCGGCAAGACCCATTACGCCATCGACCGGATGCTTGCCCATCGCACCGGAGTTATCGGCCTGCCGCTGCGACTGCTGGCGCGCGAGGTTTACGACCGCATCGTCAAGGCCCGCGGCCCCAGCGTCGTGGCGCTGGTCACCGGCGAAGAGCGCATCGTGCCAGACCGCGTGCAATACTGGGTCGCCACCACCGAGGCCATGCCCGAGGTCGGGGCCGATTTCGTCGCCATCGATGAAATCCAGCTATGCGCCGATCCCGAACGTGGTCATGTCTTCACCGACCGGTTGCTGAACATGCGCGGGCGCCACGAAACGCTGCTGCTGGGCAGCGACACCATGCGCCCGGCCATCGCCGCGCTGGTGCCGCAGGCGCAGTTCATGCGGCGCGAACGATTTTCCACCCTGTCCTGGGCCGGATCGAAAAAGATCAGCCGCATGGCGCCGCGTTCGGCCATCGTCTGCTTTTCGGTCGAAGAGGTCTATGCCACGGCCGAGCTGATCCGGCGACAAAAGGGCGGCTGCGCGGTGGTGATGGGCGCGTTGTCGCCGCGCACGCGCAATGCGCAGGTCGCGCTGTATCAGGGGGGCGAGGTCGATTATCTTGTCGCGACCGATGCAATCGGCATGGGGTTGAACCTCGACATCCGCCACGTTGCGTTCTCGGCCACCGAAAAATTCGACGGCCGCCGCTTTCGCCCGTTGTTTCCCCATGAACTGGGCCAGATCGCCGGTCGCGCCGGCCGTCACACCGAACCCGGCACCTTTGGCGTCACCGGCGATGCCGGCGGCCTTGACGACGGCCTGATCGACGCGATCGAGAACCACCGCTTTGCCCCGATCGGCCGGCTGATGTGGCGCAACGACGCGCTGGAGTTCGGCACGCTGGACCGGCTGATTGCCAGCCTCGAGACCAGCCCGCAATCCGAATGGCTGACCCGCGGGCGCGAGGCGGACGACCTGCGCGCGCTCAAGGCCCTGGCCGCCATGCCCGAAGTTCGCGACCGACTGCACCATCCGCGCGACCTGCGGCTGCTGTGGGACGTCTGTCGCATTCCCGATTTCCGGTCGATCTCGCCGGCGGAACATGCGACGTTGCTGGCGCGCATCCACGGCTTTGTCCGCGAAGGGCAGGTGCCCGACGACTGGCTTGCAGGCCAGATCGCGCGCATTGACAAGACCCAGGGCGACATCGACACATTGTCCAAGCGTCTGGCGTTCATCCGCACCTGGACCTATGTCGCGCAGCGTTCGGGATGGGTTTCGGACGAAAGCCATTGGCGCGCCGAAACGCGCGCGGTAGAAGACCGCTTGTCGGACGCATTGCATGCGGCACTGACGCAAAGATTCGTGGACCGGCGCACTTCAGTGCTGCTGCGCCGGCTCAAACAGAAGGAGAGCCTTTTGGCCGAGGTGAACGACAAGGGCGAAGTGACGGTCGAGGGCGAATTTGCCGGCCGACTGGAAGGCTTTCGCTTTCGCGCCGATCCCAGCGCAACCGGGGACGAGGCGCGGATGCTGACCCGCGCCGCCTACGAGGCGCTGAAACCGGAATTCCATTTGCGGGCGGATCGGTTCTACAACGCCCCCGACACGGAACTCGATTTCACAGAGCAGGGCGGTCTGATGTGGGGCAGCTCGGCCGTGGGCAAGCTGGTCAAGGGGTCCGAGCCCCTGAAGCCCGGCGTCGAGGCTTTTGTCGATGACGAGGCCGGCCCCGAGGTCGCCGAAAAGGTGCGCCGCCGGCTGCAGCATTTCATCGACCGCAAGATCGCCACCGCATTCGAGCCGCTGATCGCGCTGAAAAACGACGAATCGCTGTCGGGGCTGGCGCGCGGCTTTGCCTTCCGCCTGGTCGAGGCGCTGGGCGTGTTGCCGCGCGAAGGAGTCGCCGCCGAGGTCAAGGAACTGGATCAGGATGCCCGCGGCCTGCTGCGCAAGCATGGCGTGCGCTTTGGCCAGTTCACCATCTTTCAGCAGGCACTGCTGAAGCCCGCGCCAACCCGGCTGCGGCTGGTGCTGTGGGGTCTGGATCAGGGCCTGGCCGAGTTCCCGGAAAGCCCGCCTCCGGGATTGGTGACGATCCCGAACCTGCCCGACGTGCCCAAGGGGTATTACACGCTGTCGGGTTATCATCCGGCGGGTGAACGTGCGATCCGCATCGACATGCTGGAACGGCTGGCCGACATGTTGCGCAGCCAGGACACCCGCGGCGGGTTCGAGGCCAATGCCGACATGCTGTCGATCACCGGCATGACCCTTGAGCAGTTCGCAGGGCTGATGCAGGGGCTGGGCTATCGCGCCGAGCGGGGCGAGCGGCCCAAGTCCCGGCTGACCGCGGTTTCAGAGCGTGCCGCCGTGCCCGAGGCCACCGACCACGACCATCCGCTGACGGAAGAGGAAAGTGTCCTGGCGGCCGAGACTCGCGCCCGCTGGGAGGCCGAGCAGGCCGCGCGCAAGGCCACCGAGGCCGAGGCGGGCGAGGGCGCAGCAGCTGCGCCGGATGCAGCCCCCGAAACCGAGGTGTTCTACACCTTTACCTGGGCCCCGCGTCCGCGTGGGGGGCAGCGGCGGCCGGATCGCGGCGAACGCAGCGGCGGCGCACAGGGCCGCGGGCAGGGCGAGCGCCCCGCTCACCGCGACCGCGAGGATGGCAAGCCGCGCCGCGACGCCAAACCGGCCGAAGGCAAACGTCGCGAGGACATGCGCGGCGATCGTCCCGAGCGGGGTGGGAAAGGCAAGCCGCGTCATGACGGCCCCAAAGGCAAACCGCGTCATGAAGGGCCAAAATCCTTCGAGGCGCGTCCACCCCGCGCTGAAAAACCGGTCGATCCCGACAGTCCCTTTGCGATCCTGGCTGCGTTGAAGAACAAGCCGTGAGCGATCCCCACACAAGTGCAGCCAGCGGCGCCATTCGCCTGGACCGCTGGCTGCATCATGCCAGGCTGTTTCGCACCCGCACGATCGCTGCCGACGCCATCAGCGAAGGGGGGATTCGCGTGAATGGCCAACCGTGCAGCAAACCCTCGCATCTGGTGCGCACCGGCGATACCATCACCGTGGCGGCGCATGGGCGGGTGCGTGTGCTGCGTTTGCTGCTGACCGGCGCAAGGCGCGGCTCGGCCAGCGAGGCGGCAATGCTTTACGAAGAGCTGGCCCTGTAGCCGGATTGCGGGAATCTGTTCGTCGCGGCGGCTTTGGCGTGGAACAGGGTTTGCGCAACCGCGTCTTGTTGCCGCAAAGGGTCTTTTCGGACCTGCCGCCCTTGCATGATGCCCCCCATGGGCGTAACTAGCGCACAGGAAACAGGAATAGCGCGCCATGACCTACGTCGTCACCGATAACTGCATCATGTGCAAATACACCGATTGTGTTGAGGTGTGCCCCGTGGACTGTTTCTACGAAGGCGAAAACACGTTGGTCATTCATCCTGATGAATGCATCGATTGCGGCGTGTGCGAACCGGAATGCCCCGCCGACGCCATCCGCCCCGATACCGAGCCGGACATGGAATCCTGGGTCGAATTCAACCGCAAGTATGCCGAACAATGGCCGGTTATCACGCGCAAGAAGGATCCGATGCCCGGCTATCAGGAAATGGACGGCGTGCCCAACAAGCTGGAAAAATACTTCTCCGAAGCACCGGGCAGCGGCGATTGAGCTTTGCCGCAAAATGCCGCGATTCGCGGCCGAGCGATGTCTCAAAAGGGTGAACTGGCGCCAAACCCGCTGAATTACAAGCGGAATTTGGTGGTGCGGCTGGTGACTGCACGCTTTCTGCCAACCTTTGTAATGCGTCTTTTTCTGTGCTATGGTCCGGCAACAAGGGCGCCGACCGGCTGCTGCCAGTAGCCGGGTGGCGCCTATGGTTGTCCCGGCCGTCTGCCCGGCCGGGGATGCAGGTTCAGAATTGGTGGCCCGCAAGGGGGGAAAGTCCCGCCTTATGGGTTCTTTTGTGCCCCAATGGGTGCAGTGCGAAGGAAGCGCAATGTCGAAAGCGAAAAAGACCGAATTCCGTCCCGATGATTTCGTGGTTTATCCGACCCACGGGGTTGGCCGTATCGTCTCGATCGAAGAGCAGGAAGTTGCCGGCTTGCGGCTCGAGATGTTCGTCATTTCCTTTGAAAAGGACAAGATGACGCTGCGCGTGCCGACCGCCCGTGCGACCGAAATCGGCATGCGCGGCCTTTCCACCCCCGATCTGGTCGATCGCGCGCTGGAAACGCTGAAGGGGAAGGCGCGGGTCAAGCGGGCAATGTGGTCGCGTCGCGCGCAGGAATACGAACAGAAGATCAATTCGGGCGATCTGATGTCGATTGCCGAGGTGGTGCGCGATCTGCATCGCAATGACGATCAGCGTGAACAATCCTATTCCGAACGCCAGCTTTACGAAGCGGCCTTGGACCGCCTGACCCGTGAGGTCGCCGCGGTCAGTGGTATGGACGAGGCTGGCGCGCAGAAGCGTGTCGATGCGGTTCTGACAGCCCGCGCCGCCTGACGCTGTCAGGTCGCAAAGCTTTCCCGTTCTGCCCCCGCAGGTTCATCCCGCGGGGGTTTCGCATTCTTGCGGGCCGGCGATCCTGTGCCGCAGCATGAATCACGCAAGGCCGCAATCGCGGTTGCGGCGCGCGTCGCGCAACGCTGTTTCGGCCCGGGCAACGCCAGCCTGGGCAAGGGCGATCCTTCAAATTTCCCCGTCGGACTTCCGCGCCCCCGCCGTCTCGCTCAAGCCAGAGCCGCCAGAATGCGCGCCCAGCTTCGTGCGCCTTTCACGAAGCTTTCCACATCGTATTTTTCGTTCGGCGAGTGAATGCGGTCATCATCGCGACCAAAGCCGATCAGCATGGAATCGATGCCCAGAATGGTCTTGAAGTCCCCGGCGATGGGGATCGATCCCCCCGCGCCGATATATGCCGCATCGCGGCCCCATTCCGCGCCCAGCGCCGCCTTGGCCTGACCGAAGGCGGGGTCCGAAATATCCATCCGGCTGGCCGGGCTGGCGCCGTGATCGTGGAACTCGACGCTGCAATCGGCCGGAATTGCGGCGCGGATGTGGTTGCGAAACGCCTCGCGGATGGCCAGCGGATCCTGCGTGCCGGTAAGGCGGAAGCTGACCTTGGCGCGCGCTTCTGCGGGCAGCACGGTCTTGAAGCCTTCGCCTGTATAGCCGCCGCTGATCCCGTTGATTTCGAACGTCGGGCGGTTCCACACCTGTTCCAGGCCCATCCGCCCCCGTTCGCCGATCGGATGGCGCAATCCGACCCGGGACAGAAACTCACCCGCGTCGAAGTCGAGCGCCTGCCAGTCGGCACGCAGTTCCTCGCTCAGCTCTTCGACACCATCGTAGAAATGGGGGAGGGTGATGCGTCCTTCGCCGTCCTTGACGCTGGCAAGTGCATTCACAAGCACCTGGATCGGGTTCGCGGCAAGTCCCCCGAAACTGCCCGAGTGCAGATCCCGATCCGCCCCACGGACTACGATTTCCTCGCCGTAAAGGCCGCGCAGCTGGGTGGTGATCGCGGGACGTCCGTCCGCATACAGGCCGGTGTCGCAGATCATGGCCAGATCTGCGCGAAGTTCGTCGGCATTGGCCTGCAGGAAGGGGCGCAAGCTGGGCGAGCCGGATTCCTCCTCTCCCTCGAAAAGCAGCACCAGATCGGTGGGCAGCGTGCCATGCACGTCCCGCCAGGCGCGGAATGCCTCGACAAAGGTCATCAACTGGCCCTTGTCATCGGCAGCGCCACGGGCGCGGATGACCTTGCCGCTAGGGGTGTCCTGGATTTCGGGATCGAAGGGTGGACGATCCCACAGTTCAAGCGGATCAACGGGTTGCACGTCATAGTGGCCATAAAACAGCAGTGGTCTGCGCGAACCTTTGGCGGAATGGGCGACAACCATGGGGTGACCGGGCGTGTCGCGCAGCGAGGCATCGAATCCCAGATCCTGAAGTTCCCGGCAGAGCCATTGCGCGGCCTGCCTTACATCGCCCTTGTGGGCCGGATCGGTCGAAATCGACGGGATGCGCAGGAAGGCCTTCAGCCGCTCGAGCGCCTGAGGGGTGTTTTTATCCAGTGTTGAAAGTATGGCATCTATCTTGGAATCTTCCTGCATTCTCAGCTTTCCCGATTATTTTTATAGGTTAAAAATCAGCGACCTGATGTCACAGTGCGACATTTTTACGCTGTATTTTCCGGCCCGCGGCACTTATCACATTATCACCCGGGGTCAGAACATGACCCCCAAAGCGAGCAAGTTCAAGCAAGTCAAGGGGCCGTCCGATGGATTATACAGCCGCACTCGATCAGGCCATCGGCAAGCTGCACGAAGAAGGGCGGTATCGCACCTTCATCGACATCGAACGGCGCAAGGGTGCCTACCCTCAGGCGATCTGGACGCGCCCGGACGGAACCGAACAGGAAATCACCGTCTGGTGCGGGAACGACTACCTGGGCATGGGGCAGCATCCCGTCGTTCTGGCCGCCATGCACGAGGCGCTGGATGCCACCGGCGCAGGCTCGGGCGGCACGCGCAATATTTCGGGCACGACGGTCTATCACCGCCGGCTTGAGCACGAGATCGCCGATCTGCATGGCAAGGAGGCGGCGCTGGTATTTTCCAGTGCCTATATCGCCAATGACGCGACGCTTTCCACGCTGCGCAAGCTGTTTCCCGGACTGATCATCTATTCCGACGCGTTGAATCATGCGTCCATGATCGAAGGCATCAAGCGTTTCGACGGCGCAAAACGCATCTTCCGGCACAATGACGTGGCGCATCTGCGCGAGCTGCTCGAGGCGGATGATCCGGCAGCGCCAAAGGTGATTGCCTTCGAATCTATCTATTCCATGGATGGCGACTTTGGTCCCATCGCCGAGATCTGCGACCTGGCGCAGGAATTCAACGCCCTGACCTATCTGGACGAAGTTCATGCCGTGGGCATGTATGGCCCGCGCGGGGGTGGCGTGGCCGAACGTGACGGCCTGATGCAGCGGCTTGACATCATCAACGGCACCCTGGGCAAGGCATTCGGTGTGTTTGGGGGCTATATCGCGGCATCTGCCAGGATGGTCGACGCAATCCGATCCTATGCTCCCGGGTTCATCTTCACCACATCGCTGCCGCCGGCGGTGGCCGCTGGGGCTGCTGCCTCGATTGCGTTTCTCAAGACGGCCGAGGGGCAGGTGCTGCGCGACAGACAACAGCTGAACGCGCGCATTCTCAAGATGCGGCTGCGCGGTCTGGGCATGCCGATCGTCGATCATGGCAGCCACATCGTTCCGGTCCATGTCGGTCATCCGGTGCATTGCAAGGCGCTGTCGGACATGCTGCTGGCCGAATTCGGTATTTATGTTCAGCCGATCAACTTTCCGACGGTGCCGCGCGGAACCGAACGGCTGCGCTTCACGCCGTCCCCGGTTCACGATCCGCGCCAGATCGATCTTCTGGTGCGGGCGATGGACAACCTGTGGTCGCAGTGCAAACTGAACCGTTCAACTTCCGCTGCGTGAACTGTTTCAGGGGTGAACACCTCTCGCGTGCGTGATAACCTTGCCTTAAAGAACTTGTGAGAGTCTTCCGATTCGGAGGGCAGCAGCGAAGAATGGGGCAGGCGCAATGATCGGGCTAAGGGGGGTTCCCCCGGCGGATAGCCATGATGAAGCAGCGGGAATCCCGCATGGCTTCGACGATCCGGACATTCGGCTCGGCGATCTGATGCGGGGCGAGCGGGCAACGATGGGCAAATCGTTGCTGGACGTTCAGCGCGAATTGCGGATTCGCGCATCCTATGTTGCCGCGATCGAGAATTGCGATCTTTCCGCGTTCGACACGCCCAGCTTTGTCGCCGGATATGTGCGCTCCTATGCCCGTTACCTGGGACTGGACCCCGACTGGACCTTTCGCCGGTTCTGTCACGAATCCGGGTTTCAGCCCAACCCTGGAATCGCGGCTGTGGGACCGGCAAGAAAGCCCGCGCGGGCTGCGATGGATCCGACGGCCGCGCTGGCAAATCCCAACCCGCTGTTTCTGCCGCGTCGCGAAAGCTTCTGGTCCTCGTTCGAGCCGCGCGCCCTTGGCTCGTTGCTGGTGATGCTGGTGCTGACAGGCGGCTTGGGTTACGGCGGCTGGATGGTTCTGCAAGAGGTGCAGAAGGTCAATCTGGTGCCGGGGGACCAGTCGCCGGGGGTCGTTGTCGCCTTGGATCCCGTGCAAGAGGCCGCGACAGTCCAGCCGGTGGAGACCGCTCAGGTCAATCTGCCCAAGCCCGAGGGGATCGACCGCACATATCGGCCGCAAGCCCTTGAAGTGCCTGTTCTTGCCGCGCGTGACGGACCGATTTCGGCCATAGATCCCGGCTTGCGTGCCCCCGCGATGCAGCCGGCTGAGCCTGCATCCCGGCAGCAGCTTGTCGATGCTGGCGAGGTTTTCGGTCCGCCGATGCCGGCGCAATCGCAGGCTGTGCGCACCTTGGCGCCCGATGCACCGGCTGTCGAAATTCTGGCGGCCCGTCCGGCATGGGTTCGGGTGACATCGGCCGATGGCACGGTCCTGCTGGAAAAGACAATGGACGCAGGCGAACGCTTCGCGCTGCCAAAGCTTGAGGCACCGCCGACCTTGCGCACAGGTAACTCGGGGGCGATCTATTTTGCGGTCAGCGGCAAGACCTACGGGCCTGCCGCGCCAGGCGCGAAGGTGGTCAAGAATGTGGAACTGTCGCCCGCCGCGCTGACCTCGAAATTCGCCGCAGCAGATGTTAGCAAGGATCCCGAGCTTGCGCGCATGATGTCCCTCGCATCGGCCGGGACGAATGCGGCAGTGACGCAGGACTGACCCGGGGGCGCGCTCACGCTTGCGCCAATCGCCGATCTCGACGCTTGCCCCCCACGGTCGCGGCGCATATCTGTGGCGCATACCGGTTACGCCGCAATGCAAGGCCATCCCATGACCCACAATCCGATCCGCCCTTGGCGCAATATCGAGCGGCGAAAGTCGCGTCAGATCATGGTTGGCAATGTGCCGGTCGGTGGCGACGCTCCGATCAGCGTGCAGACCATGACCAATACCGACACCACCGATGTGCGTGCAACGCTGGATCAGATCATCCGTGCGGCGGATGTCGGGGCGGATATCGTGCGCGTTTCGACCCCTGACGAGGCATCGACCCGCGCATTGCGCGAGATTTGCCGGGAAAGCCCGGTGCCGATCGTGGCCGATATTCATTTTCACTATCGCCGCGCCATCGAGGCGGCCGAGGCGGGTGCTGCCTGTCTGCGCATCAACCCCGGCAATATCGGCGATGCCGCCCGTGTGCGCGAAGTCATCAAGGCCGCCCGCGATCACGGTTGTTCCATCCGCATCGGCGTGAACGCCGGCAGTCTGGAGCGGCACCTGCTGGAAAAATATGGCGAACCCTGTCCCGATGCGATGGTGGAATCCGGGCTGGATCATATCCGCATCCTGCAGGACAACGACTTTCACGAGTTCAAGATCAGCGTGAAGGCCAGCGACGTGTTCCTGGCCGCCGCCGCCTATCAGCAATTGGCCGAAGCGACCGATGCCCCCATCCACCTGGGCATCACCGAGGCTGGGGGCCTGATGTCCGGCACGGTGAAATCCGCCATCGGCCTTGGAAACCTGCTGTGGATGGGCATTGGCGACACGATCCGGGTCAGCCTGTCGGCCGATCCGGTCGAGGAGGTAAAGGTCGGTTTCGAGATCCTGAAGTCGCTGGGCCTGCGCACCCGCGGCGTCCAGATCATTTCCTGCCCCAGCTGCGCCCGGCAGGGGTTTGATGTCATCAAGACCGTCGAGGCGCTGGAAAAGCGGCTTGAACACATAAAGACGCCGATGAGCCTGTCGATCATTGGCTGCGTGGTAAATGGCCCGGGCGAGGCGCTGATGACCGACATCGGCTTTACCGGCGGGGGGGCCGGGGCCGGGATGGTCTATCTTGCCGGCAAGCAGCACCACAAGATGTCGAACGACCAGATGATCGATCACATTGTCGAATTGGTGGAAAAGCGTGCGGCTGAAATCGATGCCGCCAAGGCCGCCGAGTAGCCCGGCGGCCACGGCTGTCAGCCCTAGCCCTGCCGCTCGGCCCGCACCCTCGCGATCACGCCCTCAAGCCCATCCGGCGGCACGCCACGCAGCATCTCGCCTTCGATGATGAAGGTAGGCGTGCCCATGATCCGCATCTGTTCGGCAAGCTGATGATTCTTGCGCAGAACGGCCGACACTTCTTCGGTATTCATGTGGTTCAGAACCGCCTTGGCATCGACACCCAGCTCGCCTGCCAGCTTGCCCAGAGTTTCCAGATTGACAGGGCCGCGGCTGCTCATCAGCGCGTCATGCGCGCGCTTGTAGGCGTCGTCCCCGGCCTGCTGGTGCACCGCCACCGCAAAGCGGGCGGCCATGTCGCTTTCCTGGGTCAGGATCGGAAATTCCTTCAGGATAAACCGGATATTGCCATCGGCGCTGATCAGCTTTTCCACTTCTGGGTTGACGCGCTTGCACACGCCGCAGCGATAGTCGATGAACTCGACCAGGGTGATATCGCCCTGCGGATTGCCGCCGACCCAGCTGTGGCCGTCGTCAAAGATCGCCTTGCGATTGTTTTCGACCAGCAGCTTGTCGTTTTTTGCCTCATCGGCCATGCGCCGCTCTTCAAGCACATTGATCGATTCGACCAGCACGTCGGGATTGGCCATCAGATATTCGCGCACTGCCTCGCCGAAGGCTTGCTTTTCGGCATCGCTCATGTTGGCCGGGTCAAAGGCCAGGGCGGGCAAGGTGGTGGCCGCCAGCGTCGCAGCGGTCAGAATGGCTTTCATTGCGGGATCCTTTTCTTGCTGGCCAAAGATTGTCCCGGCGAGCGGGGGTTTGCAAGCCGCGGTTTCCAGGCGTTCACGCGGGCTTGACCAGTGCGGCTTGACCGCGGGCGCGGCGCCGGTGATACCCGGTGCAAAAGCAGTCGAGGGCAGGCATGAAGCAATCGCAGCGCGGTCAGGTCGACCCGTTCATTGTCATGGACGTGATGGCAGCGGCGCGGCGCGCCGAGGAACAGGGCCGCCACATCATCCATATGGAGGTGGGCCAGCCCGCCACGCCCGCGCCCAAGGCGGCGCGTCAGGCGCTGGCACGGGCGCTGGATCAGCCCTTGGGCTATACTGTCGCCCTGGGCTTGCCGGAACTGCGGCGCGGCATCGCGGATCTTTACCGGCGGTGGTATGGGCTGGACCTGGACCCGGCGCGCGTGGTGGTGACGCCGGGGTCGTCGGGGGCGTTCATCCTGGCATTTTCGGCGCTGTTCGATGCTGGTGCCCGCGTCGCCCTGGGCGAGCCGGGATATCCCAGCTATCGCCAGATCCTGCACGCCATGTCGCTCGAGCCGGTGGGCATCGCCACATCCATGCAGCACCGCTATCAGCCGCGCCCCCAGGATCTGCCGGCGGATGCGCAGGGTCTGATCCTGGCCTCGCCCGGCAACCCGTCGGGCACCGTGCTGTCGCGGGCCGAGCTTGCTGCCTTGACTGCGCGTGCGGCGGAACTGGGCATCAGCGTGATTTCGGACGAAATCTATCACGGCCTGCATTATGGGGCCGGCTTTCATTCCGCGCTCGAGGTCACGGATGACGTCTTCGTCATCAACAGCTTTTCCAAGTATTTCAGCATGACTGGCTGGCGCGTCGGCTGGATGGTGGTGCCCGATGCCATGGTGCGCACGGTCGAGCGGCTGGCGCAGAACCTGTTCATCTGCCCGCCCCATGCCAGCCAGGTCGCGGCGCTGGCGGCGCTGGATTGCGTGGATGAGGCCGAGGCGAACCTGGCCGTCTATGCCCGCAACCGGCAGATGATGCTGGACCGGCTGCCGGGCATCGGTTTTGACCGCATCGCGCCGCCGCAAGGGGCTTTCTACATCTATGCCGATGTGTCGCACCTGACGACAAACAGCCTGAATTTCGCCTCGGAAATTCTTGAAAAGGCTGGTGTGGCCGTGACACCCGGGCTGGATTTCGACCCCAGGCGCGGGGCAGGAACGCTGCGCTTCAGCTATGCCGGTGCGACCGCCGATATTGCCGAGGGGCTGGACCGGCTTGCCGCCTTCATGGCCGCAAGATGAGGCTGTGGCGCCTTGTCCTGTGGCTGATGCTGCTGGTGCCGGCCATGGTTTGGGCCGAGGCACCTGCCGCCCGAGTGGATGTCGAGCGGTCGTCGCTGATCGCCGAGGGGCGTGATCGCGGCAAACCGCGACCGCTGGACCTGCGCCTGGTTCTGGATCGCCCGACGCCTTACCGGGCCTATTTTCTCGATGCGCCGCCGCGCCTGGTTCTGGATTTGCGTCATGTGGATCTGTCCGGGGCCGAGGCCAAAGTCTTACCCGGCGCGGAGCTGGTTCCCGATCTGCGCTGGGGCCGGTTCCGGCCGGGCTGGTCGCGGCTGATCGTCGAGCTGCCCGGTCCCTACGCGCTGCGTCAGGCAAGCCAGCAGGCCGCGCCAGAGGGTCAGGTGCTGCATCTGCGGATCGAGCCGGTGAAGCCCGCCGATTTCGTGGTCCGGGGCGGGGCTCTGGCCACGCTGCGCGACCTGCCCGAGCCGGCGGCGGTGCCCGTGCCGCCGTCGCGGCGGGGCGCGGACCGGCCGCTAAGGGTCGCAGTGGACCCCGGCCACGGGGGGCATGATCCGGGCGCGCAGGTCGGCGCGATCAGCGAGGCGGCGGTGATGCTTGGCTTTGCCGGCGAACTGACCCGGACCTTGACGCAGGCCGGTTTCGAGGTGATCGCCACCCGCCGCGACGACAGTTTCGTGCCGCTGGAACGCCGCATGACGCTGGCGCGGGCGGGGCAGGCCGATCTGTTCATTTCACTGCACGCCGATGCCTTGCCGGCGGGCGAGGCTGCTGGCCTGTCGATCTATACCTGGAACCCGCAGGCCGATGATCGCGCCTCGCGCGAACTGGCGATGCGTCATGATCGCGCCGATCTGCTGGCCGGGGTGGATCTGGCCGGAATTGATGACCAGATCGCCGAGGTTCTGATGGATCTGGCGCGCAGCGAGACCCACCCGCGTTCGCAGGCTTTCGCGAAATTTGCGGTGGCTGAACTGAACCGCGCGGGCATTGCCATGCACCGCACCCCGGTGCGCGGGGCGGCATTTTCGGTATTGAAATCGCCTGACATCCCTTCGGTTCTGATCGAGTTGGGATTTCTGACCGATGCGGGCGACCGCGCCAACCTGTTCGACCCCGAATGGCGGGCGCGCACGGCGGCAGCGATCACGCGCGCGGTCCAGGCGTGGGCGAAGGACGACGCGGCGCAGGCGCAGCTTTCGCGCAAATAGCGCAAGGTTGCTTTGACGGGGGCGCCGGTGCTGGCTATAGAGGCCCGCAGGTATACCCGAAGGCCCTGCCCATTGCTGCGTTTCGTCCTGTCCTTTCTTGGCGCGATCTTCGCCTGGTTCGTCACTGCCCTGGTGTTCGTGGCACTGACCGTCGGCGGGGTGTTGTGGATGTATTCGCGCGACCTGCCCAGCCACGAACAGCTGGCGCAATACGCGCCCAAGACCATCAGCCGCGTCTATTCCGGCGAAGGTCGCATCATCGACGAATTTGCCCAGGAACGCCGCATCTTCGTGCCGATCGACGAAATTCCGCCGCTGGTCAAGGAAGCCTTCATCAGTGCCGAGGACAAGAATTTCTATCACCACCACGGCTTTGATCCGCGCGGCATGGTGGGCGCGCTGGTGCAGGCGGTGAAATCGCGCGGGCAGAACGTTCGCGGCGCCTCGACCATCACCCAGCAGGTGATGAAGAACTTTCTGCTTTCCAGCGACCGCAGCGTCGAGCGCAAGATAAAGGAACTGATCCTGGCCACGCGGCTGGAATCGACGCTGAGCAAGGACCAGATCTTGGAACTTTACCTCAACGAGATCTTCCTGGGTCAGAACAGTTTCGGCGTCGCGGCGGCGGCGCAGACCTATTTCAACAAGCCGTTGACCGAACTTGCCCCGCACGAGGCCGCGACGCTTGCCGCCATGCCGCAGGCCCCTGGCCGCTATCATCCGGTGCGCGCCAAGGAGCGCGTCACCGAACGGCGCAACTATGTGCTGCGCGAGATGTGGCAGAACGGCTATATCGACCAGGCCACCTACGAATCCGAATCCCGCCTGCCGCTGCGCTCGGTGCAGAACGGCGATTTTCCCGCCTTTCAGGACCAGTTGCCGCCGCGCGACTATTTCAGCGACGAAATCCGGCGCCAACTGTCCGCCCAGTTCGGCGAGGACGAGTTCTTTGGCGGCGGGCTGTCGATCCGCGCCACCGTCGATCCGGGCTTGCAGCAGGTGGCGGCCCATGCCCTGCAAAAGGCGCTGGAACAATATGACCGTGGCCGTGGCGTCTGGCGCGGCACCCGCGTGAAGATCGCCTCGGAAAGATTGTCCAGCGAACAGGATTGGCGTGCCGCCCTGGCCGAGGCCGAGGTGCCGCGTGACATCGCCGGCTGGTTTCCGGCCGTGGTTCTGTCTCTGGGCGCTTCGGATGCGACCATCGGTATCGAGGGCCAGCCTGGCACCGCCGAAATTCCTGCCAAGGATGTGCAATGGGCGCGCAAGCGCATGGCGGATGGCAAGCTGGGCCCAAAGGCGCGGGTGGCGGCCGATCTGCTTGAGGTTGGCGATGTCGTTCTGGTGCGCAAGATGGTCAGCGACAGCGACGGCAGCTTCATCCGGTGGACCCTGCGCCAGGTGCCCGAAATCGAGGGCGGTTTCATGGCCATGGACGTGAACACCGGCCGCGTCATCGCCATGCAGGGCGGTTTCAGCTATCAAAGTTCGGTTTTCAACCGCGCCACGCAGGCGATGCGGCAGCCGGGCTCCAGCTTCAAGCCCTTTGTCTATGCGGCGGCGCTGGACTCGGGCTTCAACCCGGCCACCATCGTGGTGGATGAACCGATCACGGTGAATACCCCCCAAGGTCTGTGGACGCCCAAGAACGCCAGCGGCAAGTTCTATGGTCCCACGCCGATGCGCACGGGCATCGAGCAATCCCGCAACCTGATGACCATTCGCATCGCCCAGGACATCGGGATGGATACGGTCGCCAAATACGCCGAGAAGTTCGGTGTTTACGACAAGATGGGGCATTTCCTGGCCAACTCGCTGGGGGCGCAGGAAACCACATTGTTCAAGATGGTTGCGGCCTATGCAATGTTTGCCAATGGCGGCGAAAGGGTCGAGCCCACGCTGGTTGATCGCGTTCAGGACCGTCGTGGCCGCACGATCTATCGTCACGACCGGCGTGATTGCGTGACCTGCGCTCAATCGACGCTGCCGGCGGGAGTCGCCCCCGAAATCCGCTCGAACCGGGAACGGGTGATGGATGCGATCACCGCCTATCAGCTGACATCGATGATGGAGGGCGTGGTCAAGCGCGGCTCGGGTCGCGGCGTAAAGCTGCCGGTGCCGGTGGCGGGCAAGACCGGCACCACCAACGACGCCAAGGACGTGTGGTTCATCGGCTTTACCTCGAACATCGTCGCCGGCTGTTACCTGGGCTACGATCAGCCGCGCACGCTGGGGGCCAATGCCTATGGCGGCACCCTGTGCGTGCCGGTGTTCAACGAATTCATGAAAGAGGCGGTGAAGAAATTCGGCGGCTCGGCCTTCAAGGTGCCGCCGGGCGGGCATTTCGTGAACATCGACCGCTTCACCGGCGCCATCCTTGGCCCGAACGCCAAGGGCGACAATGTGATCGCCGAATATTTCCGCGACGGCCAGCAGGCCACCGGCATCGCCATGATCGACGGCGGTTTCGAGCGCGCCGATCCGGCGACGCTGCCCTTGTTCAATCAGCCCCGCGACAGCGGGCGGGCCGTCACCACCTCGACCGGGCAGAAAAAGGTGATCCCGAAAAAGGCCGATTTCGGCACCCTGTCCTCGGGCGGGCTTTACTAGGCGCGCTTGCCGATCCCGGCGCTGCGCGCTATCAGTCTGGCCCTGATCCACATCTGTGCAAGCCGAGAGTCCCCATGCGCGCCGAAACTCAAGCCACCATCGAGGCGATCCGCAAGTCGCTGAAGCTTCTGGGCCAGCGCATGGATTGGGAAACCGCCCCCCACCGGCTCGAGGAGATCAACGCCATGATCGAGGCGGGCGACATCTGGTCAGACCCGGCCCGGGCGCAAAAGCTGATGCGGGATCGCCAGATGTTGGCCGATGCCATCGACACCTATCGCCGCATTGAATCCGAATTGCGCGACAATGCGGAACTGATCGAACTGGGCGAGGCCGAGGGCGACGCCGAGGTGGTCAGCGATGCCGAAGCCGCGCTGCGGGCGCTGGCGGAACTTGCCGCGCAGAAGGAGCTCGAGGCGCTGCTGAACGGCGAGGCCGACGGCAATGACACCTTCCTGGAAATCAACGCCGGCGCCGGCGGCACCGAAAGCGCCGACTGGGCATCGATGCTGGCGCGCATGTATGTCCGCTGGGCCGAAAAGAAGGGCTATACGGTCGAGCTGCAATCCGAAACACCGGGCGAAGAGGCCGGCATCCGCTCGGCGGCCTACAAGATTTCAGGCCCCAATGCCTATGGCTGGCTGAAGTCGGAATCGGGCGTGCATCGGCTGGTGCGCATCTCGCCCTATGACTCGGCGGCGCGGCGGCATACCTCGTTCAGTTCGGTCTGGGTCTATCCGGTGGTCGATGACAATATCGAGATCGTCATTCCCGACAACGAAATCCGCATCGATACCTATCGTTCGTCGGGGGCCGGGGGCCAGCACGTCAACACCACCGATTCCGCCGTGCGCATCACCCACCTGCCCACTGGCATCGTGGTGACCAGTTCGGAAAAATCCCAGCACCAGAACCGCGCCAACGCCATGGCCGCGCTGAAGGCGCGCCTGTATCAGATGGAACTGGACAAGCGGAATGCCGAGATAAATGCCCAGCACGCCGCCAAGGGCGAGGCGGGATGGGGCAACCAGATCCGTTCCTATGTCCTGCACCCCTATCAGATGGTCAAGGATCTGCGGACCGGGCATGAAACCTCGGACACGCAGGGCGTGCTGGATGGGGATCTGGATGCCTTCATGGCGGCAACTCTGGCCATGGATGTGGCGGGCAAATCCCGCGCCGAGGCGCAGGCCGAGGATTGATGCGTCGCCGGCTGTGGCCGGGTTGCATCCTTGCAGGCCATGCTGCCCTGCGACGGCTTGCCTTGACGGCCGGCGTGACTAGCCTGTCGGCGGCTGTAGAACGGGGGAGCCATGGGCGTGAAACGCATAAATCTGGCACTTCAGGGCGGGGGCGCGCATGGCGCCTTTGCCTGGGGTGTGCTCGACCGGCTGCTGGATGAAACCGACATCGAGATTCGCGCGATCAGCGGCACCTCGGCCGGGGCGCTGAACGGGGCGGCGCTGGCGGCGGGACTGGCCTGTGGGCCGGGCCGGCGCGGGCGTCAGGCAGCACGCGAAAACCTGGCCTATCTGTGGTCGCAGGTCGGCCAGATCAGCGACAACAGCGTGGTGCGCTGGCTTTATTCGATGTTTCCGGTGCCTCGCGGCTGGCAGCGCCTGACCGAAATCCTTTCTCCGGTCGCCTGGCTTGAATCCTTTACCAGAGTGTTCAGCCCCTATGACAGCGGGCCGTTCTATACCAACCCGTTGCGCGGCATCCTGTGCGACATGCCCCATCCGCGCCTGGGCCGTCCCGAGGGGCCGTCGCTGTTCGTGACCGCGACCAATGTGCGCACCGGTCTGGTGCGCATCTTTGGCGAAACCGAAGTGACGGTCGATGCGATCCTGGCCTCGGCCTGCCTGCCGGAACTGTTCCGCGCGGTGGAAATCGACGACCCGCTGACCGGCCGGCGCGAGGCCTATTGGGACGGCGGCTATTCGGGCAATCCGGCGCTGTTCCCGCTGTATCGTCCCGATCTGCCGCGCGACATCGTGATCGTGAACATCAATCCGATGCAGCGCGAAATCGTGCCGCGCACCCCGGCGGCGATTCAGGATCGCGTGAACGAGATCAGTTTCAACGCCGCCCTGCTGGCCGAGCTGCGTGCCATCAATTTCGTCAAGCGTCTGTTTGCCGAGGAGCGGCTGACCGGGCGCCCGATGAAGAACGTGCTGCTGCATTCGATCATGGACGATGATCTGATGAACTCGCTCAGCGCCAGCACCAAGCTGATCCCCAAACCCGGATTGCTGCAACGCATGCATGACGCGGGCGCGGCGGCGGCTGACCGTTTCATCGCCGAACACGCCGACAAGCTGGGAGAGCGCGATTCCTACGACCTGTCGAAGCTCTTCGGCCCACGCCGCTAGCCTATCCCGTGCGACACATGGCGGCGGCGATGCGCGCGGCAAGGCGCGCGTTCGACAGCACCAGCGCCACATTCGCCGCCAGTGACCGGCCGTCGGTCAGTTCATGGATGCGTTGCAAAAGAAACGGGGTTACTGCCTTGGCAGCGATCTGCTGCGCCTCGGCCTCGGAAAGGGCCTGCTCGATGATCGGCAGCATGGTGGCGCGGGGAATTTCTGCCTCGGCCGGAATCGGGTTCACCACCAGCTGACCGCCGCCCATGCCCAGCGCTTGCCGCAACTGCGCGGCCCGGGCAATTTGGCCCGGGTCGTCCATGCGCAAGGGTGCAGGCAGACCCGATTCGCGCGACCAGAAGGCCGGCAGCTGATCCTGCCCGCAGGCGATCACCGGCACCCCCAGGGTTTCCAGCACCTCAAGCGTCTTGGGCAGGTCAAGGATTGCCTTGGCTCCGGCGGCGACCACCGTCACCGGCGTGCGGGCAAGTTCATGCAGATCGGCGGAAATGTCGAAACTGCGCTCGGCCCCGCGATGGACACCGCCGATTCCCCCGGTGGCAAAGACCCCGATCCCTGCCAGATGGGCGCAGATCATCGTTGCCGCGACCGTGGTGGTGCCTGTCGCGCCCAGCGCCAGACATGCTGGCAGATCGGCGCGCGACAGTTTCATGACCCGGTCGCGCGGGGTGGCTGCCAGCGCTGAAAGGGTCGTTTCATCAAGGCCAACGCGGATACGACCATTCATCACGGCGATCGTCGCAGGTTCCGCCGCTTCTTCCCGGACAGCCTGTTCGATCTGTCGGGCTATCTGCAGGTTCTGCGGATAGGGCATGCCATGGGTGATGATCGTCGATTCCAGCGCGACCACCGGTTTTCCGGCGGCAAGTGCGGCGCTGACCGATGGCGACAGATCGATCAATGGGTTCATGTCAACTCCGCCCCTGCGACATGGTTCGCGGCGGCGCGGCTGGCATCGGCCAGAGCCTCGGCCCGGGGGGCGCCGGCCAGTTCTGCCGCCAGATGCGCTGCCAGAAACACGTCGCCGGCCCCGGTAACCCGGCGAATGGGAGCGGCTTCGGGCTGCTGAACCAGGGTTGCATCGTTACGCAACGCATCGGCGACAAGATTGGCCCCGTCGGTGACCAGCGCCCGCTGCGCCCCCAGCGCCACGACCGCCTCGGCCGCACGCGCGGCGCTGCGAAAGCTGCGGCCGGTCAGCGCCTCGGCCTCGGCGAGGTTCAGATGAAATGTTGTGGTCCCCCCGGTCAGCAAGGGCCATAGCCGTGCGGCCTTGTCCGGGCTGGCCGCCACTGCCCGCAAGGACGCCCGTCCAAAGGCCGGGTCGCGGGCAATCACGGAAATCGTGGACTGGTTCAGATTGCCGTCGACCACCATCGTCCCGACAAACGGATCCTGGGCGCTGCCCAGCCGCCCGTCGCGCAATGGCGACAGGATCGCCGCGCCTGCCGCCTCGAGGCCGCGCGTGTCGGCAATCGCGGCAAAAAGCCCATTCGGGCTTTCGATGGCAAGATACATGTCGGGGTTCTGGCCGCCTTCGCGCCACACCCAGCCGATGTCGACCCCCTTCCTTTCGACGGCGCGCAACAGCAGTTCGCCCGGTGCATTGCGCCCGACCGCCGAGAGGATGGCCGGACGCAGCCCAAGCCGCGCCAGCGCAGTCGCCACATTCAGCGCCACGCCGCCGGGTTCACGGGAAATCCGGCCTGGCACATCGTTCCCTTCCTCAAGCCGGGCGACGCTGTAACCGATGACATCCCATAGCATGGCGCCGATGCAGATGATGGTCGTCGTCCTGTGCATCAAGAAACCTGAAACAAATCCAAAATCATACTATCAGGCAGCGACCGGGGCCGCGTGCCGCAGTTGCAAGGATTGGTCAAGCAGTAGCAGAAGGCAAGACGGCTTTGCCCTGTTGGTTAGCATGACGATGCGGGCAAGCACGGTGAGAGGCTGGACAGCGACCCAGACGGGGCTCGTTACGGCTGCTTCCTTCCGGACCTGACCGGGTTGGCGAGGCGCCTGCCCGCGCCAACCTCTCGGCGCCTAGATAGGGCGACAGGCGTCGGGATGCAAGGCCCGGCAGAAGCCTGCCGTCAAAGATGCAGGCGCAGCTGCAGAAAGCCGTTTTCGTCCATCCCGGCCGGCTCGAGCCGGCGCCGGTCGCTTTCCAGATGGGGCAGGACGCCGGGACCGGTGGGGAACAGGACAGAAGTTCCCGGCATCGGCGCAAAGCTCCAGCCGATGTCGGGCGATGGGGCGATCTTGCGCCGGCGCGCCACATAACGGCGCAGAACTTCGCGTGTGCGGGTGGTGCTGTCCAGCAGCACCGGTCGATCCGCGATCAGCGGTGCGAACAGACCGTGTCGGGACAATCGATAGCTGTTGGTGACAAGGATGAATGGCTGATCGGCACGTAACGGCGCGCCCCTGAACGCCAGATGCCGCACACGACGCGCCTTTTCGTCACGCAACCGACCATCTGGCTGGTATCGGGCAGGGGCACTCAGATCGATCTGCCATGTCACCCCATCGACGATGTCGAAATTGTAGGTCGGGAAATCAGGATCGATCAGCGGTTGATCCGGCTGACCGGGGCAAACGGTCAAGAACAGGCTGGCCGCCCGTTCGAGCCATTCGCGAACCTCGTTTCCGGTCAATTGCAGCGCACACAGCCGATTTGGAAACATGTAGAGATCGGCGATGCTGCGCAGCGTCAATCGCCCCGCCGGCACGTCGGTATAGTGATCTGGACCGCTGCGGCCCCCGGCACGAAACGGCGCGGCAGCCGAAAGGATCGGCATGTCCTGCCAGCGTGTGCCGCGAAGCGCGCGGCGCGCATGCCAGCGCTGCGCCATGGTGACAAGGCGAAGGGCGGGGTCATTGCCGATCAGCGAAAGATAGCTGCTGAGCGGTCTTTCCGTTCGTCCGATGCGTCGGCGCAGGTGGCGCAGTGTATGGCGATGGGCGTCAAGCACCGGTGCGGCCACCAACGGATGCCCTGTCGGGGCCGTCACCGGATGCGCGCGGCAGGCAAAACCTGCGACGGTCCAGCGATCCCCCTGGCTGTGCAATTGCAGATCGATCACGCCCAGATGCGAGCCCCAGAATCCGGGCATGACCGCCGGCTTGCCCGCCAGCGATCCTCTCGTCGGGTCGATAAGGGGACCGGCAGGATGGCTTGCCGAAGGAAAGACCCGATGCGTATGCCCGGCGACGATCGCATCTATGCCGGGCAGTTGGGCAAGTGCCGTAGCCGCATTTTCGGCCATCGGCCCCGGATCGGCCGCACCGATACCGCTATGGGCCAGCGCAATGATCAGATCGGCGCCCTGTGCCTTGAGTGCAGCAATGCCGGTTCGGGCCGCTGTCACGATGTCCTGGACTGCAATCTGTTGACGCAATGCGGGTTCCCATTCGACCGTCTGCGGCGGCAGAAACCCCAGGACCCCCACCCGCAAGCGCCGCAGTGCTCCGGCATGGTCGCGAAAGTCGCGGTGCAACAGGGCCTGGCTGCATACCGGCAGCGGCCGATGCAGGCGCAGGTTGCTGGCCACCACCGGAAAACGCGCCCCTCGCAAGCTGCGATTGAGGAAGTCCAGACCAAAATTGAAATCGTGGTTGCCCAGGGTGATCGCGTCATAGCGCAAGGCGTTCATGGCCAGAACCGCCGGATGCGGACGTTGTGCCATGAGCTTGCCCTGTTCTGCCAGGACATCGCCCATTGGGTTGCCCTGAAGGCAATCGCCATTGTCGAACAGCAGGTTGTTCGGCTGTTGGGCGCGCATCTCCTCGATCACCACGGCGGCGCGCGACAAGCCAATGCCCCCCGCTGGACGATCGGCAAAATAATCATATGCCAGAATGTGCATATGCAAGTCGGTCGTCGCCAGGATCCGCAGATCAAGACGTTGGTCGGGGGACTGCAAGGGCCTGTGGTTCGGGGCGTTCATATCCATGGCATGGGAAAAATAGAGAAAATTTGCAACTATGGATTGCGAAACCATCGATATCGCCACAAGCATGATGCCTGAATGTGACCGGTTGCATGGCCAGCCCGGTCATGAAATGACAGCGTGCAACAGCAGCCATCCGAACTGGACCGCCGATGAAGTTCTCGACCCGTCAGGACACCGACCTTTCCGCCGAGCAACTGTTTCAGGCCATAAGCTCCATGGATGCGATCGAACGATTGCTGACACAGCGGGGCGCATCGGTTCGGCGTCTGGCAGATGGAAACTCCCGTGGCCTTGGACGGCGCTGGCAGATCGGTTTCGACTGGCGTGGCAAGGCACGCGACATCACCGTCGAGGTTACCGAGGTGACGGTGCCGCAAACCGTTGTTATGCGAGGCCAGTCAGAACAGTTCGATGTCACCATCCGCATGACGGTGATAGGCTTGGGCTCCGGCAAGTCGCGGCTGATCTTTGAAACGGAACTGTTGCCGCGCAACATGAAGGCCCGGCTGCTGCTACAGACCGCAAAACTGGGCAAGCCCAAGCTGGATGCCAGATTTGCCGAACGCATCGCCGGTTTCGTCAACCGGCTTTGTGCGGTCGGCGGCGTCTGAGCGGCAGGACCGTTCTAGCCTGCGGTCCCGATCTGGGCGCCTTGCTGCGCGGCACGCAACGGGTCCGCCGGATATACGCCCAGGATCGAGAGGCTCGAAGTGAAATACCGCAGTTCCTCCAGGGCTCTGGCGACATTCGCATCCTCGGGGTGCCCTTCGATGTCGGCATAGAACTGGGTGGCGGTGAAGATTCCATCCACCATATAGCTTTCAAGCTTTGTCATGTTGACGCCGTTGGTGGCGAATCCGCCCATGGCCTTGTATAGCGCCGCCGGCAGGTTGCGCACCCGAAAGACAAATGTCGTCATCATCTTGTCCTCGCCCATGGCGTTGCGGCGGCGCGAAAAGTCAGGCTCACGCGCCATGATCAGAAAGCGTGTGGTGTTGTTCTGCCGGTCCTCGATCCCCGAGGCCAGAACGTCGAGCCCATAGATTTCCCCGGCAAGCGGTGCGGCCAGTGCCGCCAGCGCCTTGTCGCCACGCTGGGCCACCTGCATGGCCGAGCCGGCGGTATCGGGCCCCACCAGCCCGCGGATGTCGTGACGGCGCAGGAAGCCGCGGCACTGCCCCAGCAGGACCGGGTGGCTCATCGCCTGACGGATGTCGTCCAGCCTGGCGCCGGGCACTGCCAGCAAGGCGATACGGACCCGCACGAAACCTTCGTCGATGATGTGCAGGCCGCTTTCCGGCAGGAGGTGGTGGATGTCTGCCACCCGTCCATAGGTCGAGTTTTCGACCGGCAGCATGGCCAGTTCGGCGCGGCCGCTGTGAACGGCGTCGATCGTGTCCTCGAAGGTGCGGCAGGGCAGGGGCTCCATGTCCGGGCGATAGCTGCGACAGGCCTGGTGGCTGTAGGCACCCGGTTCGCCCTGAAAGGCGATGACCTTGCGGGACGGATCATGGTTCATCTTGTGGCCCCTTTCTGCGGCGGCGCGGCGCGTGTCGGCACGGTAACGCAGCCGGAATTGTGTAGCGGGGCAAAGAACTATACCTTGAACCGAACAAACAAAAGCGGATAGATACCGCCAAATCCACGGACAGACCCAAGGGACCCGCAGATATGTTCGACACCATGACCATCACCAAGGCTGCCGGGGCGCTGATCGGCTCGCTTCTGTTCCTTTTGCTGATGAATTGGGCAGCTTCGGGCATCTTTCACGTCGGGCCGGCGGGCCATGGCGATGAAGAGCACGCGCAGGCCTATACAATTCCGGTCGAAGAGGCTGCGGGCGGTGGTGAGGAAACTGCCGATGCCGGCCCCGATTTCGCCACGGTGATGGCATCGGCCGATGCCGCAGCGGGCGAAAAGGTCTATGGCAAGTGCAAGGCCTGCCACAAGCTGGACGGCACCGATGGCACCGGTCCGCATCTGAACGGGGTCGTCGGTCGTGCGGTCGCAAGCGTGGGCGGGTTCAACTACTCTGACGGGATGAAGGCCCACGGCGGGGACTGGACGCCCGAGGCCTTGCAGGAATTCCTGACCAATCCCAAGGCGGTCGTGAAGGGCACGAAAATGGCTTTCGCCGGTCTGCCCAAGGTCGAGGATCGTGCCAACCTGATCGCCTACCTGGCAACGCAGAAGTAAAGACAACACCTTGCGAATCAAGGGGCCGCCACGGGCGGCCCTTTTGCGTTTCAGGATCACGCATTTGCTTGTTGAACCGGCGGCACGGGCTGCTAGCCTTGCACAACGGCAGGAACCCGAACCGGCCGGACACCCAAGGATCAGCAAGACGCGATGACGATTTCCTTTCTGCGACACGCCCCGTTGGCCGTTCTTCTGGCGCTTTCCCCCCTTGTCGCGCAGGCGCAGGAAACGCAGGCGCAGAAACCCGCGACCATCGTTTCGCATGGCATAGCCACCTTCGGCGCGCCGGAACTGCCGGCCGATTATCCGCATCTGCGCTATGTGAACCCCGATGCCCCCAAGGGCGGCGAGATTTCGCAATGGGCGATCGGCGGCTTTGACAGCTACAATCCCTTTACCCATCGCGGCCGTGCCGGCGCCATGTCGGTGATGATGCTGGAACGTCTGATGGAGGATCCGGCCGACGAGCGGGGATCATCCTATTGCCTGCTGTGCGAGACCATCGAATATCCCGAAAGCCGCGATTGGGTGATCTTTCATCTGCGTCCCGAGGCCAGGTTTTCCGATGGCACGCCGCTGACCGCGCATGATGTGCTGTTTTCCTTTGAACTGCTGCGCGACAAGGGGCTGTCATCCTATCGCACCGGCATCGCCAAGATGGTGGCCAAGGCGCAGGTGATCGACGAACATACCATCAAGTTCATCTTCCAGCCCGGCTATCCGCGCCGCGATGTCATCCAGCAGGTCGGCAGCCAGATCGTGTTTTCGCGCGAGGATTTTCGCAAGAACCGCCGCGACATCGAACAGTCCAGTACCGTGCCCTTCCTGGGTTCGGGGCCCTATGTGTTCGACAGTGCGGAAATGGGGCGCTCGATCACGCTGCGCCGCAACCCGGATTACTGGGGCAAGGATCTGCCCATCAATCGCGGCCGGCACAATTTCGACAAGGTGCGGGTCGAGTATTTCGGCGATTACGATGCCGCATTCGAGGCCTTCAAGGCCGGGGTCTATACCTTCCGAAACGAGGTGTCGTCGATCCATTGGGCGACGCGCTATGACTTCCCGGCGGTGAAGTCGGGTGCCGTTCGCCAGGAGATGCTGCCGCGCGGCGATCTGGCCAGCGGCCAAAGCTGGATCTTCAACCTGCGCCGGCCGATCTGGCAGGACATCCGGGTGCGCCAGGCCATCGGGTTGATGTTCAATTTCGAGTGGTCGAACGAAACCTTGTTCTACGGGCTGAACACGCGCGTCAATTCCTTCTGGGATAACAGCGATCTGGCCGCGACGGGAAAACCTTCGCCCGGCGAACTGGCGCTGCTGGAACCGTTGGCCAGGCATTTGCCGGACGGAATCCTGACCGAGGACGCGGTGATGCAGCCGGTATCGGGCAAGACGCAGCTTGATCGGGCCAATCTGCGTGCGGCCTCGCAACTGCTGGATCAGGCCGGGTGGAAACCCGGTCCCGACGGCATGCGCGTCAACGAAAAGGGGCAGCGGCTGAAGCTGGAGATCCTGAACGACAACCAAAGCTTCGACCGCATCATCAACCCCTTTGTCCAGAACCTGCGCGCGCTGGGGGTCGACGCGGTCAATGCCCGCGTTGATGACGCAGAAATGACGAACCGCACCCGCAGCCATGATTTCGACATGATCACCACCAGTTTCAATCTGGGTTTCTATATTGGCGGCGGGACCGAGCAGGTGTTCGGGTCGGAAAATGTCGGCGATGTGTTCAACCCCATGGGCCTGGCCAATCCCGCCATCGACGCGCTGATCCAGAAGGGGATCGAGGCGACAACCCAGGAACAGATGGATACCACCATCCACGCGCTGGACCGCAGCCTGCGGGCGCTGCGGTTCTGGGTGCCGCAGTGGTACAAGGCAGATTACACGCTGGCCTACTACGACATGTATGCCCACCCCCAGAACATGCCCCCCTATGCGCTGGGTGAACTTGATTTCTGGTGGTTTGACGCGGATAAGGCAGAAAAACTGAAACAATCCGGCGCGCTGCGCTAGGGCCGGGGGCCTTTGCGCAGACCCAACGGGGCAAGGGGCAGATGGCAGCCTATATTCTGCGGCGTTTGCTGCTGATCATTCCCACGCTGATCGGCATCATGCTGGTCAACTTCACCCTGACGCAATTCGTGCCGGGCGGGCCGATCGAACAGATCATCGCCCGCGTTCAGGGCGAAGGCGACGCCTTGCGCAACATCTCGGGCGGCGGCGACGCGCAGGCGGCGCAGAGCAGCGAATATGCCGGCGCGCGCGGCATCCCGCCCGAACTGCTGGATCAGCTCGAGGTGCAGATGGGCTTTGCCCGGATCGTTTGCACAGCCGACCATCAGGGCGAACCGGACCTGAAATCGCCCGATTGCCACAAGGAAAAGCTGGGGGCTGTCGAACGCTTTCTGATCATGATGGGCAATTACCTGCGCTTTGACTTTGGCGTCAGCTTTTTCCGCTCGATTTCGGTGATCGACCTGGTGCTGGAAAAGATGCCGGTGTCGATCACGCTGGGGCTGTGGTCGACGCTGATCGCCTATATCGTGTCGATCCCCCTGGGCATCCGCAAGGCGGTGCGCCACGGCACCCCCTTCGATACCTGGACCTCGGGCGCGATCATCGTGGGCTATGCCATCCCGGCGTTTCTTTTCGCGGTGCTGCTGATGGTGCTGTTTGCTGGCGGCAGCTATTGGCAGATCTTTCCGCTACGGGGGCTGACCTCGGAAAACTTCGATCAGCTCAGCCTGTGGGGCAAGGTCAAGGACTATCTGTGGCACATCGCCCTGCCGGTGACGGCGACGACGATTTCCAGCTTTGCCACCCTGACGCTGCTGACCAAGAACAGCTTCCTTGACGAAATCGGCAAGCAATACGTCATGACCGCCCGCGCCAAGGGCCTGACCGAGCGCAAGGTGCTTTACGGGCATGTGTTCCGCAACGCGATGCTGATCGTGATCGCAGGCTTTCCGGCGATGTTTCTGGGGGTGTTCTTTGGCTCGTCCATCCTGATCGAGACGATCTTTTCGCTGGACGGGCTGGGCCGGCTGGGCTTCGAGGCGGCGGTGCAGCGCGATTATCCGGTGATTTTCGGCACGCTTTACGTCTTTGGCCTGCTGGGGTTGCTGGTGGGCATCCTGTCGGACCTGATGTATGTTCTGGTCGATCCCCGCATCGACTTCGAGCGGAGGGCGCATTGATGGCGCTGAGCGAACTGAACCGCCGGCGGCTGCGCAATTTCCGGCGTAACAAGCGCGCCTTCTGGTCGCTGATACTGTTTTCTGTCCTGTTCGTTGGCTCTCTGTTCGCGGAGCTGATCGCCAATGACCGGCCCATTGTCGTCAGCTATCGGGGTGATCTGTATTTCCCGGTCTATCGGTTCTATCCCGAAACAACCTTCGGTGGCGACTTCGGGACCGAGGCGATCTATACCGATCCCGGCGTGCAATGCCTGATCCGCACAGGCGGCCGGCCGGAATGTTGGGACGATCCCGAGGCGGTCGAGCGCGAGGCGGCCCGGACCGGAGCAGTCGCCGGAGAGCCCGTCGACCGTGGCTGGATGCTGTGGCCGCCGATCCCTTATCACTATCGCACCATCAACAACGTCGGCACCGCGCCCAGCCCCCCCAGCAGCGCCCATTGGCTGGGCACCGACGATACCTCGCGCGATGTCCTGGCGCGGGTGATCTATGGCTTCAGGCTGTCGATCCTGTTCACGCTGGTGGTGACGCTGTGCAGTTCGGTACTGGGCATCGCGGCGGGGGCGGTGCAGGGCTATTTCGGCGGCCGCACCGACCTGGTGTTCCAGCGCCTGCTGGAAATCTGGGGCTCGACCCCTTCGCTTTACGTCATCATCATCCTGTTCGCGATCCTGGGGCGCAGTTTCTGGCTGCTGGTGTTCATCTCGGTCCTGTTCGGTTGGCCGGCGCTGGTCGGCGTTGTTCGGGCCGAATTCCTGCGCGCGCGCAACTTTGAATATGTGCGTGCAGCGCGGGCGCTGGGGGTCAGCGACCGCAAGATCATGTTCCGCCACATCCTGCCCAACGCCATGGTGGCCACGCTGACCATGCTGCCCTTTGTGGTGACGGGGGTGATTTCGTCGCTGGCGGCGCTGGATTACCTGGGCTACGGCCTGCCCAGTTCGGCCCCATCGCTGGGCGAGCTGGCGTTGCAGGCCAAACAGAACCTGCAAGCTCCCTGGCTTGGCTTTACCGCATTCTTCACCTTCGCCATCATGCTGTCGCTGCTGGTCTTCATCTTTGAAGGCATCCGCGACGCCTTTGATCCCAGAAAGACCTTCCAATGACGCCGGTTCTGCAAGTCAACGACCTGCGCATCGCCTTTCGCCACGACGGGCGGCTGGTGCCGGCGGTCAAGGGCGTCAGCTTCACCATCGCCAAGGGCGAAACCGTGGCGCTGGTCGGGGAATCGGGCAGCGGCAAATCGATCACCGCGCTGTCCACGGTCGGGTTGCTGGGTGATGCAGCGCATTGCCAGGGCTCGGTGCGCTATCTCGGGCGCGAAATGATCGGTGCGCCCGAAGCGACACTGCGCGACGTGCGCGGCAATGACATCAGCTTCATCTTTCAGGAGCCGATGACCTCGCTGAACCCGCTGCACACGCTGGAGCGGCAGTTGGGCGAAAGCCTGGCGCTGCATCAGGGGTTGCAAGGCAAGGCGGCGCGGGCGCGCATTGTCGAGTTGCTGAACCGGGTCGGCATACGTGATCCCGAATCGCGGCTTTCAGACTATCCGCACCAGTTTTCAGGCGGGCAGCGTCAGCGTATCATGATCGCGATGGCGCTGGCCAATGGCCCCGACCTGCTGATCGCGGACGAACCCACCACGGCGCTGGACGTGACCATCCAGGCGCAGATCATGGAACTGCTGGCCGAGCTGAAGGCGGCCGAAGGGCTGTCGATGCTGTTCATCAGCCATGACCTTGGGCTGGTGCGCCGTATTGCCGACCGGGTCTGCGTGATGAAGGATGGCGAGATCGTCGAACAGGGGCCGGTGGAGCGCATATTCGCCGATCCTCAACACGAATATACCCGGCTGCTGCTGGCCGCCGAGCCCAAGGGCCGGGCCGAGCCGGCCGATCCGCAGGCGCCGGTGGTGGTCTCGACCCAGGATCTGAAGGTGTGGTTCCCGATCCAGCGCGGTTTCCTGCGCCGCACGGTCGGGCACGTCAAGGCGGTCAACGGCGCCAGCATCGCGGTGCAGGCCGGCCAGACCCTGGGCATCGTTGGCGAATCCGGCAGCGGCAAGACCACGCTGGCGCTGGCGATCATGCGCCTGATCGCCAGCAACGGGCCCATCGTATACATGGGCCGCGACATCTCGCGGGTGCAGGGGCGCGCCATGCGGGCGCTGCGGCGCGACATGCAGATCGTGTTCCAGGATCCCTATGGCAGCCTGTCGCCGCGGATGACGGTGGAACAGATCATCGCCGAGGGGCTGGGCGTCCACGGCATCGAGCCGGGCCGCAATCAGCGCGAGATGGTCGATGCCATCATGCGCGAGGTCGGCCTGGATCCCGCCGCGATGCACCGCTATCCGCACGAGTTCAGCGGCGGTCAACGTCAGCGCATCGCCATCGCGCGGGCGATGATCCTGAACCCCAAGCTGGTGGTCCTGGACGAGCCGACCAGTGCGCTGGACATGACCGTGCAGGTGCAGATCGTCGAACTGCTGCGCCGCCTGCAGCGGCGGCACGGATTGACCTATCTGTTCATCAGCCACGATTTGCGCGTGGTGCGTGCCATGGCTCATCGCATCGTGGTGATGCGCGCGGGCGAGGTGGTCGAACAGGGCGATACCCAGGCGGTGTTCGACACCCCGCAGGACGATTACACCCGTCGGCTGATCGCGGCCGCCTTCCTGACGACCAGCGCATGAAGATCCTGTTCGTCCATCAGAACTTTCCGGGGCAGTTCCTGCATCTGGCGCCGGCGCTGGCCGCGCGCGGCCATCAGGTGCTGGCGCTGACCGACGAACACAATCAGCGCCCGTCGCCGGTGCGCGTCGTGCGTTACAAGGCGCCGGCGGACATGAAGCTGCCGCCGATGCTGGGCCGGACCTACAGCGAATATGCCGAACGGGGCTGGCTGGCCGCGCGCGGCTGCCGGGCGCTGCGCGATCAGCACGGCTTTACCCCCGACCTGATTCTGGGGCACAGCGGCTGGGGCGAGACGCTGTTCCTGCGCGAAATCTGGCCGCAGGCAAGGTTGCTGGTCTATGCCGAACTGCTCTATCGCACGCGCGGGCATGACGTCGGTTTCGATCCCGAAATCACCCCCGACAGCGACGAAGGCCGCGCCGCGACGATCGCGCGCTCGGCGCATCTGATCCAGGGACTGGTGCAGGCCGATGCCGGCCTGTCGCCCACCCGCTACCAGGCGGAGTCCTTTCCGCCGGAACTGCGTCAGAAACTGACCGTGATCCATGACGGCATCGACACCGCAAAGGTCCGACCCGATCCAGCGGCGGAATTCCTGCTGACCGATGGTCGCAAGCTGCGTCCCGGCGACGAGGTTCTGACCTATGTCTCGCGTTCGCTCGAGCCCTACCGCGGCTTTCACCGCTTCATGCGCGCCTTGCCGGCGGTGCTGCGGGCGCGACCGCAGGCGCAGGTGGTGCTGGTCGGAGGTGACGGCGTCAGCTATGGCGGCCCCCCGCGCGATGCCCCGAACTGGAAGGAAAAGCTGCTGGCCGAACTGGCGGGCCAGATCGACCTGTCGCGGGTGCATTTCATGGGCCGCGTGCCCTATCCGCAATATCTGGCGCTGCTGCAGGTCAGCCGGGTGCATTGCTATCTGACCTACCCGTTCGTTCTCAGCTGGTCGCTGACCGAGGCGATGGCTGCCGGCTGTCATATCATTGCCTCTGACACCGAACCCGTGCGCGAACTGATCCGCGACGGTGAAAACGGCCGGCTGGTGCCCTTCTTCGACGGCCCGGCGTTGGAGCAGGCGTTGATTGCGGCCTTGGCGGGCGATCCGCAGGCCTCCGCCATGCGCCATGCCGCGCGTCAGACCATTTGTGCCGGCTATGATCTGAAAACCATCTGCCTGCCGCGGCTGATCGATTGGGTCGAAGGCGGCGGCGATCAGAGTTCGATTTCGCTGCCAGCGGGCGGCGGCTGATCCGCCGGGGCAGGCGCGGTCTGGTCCGAGGGCGGGTTCAGCCGCGAATCGTCCTGTGGCGCCGGTCGCAACAGGTCGCGTAACCTTGGGCCGACGGGCGGCGGGGGCGGCGCATCGGGACGCCGGCGGATCAGAATGTCGCCATTTTCAAGCCTTTCGGGGGCCTGATAATTGCCAACATCGTCCATCAACTGGCCCAGTTCGTCCAGAACCGGCTGAAAGCTGTTCAGGGTGGCGCCCAGATCACGGCCCAGCCGGTCCAGATGCGGCTGGGCCTGCCGCATCAGATTGTCCATCAGGCTTTCCAGCCCCCGTTCCAGCGCATCCCCGGTCGAGGGGGTGGGGGCATCGGCCGATGGTGGCTCGTAAGGTGTCTGAGCATGGGCCGGAGCCAGCAGCAGCCCCCCGGTCAGTAACAGCGCGGCGCAGCGTTTCATGAAGGTCGCTCCAAAGGGTGACGGTGGAAAACCGGCATTTCCCCGTGCCGGTTCCCCAAGTTCAGACATGGCGCGGCCGGTGCATGGCGCGGAAATTTTCCCAGGCCTGGTTCAGGGCGCGGGTGCGTGCCTCGGCCAGGCGGATCGCTTCGGGCGGCAGGCCGCGGGCAATGGCACGATCGGGATGGTTCTCGCGCACCAGTTCGCGCCAACGCTTGCGGGCCTCTGCCAGGGGGGTGTCCGGGGCGATCCCCAGCACCTCGCAGGCCGGGCATCCCTGGCGCCGATCATGGCGCGCGCGAATTGCGGCCACTTGTGCCGGGTCCAGTCCGAAGATGCGCGCCACCTCGTCGATAAAGATGATCTCGGCCTCGTGCAGATCGGCATCGGCAACGGCGATGATGAAAAGCCCCTCGATGACATCGGCAAGCACGGGGTCGCCGGGCGGGAACATGGCCGCGATGCGGCGTGCCCAGGCATCAAAGCCCGCCACGTCCTGCCGCGCCAGGTCGAAAACCCGGGCAGCGTTCTTTTCCTCGGAACGTGGAATGATGAAAACACGGCGAAAGGCGGCCACCTCTGAACGTGCGACGGCGCCGTCGGCCTTGGCCAGTTTTGCACCCAGCGCAATGACTGCAATCGTGAACGCTACCGATCGTTCGGGTGGGGTTGCCGGTCGGCGCGCGCCCACGATCGCCGCCAGCCGGTCGGCGATGCGCTGCCAGAAACTGCGTGGGCGGGGCAGTTCGGGGCAGGCGGTGTCGGTGCTGTCAACGGCGGCATCCATGCGCGCAGCCTAGGCTTTGCATCGGGTCAAGTCCACTGACTTTCCGATGATTTCAGCGGGGCTTGCCAAGCCGGGGGCCGCCGGTGCATTGCCTGATGGCCGCATGGTGCGACATTTCGATCACGAGGGATTCATGACGCCTAGCCCCGCCCAGGTCACGATCGGCCGCGAAAGCCCGCTGGGGGCGGATCTGGACCTGCTGTTTGAACGTCACCGGCAGGACATGTTCGCGGATACGCCGCCCGAATCGATCCACATGTTGCCGCGCGAGGCGTTGCTGGATCCCGATATTTCCTTCTTTGTCCTTCGCGAGCAGGGCAGGGCCGTGGCGATGGGCGCGTTGAAGCGCATCGCGCCCGATCATGGAGAGATCAAGTCGATGCACGTTCTCGCCGAGGCGCGCGGACAAGGCCATTCGCGTCGCATGCTGATGGCGCTGATCGAACAGGCACGCGCCTTGGGAATGACCCGTGCAAGCCTGGAAACAGGAGTCCAGCCCACGTTCGAGGCTGCACGCGCACTGTATGCGCGTGCCGGGTTCACCGTGTGCGAACCCTTTGGCGATTATGCTCCCGATCCCAACAGCCTGTTCATGACCCTGCAGCTTGTCGACGTCTGATAGGTGGTTGATTAAGCCCGTGCGATCCGGCATGACTGGCGCGCGTGGCCCCGTAGCTCAACCGGATAGAGCAAGCGCCTTCTAAGCGCTGGGTTGGGGGTTCGAGTCCTCCCGGGGTCGCCAGAGCGACAGGAAACCATCCCAGCAGACGACTTCGGACCTGCCCGAAGAACCCGGCAACCTTCAACTGGCTGGAACGTCGAAGGTGCCGTAACCCCAGGCCAGAGCCAAAGTCACGCTGCATGATGGCTACGGATCATGTCGCCGGATCTCGACACGAATATGAAAATCTGCTGGACTGAAGTTCCATCACCGGCAGGGGAGAAGCGGCATGCCAATGCCCTGGACCTATCGCCACTCGACCCGCGAGTTCCGTGCTTTTCTGGACGATGTAAAGGACCGCATGGATCTGGCTTCCGACAACATGGCCTACACCGCGGTCGATGCTGTGTTCCAGGTGTTTCGCAAACGTCTGACGGCGCAACAGGGGCTTGATTTCGCAAGTGTCCTGCCCAGCATTCCAAGGGCCATCTTCGTGAAGGACTGGCAGGTATCGGATCCGCCCGAAGCATTTGCTGACCGCGCCGCAATGACGCGCGAAGCGCAGCTTGTCAGGGTGAACCATAATCTCACGCCGGAAAATGCAATCGAAGCCACGGCCTGGGCACTGCGGCGCAGCCTGGATCAGCGCGCCTTCGATCGGGTTCTTGCCCGGATAGGAAAGGAGGCCGAGTCATTCTGGCATGTCAACGTGACCGACCCGACCGAACTCGCGCAGCGAATTGTCTGATCGCGGGTGTATTCATCCGTAGTGGCCGCCGGATTTGAACCGCAGGCTTTGCGGGGTTGCTTGATGGCTGCACGCATTCACAAGAGGGCGCCGCAATGAATGAACGACGCGGCAATGACGCAGTTTTTCCGGCCCGCCGGCTCTTCCTCAGCCTGCCCGGCGATGCGGGGCCGGGGCCCGAGACCGCCGCGCCGCGGGCCAGGACGCGCGCGCTGCGCGTTCCGCCCGACCTGCGTCCGACGATCGGCCAGGCGCTGATGTGGCACGAGTCGTTGCAGGCGGACGACCGCATCGTCGAGCATGTCTTGCCCGACGGGGCGGTGCGGCTCTGGTTCGATCTGTCGGACTCAGGGGCCGGGCCGATGGTTCTGGGGCCGCGGCTCGAAGCGCAGAAGGTTCTTCTGCAAGGCCGCATGGCCGGACTGTCGGTCGCGCTGACGCCGGCGGCGGCGCGGGCGGTGCTGGGCGCCCCGGTGCGACAGCTGCGCGGGCAGGTCCTCTGGCTCTCGGAACTCTGGGGACCGGCGGCGGGGGATCTCGGGGACCGGATCGCCGAAGCCGCAGACCTGGGGCAGATGGCCGACACCCTGTGGGACGGGCTGAGGCAGCGCCTTCGGCGCGCCGGCTTCTCGACCGACGACGGCCGGCGGACCCTGCACCTCGCGGCGGCGGTTGCGCGCGGCGAGCGGCCGGAGTGGATCGGGCTCGGCGAGCGGCGGCTGCAGCAGCTCTGCGCCGAGCACCTGGGGCTGTCGCCGCGCGAGCACCGGCGGCTCATGCGCTGGCACGGCCTGCTGCGTAGCCTGCGCAGGGTGGACCGGCCTGATTGGGCGGCGCTTGCGCTGGCGCATGGCTGGTACGACCAGGCGCATATGCTGCGCGACTTCCGCGCCTTTGCGGGGATGACGCCCACTGCCTTCCGGGCGCTGGCGGTTTCGGGTCCGTCCAAGACGGCTCTGCACAAGACCGGCTAGGGATCGGACAGAACAGGACAGGAGACCGCCCATGACAGCCCCCGACCGACCCCTGAAGGATTGCATCGCGCTTGTGACCGGCGCCAGCCGCGGCGCTGGGCGCGGCATTGCCGTCGAACTCGGGGCGGCGGGTGCCGTCGTCGTGGTGACGGGGCGCAGCACCCGCGACCGGCCTGCGGAGGGCTACGGCGGAATCCTCGGGCAGTCGGGCCTTGCCGCCGCACCGGGCAGCATCGAGGACACGGCCGAGGCCGTGACCGCTGCGGGCGGCTTCGGCATCGCGATGCGCTGCGATCATGGCGACGCGGACGCCGTCGATGATCTGGTCGCGCGGATCGAGCGGGAAACCGGCGCCATCGACCTTCTGGTCAACAACGCCTGGGGCGGGCACGAGAGCTTCGACGGCCGCTTCCAGGCGCCGTTCTGGGAACAGCCGCTGGCGCACTGGCCGGCGATGATGGACGGCGGCGCGCGGCTGCACTGGCTCGCGGCCCGCGCCGTCGCCCCGCGGATGGCGGAGCGCGGCCGCGGGCTGATCATCGCCACCACCTTCTGGGACGAGGGCCGGGTGATGCGCGGCAACCTCTGCTACGACCTGGCCAAGTCCGCGATCTGTCGTCTCGCCATCGCCATGGCCGAGGAGCTGCGCCCCCGCGGCGTGGCCTCGCTGGCGCTGTCGCCCGGCTGGATGCGGACCGAATGGGTGCTCGCGGCCCATGCCACCGACGAGGCGCATTGGCAGAAGGTGCCGGCGCTGGCGCGGACCGAGTCGCCGCGCTATCTCGGTCGCGCCGTCGCGGCGCTGGCGGCCGATCCGCAGGTGATGCGGCACAGCGGCAGGGTGCTGCGCGTGGCCGATCTGGCCGAAGCTTACGGCTTCACCGACATCGACGGCCGCCGTGTGCCTGCCTTCGCGCTGGAGCCCGCGCCATGACCGTGCTGTCGCCCCGTCTTGCCGCCGTGCTGAACGCGCTGCCGCTGGCGCCGGGGGTGCGTGTGCTCGAGATCGGCTGCGGCCCCGGCGCGCTGGCCCGGGCGATGGCCGAACGGGTGGCGCCCGGCGGCGCCGTGGTCGGCATCGACCGTTCGGCCCGCGCCATCGCGCAGGCCAGGGCGGCAAGCCCCGCAGGCCAGCCCGGCGCCCCGACCTTCCGTCAGGCCGCCGCCGAGACCTTCGCGCGCGCGCCGGACGAGGCCCCCTTCGACCTGATCGTCGCGGTCCGCGTCGGCGCGCTCGATGGCCGCCACCCCGAGGCCGGCGCCCGCGCCTGGCCCCGGCTGCGCGCGGCGCTGACCCCCGGCGGGCGCATCTTCGTCGATGGGGTCGAAACGACGGGGCCGGAGTAGGGGCGCCGCGGGGATAGTCTTTGTTGAGAGGAGTGCAGGAATGATCTTCAAGGGAGGTTGTCATTGCGGTCAGATCGCCTTCGAGGTCGAGGGCGAGATCGCGCAGGTGGTGGAATGCAACTGCTCGATCTGTTCGCGCAAGGGGTCGCTTTTGTGGTTCGTGCCGCGCGACCGGCTGCGCCTGTCCACGCCGGAAGAGGCCATGAGCACCTACCGCTTCGGCAAGCAGGCGATCGGCCACCGCTTCTGCCCGACCTGCGGCATGCATCCCTTCGCCGAGGGGGCCGACCCGTCCGGCAACCGGATCGCCGCCGTCAACGTCCGCTGCCTCGAGGGCATCGACCTGTCCGCGATCCCCGTCGCGCAGGTGAACGGCCGAGAGCGCTGACCGGGCATGAGGATCGCGCCCTTCGCCGCCGCCGATACCGCCGCCTGGCTCCGCCTGCTGAACCTGACACGGCCCGTGCCCCTGTCGGCCGAAGACTTCGCCGCGCGCGAGGCGCAGGGCCCCGAGGGCGAGTTCCTCCACCGCTGCCTCGGCCGGACCGGGACCGCGACGGTCGCCATCGGCCAGCTTGCGGCCGCGCCCTATGCCCCGGCGGATCACCTGGCGCTGCTCATCTGCACCGATCCCGAATGGCGCGGCCGGGGCTGCGGCACGGCGATGCTGGCCCACCTCGAAGGCGTCGCTGCGGCGCAGGGCTACGCGGGCCTTGCGGCCACGCTGCCGGAGACGGCACAGGGCGATATCGACTGGATGCAGCGTCGCGGCTACCTGCGCCATGCCCTGCGCTTCGACAGCCTTCTCGACCTTGCCAGCCTGCCGCTTGCCGCGATTGAGGCAGCCCCGCCGCCAGATCTCTGCCTGCAGGACATGACCGGCGCGACCGAAGCCCGATGGCAGGAGGTCTGCGACCTTTTCGCCGGGCTTCTCGCCGACGCCCCCGACATGCGCGGGCTGCCCCGCTGGAGCCGGGCGCGCTGCGAGACCGTCCTGCGCCGCAGCCCCAGCGCTTGCGACCGCTGGGTGATCGTGGCGCGCGCCGGGGACCGGGCCGTGGGCCTGACCGTCGGCCATGCCCTGGGGGCGGAGATCTATTCCTTCTTCACCGGCGTCGCGCCCGACCTGCGCGGCACCGGCCTCGGCCTCGCGCTCAAGCGGCGGCTGATCGCCGTGGCGCGGGCCGAGGGTATTACCCGGATGCGCACCACCAACCTCGAGGGCAATGCGCCGGCCCTGCGCCTGAACGCCGCCTTGGGCTTCCGGCGCGTCCCCGGCAGCGTCGAGCTGCGCCGGCGGATCGGCTCCGCATCTCAGGCGTAGGGGGTCGACGCGGGCCTGCCGGCGAGGTCCGTCCAGACGTCGTCGGGCTGGGAGCGATCGCGGTGGCAGATGCGGTCGTGACCCGGATAGACGATGCGATCCACCGGGGCGCGCGTTCCGACGACGAGGCATCGCGTCGGCCGGTCGGACCGGTCCTCGAGGCAATGCGCGACGGGCACGCCGGCCTTGAACGCGGCGGCATCGCCGGGGCGCAGAAGGGTCTCGCAGTCGCCCTCGACCAGCGTGATCTCGCCCTCGAGGACGAGGATCATCTCGTCCTCGGCCTCGTGCCAGTGCGCGAGGGCAGAGCGGGATCCCGGTTCCAGAACCTCGACGAAGGCGCCGAACTGCGTAAGGCCGGCAGCTTCATTGATCCACAGCGCGCGTCGATGGGAGAGCAGGCCTCGCCCTACACCGATCCCAGAGACAGTAATGCTTCAGATCCAGTTCCGGATTGTTAGGTCTGACGGGCAGATCGCGTTCTATTACGCAGGCGCGTCACGCAGCAGCCACAAAGGCTGGGCAGGGCGATAAGGCTGTGCCTGCGCTTTCCACAGGAGGCGAATGCTGGATATAGCCGAGTTCGTCAGCGTTGCCTGACGGGTAGCGCGCCAAAGGATCGCACTCGACAACGCGACTCGCATCCTGCAGATGACGCAGCTTGCGCAGGTATCGTCAAGGCGCTCTTGGGACATGGGCTCTGGGGCAGGTGATGGCACCATCCTTTGTGGAGTAAGGCCGGCAGCCCACGACCAGCTTTCTTCCGAAAGCTTCCGAAAGAAGAGGGGCAGGCCGCAGCCTGCCCCAATGGTGTGGATCTTTCACCTTATCGCGGGAAAGACCACGCCGCTTCTTTTGCTAGGAATTTGAATGTATCCCGGAACAGGCTGGTATGGCAAGCATTTCGGAGGGGCTATGCATCGTTTTGCTTTTGACCTTGGAACACATTCGCTTGGCTGGGCGGTCTACCGTCTGGACGCTGACTTGCTTCCAGTTTCGCTTGAAAAGCTTGGCGTGCGGATATTCTCGAGCGGCCGGGATCCGAAGTCGAAGGAATCCAATGCTGCGGGACGCCGTGGGCCGCGCGCTGCGCGGCGGCAACGGGACAGAAGGCTCGGACGACGCGGAAGGCTGCTTGGCGACCTGATAAATCTTGGCCTGCTGCCGCAAGACGCCCAAGCCAGAAATGCGGTTTTCGCGGCAGATCCTCATGAAGCTCGCGCAAGGGCCGCGCGCGAGCAGGTTTCGCCAGAGCAGCTTGGCCGGGCGCTGTGGCACATGTCGAAACACCGTGGTTTCAAGAGCAATCGTCGGGCCGACAACGACGCGGACGAGAAGGGCAAGGTCGCAACCGCGTCCAATGCTCTTCTCGAGCGACTCAGATCCGAGGGGCACCCGACATACGGCGCCTTCCTCCACGCCCGCCTTCTGCGGGGCGAAGGAACGCGCATCCGGCCGACCGGCGAAGATACGAAGCTGTCTTACGAATTCTATCCGACGCGCGCCATGCTGGAAGCAGAGTTCGATCACATCCGGGCCACCCAGGCGGCCTATCATCCGTCGCTGACCAATGACAAATGGGAACGGCTGCGTGATACGATCTTCTTCCAGCGTCCCTTGCGCCCGGTCCGGCCGGGAAAGTGCACCTTCTTCCCCGATCAGGATCGCCTGCCGCGCTGGCATCCGGTCGCGCAGGAATTCCTGATCCTGTCGCAACTCAATCACCTGCGAATCGTCGATGAGTATGGCGAAAGTCCGCTGGATATTACCGCTCGTGACCTTGTCGCGCGCACGCTGATGGGTGGGACCAAGCTTTCATGGGCGGCGCTGCGAAAGACCCTGAAATTGCCGTCGCAGGCTGCGTTCAACCTGGAAAAGGGCGGGTTGAAGGAGCTTGCGCGCAATGATGTCGCCGCACGGCTCTTGGGTGATGCGAAGAAGCCTGGACCGCTGGCAAGTCTGTGGCCGACCCTCGACAGCGCCACGCAGGTGCAAATGCTCGGCCGGATCGCGGATACTGCCGACCCGAACGAGTTGATTGGCTGGCTGATCGAACGGCACGGGCTTACCCGCGAGGTCGCCGAAAGGGCGGAGAGGATTCCGCTCCCCGATGGCCACCTGCGCTTCTGCCTCAAGGCCACACAGGCCATCCTGGAAGAGATGCGCAGGGAAGTCATCACCTATGACGAGGCGGTGCGCCGTGCGCCACTGCTGGGCGGCGCGGGGCTGGACCATTCAGATTTCCAGGCCGAGAAGGGCGTGGATATCCTGCCACCGTATAACCGGCTGCCTGTGTTGCAGCGGATGATCGGGAACGGCACAGGCGACCCGAATGACCCCGACCTTATCCGCTATGGCCAGATTACCAACCCGACAGTGCATATCGCCCTGGGACAGTTCCGGCGGGTGATGAACGCGCTGATCGTCGAATATGGCAAGCCTGCCCAGGTGGTGATCGAGGCCGCGCGCGACATGGCCAAGTCGGCCGAGGAACTGAATCGCATCGAAAGCGAAATCCGCAAGAACACGCAGCGCAACGATCGCTGGCGGAAAGAGTTGCAGCAGGCGGGTCTGCTGGTCGAAGGCGCACGCGTCGGCGACCGGTTTCTGCGTATGCGCCTGTGGGAAGAGCTGGGCAAGGGCCCGGCGGATCGGCTCTGCCCCTACACCGGCCAGACCATCGCGCCGCATCAACTGTTTTCCGATGAGGTCGAGATCGACCACATCCTGCCCTTCGAGGAGACCTTCGACGATAGCCCCGCGAACAAGACGGTGTGCTTTCGTGTGGCCAATCGCATCAAGGGCAAGCGTGCGCCCGGCGAGGCCTGGTCCGGCACGGATCTTGCCGCGATCATCGCCCGCACGAAACACCTTCCGCCCAACAAGGCCTGGCGATTCCTTCCCGGCGCCATGCAGAAATGGGAGGAAACGCGCGGTTTCGAGGATCGCCAGCTGAACGCCACCGGCTATCTCGCCCGCGTCGTGCGCACCTATGCCGAGGCGCTGTTTGCAAAGACTGATGACGAGGGGAGGCGGCGCAGCCACGTCTGGATCCTGCCGGGCCGCATGACGGCGATGCTGCGGCATCGCTGGGGCCTGAACCTGGGCGATCACAACCGCAAGCTGCGCGACGATCACCGCCACCACGCGATCGACGCCGCAGTGGTGGGGGTGATCGACCGGCGGATGGTGCAGGTCTTGCAGACCCATGCGCGGAAGATTGGTGCAGACGGGCTTGACCGCGTGTTGCCCGCGCCGCCCGAGCCATTCGAGGGCTTTCGCGATGCCGTGCTGTCCGCTGGGGAAAAGGTCAACGTCAGCCATCGCCCGCAGCATGGCAGCATCGACCCATCCGACCCCTCGCAGACGAGCGGTCGGCTGCACGAGGATACCGTCTTTGGCATTGTGCGCGACGTGCCGGAAAATCAGGCCGACCGAACCATCGGGAATGTCGTGGTGCGCAAGCCTGTCCTTGGCTTGACCGAAAAGGAAATCGGTCAGGTGCGCGACGTCAAGCTGCGCCGCAGCCTTGAGGAGGCCACCCGATCGGCCCGCGACAAGTCCTTGCCGAAGAAAGAGCGCGACAAGCGCCGGGCCGAGGCGCTGGCAGCGTGGAGCAAGGAAACGGGCCACCGCAAGCTGCGCATCCTGAAACCTGAGGCCGCGGTGCGGCCGGTTCTTGATCGCGAGGGCCGGCCCTACAAATGGCTGGTCCCCGGCGAGAATGCCTACATGGACATCCTCGAAGGCCCCGACGGCACCTGGTTCCACCACGTGACCGACATCTGGGCGGCCAATTCAGGCGGGGCCGAGCCGTGGAACATCGTGTATCCCGACGCGCGTTTCATCATGCGCGTGTATAAGAACGACACGATCCAGCTGTTCGATTGGGATGAAAAGAACAAATGTATTGCGGAAGGCAGCAACCGGATCAAGCGGGTCGTTCGACTGTCGCCAAGCAACTCGGTGCTTTACCTCGTCGGGATCAATGACGCGGGCGACTTTAAGAAACGCCATGATGATACCCAAGACCCCTTCCGCTGGGATCTCGCAAATATCGGCAAACTCAGGCTCCGCCGTGCCCGGCGCGTGCGGATCGACGAACTGGGGCGGGTGCACACGATCCGACATGGGATCGTGTAGACAAATGGGCTGACAGGCAGGGCAACCTTTCGGGCGTTTTCCTTCAAGGAGGCTCTGATGGTTGGACGAATACTGGAACTGACGACACCCGGGCTTTCGGTGCACAAGCGCCGCGGATTTCTCGCGGTTGATAGGGACGGAGGCGAGGCCGGACGCATCGCCTTCGACGACCTCGAGGCGGTGCTGGTCGCCAGCCCCGGGATGGTCTGGTCGAACACCGCGCTGGCCGAACTTGCGGCCCGCCAGGTGCCGGTCATGGTGCTGGGCCATGACTTCAATCCGGTGGCTGTCGTGCTGCCACTGAATGGGCATTTCCAGCAGGCGCACAGGATCAGAGCCCAGGCGGATGCATCCTTGCCGTTCCGCAAGCAGGCTTGGGCCGCACTGGTTCGCCACAAGATCATCGCGCAGGCAGAGGCGCTGGAGCGCGTGAACGCCCCGTCCGAGCGTTTGCGCAGACTGGCCACAGCGGTGCGCTCCGGCGACCCGGACAACCGCGAGGCGCAGGCTGCGCAGGCCTATTGGCCGCTGATGATGGACAAGACGTTCCGACGTGACCGCGAAGCTTCGGGGATCAATGGCATGCTGAACTACGGCTATGCCATTCTGCGGGCGGCGACGGCGCGCGCGATCGTGGCCGCCGGACTGCATCCGTCCCTGTCCGTCCATCACCGTTCGGGGGGCGATGCGCTGGCGCTGGCCGATGACCTGATGGAGCCGTTTCGTCCGACCATCGATCTGATCGTTCGTCGCCTGTGTGCTGAAGGAATCACCCAAGTTGCGGAAGCACGCGGTGCGCTCGTTGCCAGCCTTGCTGCCGACTTTCCGACGGCGCAGGGCGCCAGCCCCCTGTCACAGGTTCTGCTGCGCCTGGCCCAGAGCCTTGCCCGATCCTGCGAGACGGGCAGACTGCGCCTTGTTTTTCCGGACCGGCCGATCCCCCTCGCCACCGAGGAGCAGGAGGATGAGTGACAATGGCTTCAGGCAGCTTTCAGGATACAGGATCATGTGGGTCTGGGTGCTTTTCGATCTGCCGGTGCTGACCAGCGCCGAACGCAAGCGGGCCACGCGGTTCCGCAACGACCTGTTGGACCTTGGCTTCCAGATGGTTCAGTTTTCGGTCTATCTTCGCCATGCATGGAGCAAGGAGAAGGCCGAAAGTTATGCCCGACAGGTGGGTGAGCTTGTCCCCGAAGCTGGCCACGTCCAGGTTCTTTTCTTTACGGACAAGCAATATGCGCTCAGTCAGGTCTTTCATGGCAAGCGACGCTCCAAGACTCCCGCGGAAAAACCTGCTCAACTCGCACTGTTCTAGGCGTGCAGGGGCCAGATTTATTCGGGCCAAGTCACGAAAAAACCCCGCGCAACAAGAAGTTGCGCGGGGTCAATCCTAGCAAAAGAAGCGACGTAGCCAAGCCCGGACGGGGCATGCTGAGTCTCATTGAGCGAGGCAATCCTAGCAAAAGAAGCGACGTAGCCAAGCCCGGACCGAAACTGTGCCGACCGCTGACTTCGACCAATCCTAGCAAAAGAAGCGACGTAGCCAAGCCCGGACGTGCCGAGGCCAAGCGTCGCTATGAGCAGATCCTAGCAAAAGAAGCGACGTAGCCAAGCCCGGACTAGTCACACAGCACGGTGCGCAGGACTTTGATCCTAGCAAAAGAAGCGACGTAGCCAAGCCCGGACAGATGGTGCCAGCCCTGTTCGATGCCCGCAATCCTAGCAAAAGAAGCGACGTAGCCAAGCCCGGACCGTGCGCGCGCCGCGCGTCCTCGACGGGTTATCCTAGCAAAAGAAGCGACGTAGCCAAGCCCGGACAGTGACCACCAACTGCAGGTCGCGGCGCGTATCCTAGCAAAAGAAGCGACGTAGCCAAGCCCGGACCGGAAAGCGGCGGCTGTCTTGATGCTGCCGATCCTAGCAAAAGAAGCGACGTAGCCAAGCCCGGACCAAGATTGCCGCGAAATCGCTCGTCACCTAACGCAAGAAATGAAATGCGTTTTGCGCAAGTGGCGGAAGCGGTGGGATTCGAACCCACGGTGGAGTTTCCCCCACGCTGGTTTTCAAGACCAGAGCCTTAAACCACTCGGCCACGCTTCCGTCTGCTTGCCGCGCGGGACGGTAATGGGGTCAGATAAGTGGTCGTGAGGGGTGGGGCAAGGGAAAATCGACGACCTTGAAGGGGTTGCGGCCTGCTGGCTTGCGAAAGGTCATGCGCGGGACTGGACAAGCGCCGGGGCGGGAAGCTCTACGCGCACCGACAGGCCCCCAAGCCGCGCCCGATCAAGCGATATCCTGCCGCCATGCAGGGCGACCAGGTCCGCGACGATCGCCAACCCCAGGCCGGCGCCGGGGGGGCCGGTCTCGTCCAGGCGTGCGCCCCGCGTCAGGGCTTGTGCCGCCTTTTCGGGCGCGAGGCCCGGACCGTCGTCGGCAATCTGCACGTGCAACAGATCGGAGTGTGTCGATGCGGTGATCGCCACGCGCCGGTTGGCCCATTTCGCGGCGTTTTCCAGCAGGTTGCCGATGACCTCTTCAAGATCGTGGCGTTCACCCGCAAAGATTGCCGAGGGCTCGATCCTCGACTCGACAAGCAGGTCGCGCTCGCGGATGATCGGACCCAGCACCATCAGAATGTCCTGCACGACCGGCAAGACCGCTGTGCGCTGTCCCAGAACCCGCGAGGCGGCTGCGCTGCGCGCGCGCCGCAAATGCCAGCCGATCTGGCGATCCATACGGCCGATCAGGGCCTGCGCCGGGTGATCCGCGGGCAAGGTGTTTGCCAGAGCCGCCAGCGGAGTCCTCAGCGAATGGGCGAGGTTGCCGACATGGTCGCGCGCGCGGGTCAGCAGGATGCGGTTCTGATCAAGCAGACCGTTGATTTCACCCGCCAACGGCCGCAATTCGGCAACGGCCGGCAAGGGCAGCGTCTGGGAACGGCCCTCGCGTATCGCGCGCAGATCCTGCCCCAGACGGTCAAGGCTGCGCAAGCCCGCAAAAACCTGCACCAGGCTGGCGAGCGCCAGGGCAAACCCAAGCACCACAAGCGAGATCCGCAGCGGTTGGCGCACACTCGCAAGTGCGGCGTCGATTTCGGCCACGGGCATGGTGACGGTCAGTGTGAATCGCTGTTGTGTGTCGGGCAGGGTGAAATCTGTCTGCATCACCCGCAACCCTTCCATCTGCGGGCCTGTCCCCGCACCGCCCCGGATTTCACCGGGTGGGGATTTCAGCACATTGTCGAACAGCGATGGCGATTTGGCCAATACCTGACCGTCCTGAGCAACCTGCCAGAACCAGCCCGACAGGGGCAGTTCGAAGCGCGGGTCGCGACCTGCGGGCGCAAGGACAAGGCTGCCGTCGCTTTGCGCCGCTGCGCCGGCAATGAGGCTTTCCGCCACAGCCTGGGCCTCGGCATCGAAACGGTCAGTGATGAAATCCTCGAGGATCGCAGCGATGGCCAGATAGCCCGCCAAGAGCGCGGCCCCGGTCAATAGCGCCGCCAGCAGGATCAGGCGGGCGCGGATGGAATCGCGCGGCCAGATCATGACCGCGTCCGAAGCAGATATCCCTCTCCACGACGGGTTTCGATCAGGCCGTCCCCGATCTTGCGCCGCAACCGGCCAATGACCACCTCGATCGACTTGAAATCGCGGTCTGCAGCAGCGTCGTAAAGATGATCCGACAGTTCGCTGCGGGTAATGACGCGGTTCTGGTGATGAATCAGGTAGGTCAGAATCCTGGTCTCGAACGCGGTCAATCGCAGCGCCATCCCGTCGCGGGTGATGATGCCAAGCTGACTGTCAAGTTGCAGCGGCCCGGCCTTGATGATCGCGCAGGCATGGCCTGCGGCGCGACGGACCAGCGTCTGGGCGCGAATGACGACCTCGTCCAGCCGGAACGGCTTGACGGCGTAATCGTCGGCGCCAGCGCGAAATCCGGCGACCTTGTCGGACCAGTCGCCCCGTGCCGTCAGGATCAGGACCGGCATGGTGATGCCGCCATCACGCCAGCGCGTCAGCACCTCGATCCCCGGCATGCCCGGCAAACCCAGATCCAGGATCGCGAGGTCGTAGGTCTCGGTCGCGCCCAGGAATTCGCCGCGCGGCCCGTCCGCTGCAAGGTCGCAAGCAAAGCCACTGTTCTGCATGGCAGCAAGCAATTGCTCACCCAGGGTGGGGTCGTCCTCGACGATCAGGCAACGCATGCTCAATCTTCTCCTGTCCGGCGCGCGGCCGTCAGCCCGGCCCCGGCGACCTCAAGAAAGGCGCCGCTGAATGCGTCCAGCCGCAATCGAAGCACATTCCGATCGGGGGTCAACAGCCGCAGTTCGTGCACAAGTATCGTGCCGCGCGCGCGTTCTGCAGGGTTTGCCGGCAGCAGACGCGCGGCGATAAGCCGCCCTCGAAAGCGCGCCTCGGCAATCCGCAGCGCGCGTTGCAGGGGCAATGGCTGGGCATGATCCCGCTCAAGATCCCTGAACTGGCCGTTCCAATCCTCGTCCTCGGTCCATGCATCCTTCGGGTCGGCATGGATCATGACCGCAGCAGCAAGCCATAGCCCTGCAAGAACGGGAAGGAAGATGATAACCGCGCGGCGCATGCGACAGATCTAGTGCCGGAAAGGGAAATGAAAACCAAACGGCGCATTAAACCGCCATTGGCGCAAGATGTCCTATCAGCGATTCGCAAGGGCGCAAATCCTGCGTCCCCGAAGAAGGAATGAACAGAGATGAGCAGATTCACCCCAAAAGCTTTTACGCTGGCTGCCATGGTGGCGCTGATCGCGCAGCCGGGCCTTGCCCAGCAGAGCCCGCAGCAGCCCCAGCCGCCGGCCCCTGTCGCGGCCAGCGCGATCAACGTCCCCAAGGCGCTCAGCGACGCCGGACTGGCCGAAATCACCAGCAAGCCGGCCAAGCGAGGCGATGGCATGCGGATTCAGGGGCGCCTGCCTGATGGCACCTGGATCGAAGCCATGGTTGACGGGCAGGGGCAGTTGCGTGGTTTGCGCGGCAAGGATGACGCGGCGCTGCCCGCTGCCCTGGTCGAGCCTCTGGTGCCGCAGGCCGTGCGCAGCAATGCGCTTTATGCCGAACTGGGTCAAATCCGTGCCGTCGCATCCGGTCCGCGCGGTGTGATGCTGGCAGGGCAGGATGCGCAAGGAAACAAGGTTCATGCCCGATTTTCTGTCGACGGCACCTTGCTGCGTTTCGGCCGGTCGGATGGCGATGACGACCATGACAAGGATCACGACGACCACCCGCGCGGCAAGCATGGCAAGCGTGGCGACGATCATGGCCCCCGGCATCGCGACCGCGCCGCCGACCACCCGCGCGGCCCGGCTGGCCCCGGCGGCGCAGGGCCGGGGTTCGAGCAGGTGGATGCGCCGACCCAGAAACGTCTGCACGATGCGCTGACGGCCGCCGGCTACAAGGATGTCGGCCCTGTCATGCGCCATGGTCCATTGCATCTGGCGCCGGCTACCAATCCCGAAGGCGAACCGGTCATGCTTGAGCTGAACGATCAGGGCCAGGTCCAGCGCGAGATCAACCGCTAGGCCATTTGAAACAACGATACCTGCGCCCTGCGACTGCAATCGCGGGGCGCTTTGCCGTGGTTTACGCTTCAACTCTCGGCAAGAGCTTGCCTTTCGGCGCGAAAAGGCTTGCCTGATCCTGCGGTCAATGCCAAATCCGCTTGGAATTTCCGGGCCTTTTTTGCCCGAAGAATGAGGTCGGTTGATGCGTCGTCGTGAATTCGTCATCCTGTCGGGCGTGGCCATGACTGCGGCCAGCGCGCTGGGTTCGTCCATGGGGCCGGCTTTGGCGCAAGAGCCCAGCGTGCCGGCCGAAGCCGGCACGCCGGTCGATGCGGTCGAACCCAAGCCCTTCGGCTTCGAGGACGTTGCCGCCATGGCCCGCGATCTGGCGGCCAAGCCCTATGAATATCGCGACGCGCAGCTGGTCGGGTCTTTCGCCAATCTGAATTACGACCAGTATCGCGGTATCCGGTTCCGCCGTGACCGCGACCCCTGGGTGGGCAGCCGGGACTTTGCGCTGGACCTGTTGCCGCCGGGCGCGATCTTCCATGAACCTGTCGATATTAGCCTGGTTGACGACGGGGTGGTGATACCGGTGCGCTTCGATCCGCACATGTTCGATTTCGACCCCGCGCAATTCCCGGACGGTGTCGATTACGAAACATTGGGCAACATGGGGTGGTCCGGCTTTCGCCTGCGCGCGCCGCTGAACCGGCCCGACGTGATGGACGAAATCGCGGTGTTTCAGGGCGCAAGCTATTTCCGCGCCGTGGCGCGCGGCACGCTTTACGGGCTTTCGGCGCGCGGACTGGCCATCGGCACCGGCAGCGCCGAGGGCGAGGAGTTTCCTCTGTTCCGCGGCTTCTGGATTCACAAGCCCGCCGAACAGGATCGTTCGGTGCTGGTGCACGCGCTGCTGGACAGCAAGTCTATCTCGGGCGCTTATGAATTCCGCATTACCCCCGGCGCGGAAACGGTCTTTGATACCCGGGTGGCCTTGTTTCCGCGGCGTGAGCTGAAAAACGTCGGCATTGCGCCACTGACGTCGATGTATTGGTTCGGTCCGACCGACAGGTCGCGCGTCGACGACTATCGCCCTGCGGTTCATGACAGCGATGGCTTGCAGATGCTGACCGGCAACGAACAGCGGCTGTGGCGTGTCCTGTCCGGGCACGCAACCTTGCAGATTTCCGCGTTCATGGACAAGGATCCGCTGGGCTTCGGGCTGGTGCAGCGCGCGCGCGACTTCGAATCCTACAAGGATGCCGAGGCGCGTTACGAAAAGCGTCCCTCTGCATGGATCGCGCCGCAGGACGACTGGGGCAAGGGCACCGTCACCCTGATCGAAATTCCGGTCGAAAACGAATTCAACGACAATATCGTCTCATACTGGCAACCCGCCGATCCTCTGAAGGCCGGAGAGCGGAAGGACTTCAACTATATCCTCAGCTTTGCTGCACAAGTTCCTGATAGTGCGCCCATATCTCGAGTAATCGAAACGATGTCGGGACGCGCGATCAACAACCCGAATGCCCGCACCTACATGGTCGATTTCGATCTGGGTCTGTTCGGCGCCGATGATCCGGTGCCGCAGATACGCGCCTCGGCCGGGGAAATAGGGCACAGCTACCTTCTACGCCTGCCAGAACAGGGACGAATGCGCCTGGCCTTCGATTTCCTGCCCAACAATGCAAAGATTGCGGATATCTCGGCGGTGCTGAACGGACCCGAGGGACCGCTTAGCGAAACCTGGATCGCCCGCTGGACCCGCGAGTAGCCACCGTGACCATGACGCAAAATCTTCAGGCCGATAGCGTTCAGGACGCGCCGGCCGATCTGCCGCTGGCGGCGGATGATCTGTGGCAGGCGTCGGCAGATGCGCTGGCACAGGCGCAGGCAACCCCGCCAGAGGCGCCTCTGGCCATGCCCGAACAGGATTTCCGCGCGCCCCCGCCGCCCGGACCCCGGCGCGGCTGGCCGGCTGCATCGACGATAGCCGCCCGGATCGTGGCCTTTGGCGGGGCAGGGTTGATCGCCTGGGTCGGCTGGACACAAATGGTGCAAGCCTTCGGCACTCAGATGACATGGTTGCAATCGGTGCTGCTGGTGCTGTTTGCACTGACCTTCACCTGGGTCGGGTTTTCCTTCACCTCGATGCTGGCCGGCGTATTTGCGCGGCGACTGCGGACCCCGGGTACACCCGATGCGGCCAGAATTGCCGTCGTCATGCCGGTCTATAACGAGAACGCTGCAGCAACTTCGGGGCTGCTGGCGGCTCTGGCGCGCGATCTTTATCGGGTCGGACTGGGTGAGCGGGCCGAAATCTTTATCCTTTCTGACAGTCGCGACCCGCAGGCGGTGCTGGAGGAAATGGCGGCCTTGAGCCGCCTGCGCGATCTGTCGCCGGTGCCGGTCTGGTATCGGCGCCGCACCAGCAACAAGGGGCGCAAGGCCGGTAATGTTGGCGAATTCGTCCGGCGCTGGGGTGGGCGCTACGATCATATGGTGGTGCTGGATGCCGACAGTATCATGGGGGCCGACACCATCAAGGCCTTGTCGGCGCGCATGAACGCCGATCCCGCGATCGGCCTGATCCAGACCATGCCGATGCTGGTGGGCGGCCAGACCATCTTTTCGCGGCTCACGCAGTTTGCGGGCCGCATCTATGGTCCGGCCATCGCCCGCGGCGTCGCGGCCTGGTCGGGCGACAGCGGCAACTTCTGGGGGCATAACGCCATCATCCGGGTTTCGGCCTTTGCCCAGTGCTGCGGACTGCCGGAATTGCCGGGCAAACCGCCGTTCGGCGGCCCGATCCTCAGCCATGATTTCGTCGAGGCCGCACTGTTGCGTCGCGCCGGCTGGAAGGTGCGGCTGGACCATGACCTGCGCCAGAGCTTCGAGGGCAGCCCGCCCACGCTGCTGGACATGGCGGTTCGCGAACGCCGCTGGGCACAGGGCAACCTGCAACATTCGCGGCTGCTGTTTGCCCGTGGCTTTGCCTGGATCAGCCGGGTGCATTTCATTATCGGCATCCTGGGTTTCCTGATGTCGCCGATCTGGCTGGCGATGATCCTGGTCGGTCTGGCGCTGTCGGCCAATGTGCTGCTGTCGCGGCCGGACTATTTCCCGCAGACCTATCAGCTGTTCCCGGTCTGGCCGACCTTCGATCCGGTGCGGATGCTGTGGCTGTTCGTGGCGGCGATGGGCTTTCTGCTGGTGCCCAAGTTCATCGCCATCTTTCGCGCCTGGCTGCGGCCGCTGGCGCGCAACTCGGGCGGCAATGTGCGCATCCTGGCCTCGGCCCTGTTCGAGATACTGCTGTCGGCGCTGATCGCGCCGGTGCAGATGCTGATCCAGACCCGCCAGATCATCGAGATCCTGCGCGGACGCGATTCCGGCTGGGAGGCGCAGGTCCGCGCCGGGCAGATGCCGCCCTGGCATGTGGTCTTGCGCCGCCATGCGCTGCACGTCGCGCTGGGTATCGCCACCCTGGTGGTGCTGGCCTATCTCTCGCCCTGGCAGCTGGTGTGGCTGTCGCCCATCCTGGCGGGGCTGATCCTGTCGCCGCTGACCTCGCGCTGGTCGGCAAGCCCGGTGTTTGGCCGCTGGGCACGCCGCCAGGGGCTGCTGGTCACACCAGAAGAACGCGAAACGCCCGAAATTCTCAGCGCGGCCAATGCACTGGATTTCCGTATTCGCGGCATGTTGCCGCGCGAGGATGGGTTGCAGGCGCTTGGCGAGGACGCCGCCTTGCGCGCCCGTATCGCGACCCTTTTGCCGGACAGTGCGCAGATCCCCCCGAAGTTGCGCCTGCATGCCATTGCCGCCCAGGCCAAGATTGCCCATGCCGCTACTCAGGCCGAAGCCCTGTCCTTTCTTGAGCCGGCCGAGCGTCTGGCGCTGATCGAGGATCGCGCCCTGATGGACAGCTTTGCCCGTCTGCCGCAATGAAACGTATAGCCGCCCTGGACATGCTGCGCGGCTATGCGCTGGTCTGCATCATGCTGGACCACATGCCGATCAGTGTGATGCGCAATGTCACGCTGACCAATTTCGCCGTGTTCGATGCGGCCGAACTGTTCGTCCTGCTGTCGGGCTTTCTGGTCGGGATGGTCTGGATCAAGGTCGAGGCGCGCCAGGGCCGGTTCGCCGCGCAGAAGCGCTTTTTCCGCCGGGCCGTGCAGGTCTGGCTGGCGCTGATCATCGGCTCGTTGCTGCTGGCGCTGCTGTCGGCGCTGCTGTTCAAGCTGCAGATGAACCATACCGCGGTCTGGTTCCAGTATTCGCGCTGGATCCTTGAGCAGCCACGGGGTTATCTGGCGACGGTTGCGCTGATGTGGATGCAGCCGAACCTGATGGATGTGCTGGCGCTGTATGTGCTGCTGATCGCCACGGTGCCGCTGACCGTGCCCTTCATGCTGCGCTTTCCCTGGCTGGCCTTGGCGGTGTCGGTCACCGTCTGGCTGTTCGCCGAGCCGCTGAACGCGCTGATCCCCAACCAGCGGCCGGGGCCGGGACTGCTGTTCAATCCCTTTGGCTGGCAGTTGCTGTTCTTTGTCGGCGTGGCCATGGGCGCGTTCCGCGACCGGATCATGCCGTTCCTGCGACGCCATGGCCGGTTGCTGACCTGGGCCTCGGCCGGGCTGATGCTGTTCAGCCTGTTGGTCGTGCTGGGCTGGCGCCTGGGGGCGGCGGCGAAACCCATGAACGACCTGCTGCGCCAGATCACCGGCCCCATCGACAAATGGTCGCTGGACGGCCTGCGGCTGATGACGATTCTGGCCGCCAGCTGGCTGGTGGCGGTGCCGCTGGAACGTCCCTTTGCCTGGATGGCCGCGACGGCGCCCGGCCGGGCGCTGGCCGAAATCGGGCGCGGGGGGCTGTTTTCCTTTGTCAGCTGCGTCATGCTGTCGATCTGGGGCGATGCGGTGCAGATGACGGTCGAGCCGGGGCCGTTCGCCTTTTGGCTGCGGCTGGCAATCGATCTGTGGTCGATCGTCGTCTTCTGGGTGATTGCCGCGGCCTGGATGCGGCGCGACGACTGGCTGCCGGCGCTGCGGCAGCGGCTGGGGATGGAATGACATGATGCGGGCGGGCTATCCGGTGGCACATGCCGGCATGACGGTGGGCTTGCTGGGCGGATCGTTCGATCCGCCGCATGAAGGCCATGTCCATATTACCGAAATGGCGCTGCGCCGGTTCGCGCTGGATCGCATCTGGTGGCTGGTCAGCCCCGGCAATCCGTTGAAGGCCCATGGTCCCGCGCCGCTGCCGGAACGCATCGCGCAAGCGCGGCGCATCCTGGACGATCCGCGCGTGGTGGTGACGGGCATCGAGGCTCGGCTGGGCACGCGCATGACCCATGACACCATCAGCGAACTGCAACGCCTGTATCCGGGTGTGCGCTTCGTCTGGCTGATGGGGGCCGACAATCTGGTGCAGTTCGATCGCTGGGATCGCTGGCGGGACATTGCGCGGCGGGTGCCCATCGGGGTGATCGCCCGCCCAGGCTGGCGCATGCCGGCGCGGTTTTCCCGTGCGGCGCGCATCCTGTGGCGCTGGCGCCTGCCCGAACGGCGGGCGACGATGCTGGCGCGGATGCAACCGCCGGCCTGGGTGCTGATCAATGTGCCGCTGAACAAGCTCAGTTCCAGCGCCATTCGCGCGCGTCTGGCGCGGAGACGGCGATGAGCGTGGCGGCACTGGACCGGCGCGGCTTTCTGGCCGGCCTGCTGGCGGCAGGGCTGGCGCCGTCATGGGCGCGTGCGGCCGATCTGCCTCCGCCCCGCGTGGCCCAGGCCCGACTGTCGGGCACTGTCGCCTATGCCTTGATGGATGCGGTCAGCGGCGCGATGATCGAGGGCTACCAACCCGATCTGTCGCTGCCGGCGGCCAGCACGCTAAAAACGGTGACGACGCTCTATGCGCTGGATCGGTTGGGGCCAGAGCATCGCTTCAGCACCCGGGTCATCCGCGCCGGCAACATGCTGGTGCTGGCGGGAGGCGGTGATCCGGTGCTGGACACCGATGCGCTGGACCAGCTGGCCGCTGCCACGGTCGAGGCCGAAAGGACCGCGGGCCGCGCCGCGCCCACCACCTTTGCGGTCTGGGGCGGGGCCTTGCCACGGGTGGCGCAACTGGACCCGGCGCAGGCCGTGCATCTGCCCTATAACCCCTCGATTTCGGGGATGATCCTGAATTTCAATCGCGTGCATCTGCAATGGCGCCGCGGTGCCCAGGGGCCGCAATTGTCGCTGGAGGCGCGCGGGCGCAGGCTGTCGCCGCGCGCCTATACCGCCAGCATCGCCCCGGTTGCCCGCCGCGCGCCGCTGTTCGATTATGACGGCAGCGGCCAAAAGGAAAACTGGACCATCGCCCGTTCCGCGCTGGATCAGCCGGGCAGCCGCTGGTTGCCGGTGCGCCGACCCGAGCTTTATGCCGGTGACGTGTTCCAGACCCTGTGTCGGGCGCGCGGTCTGGTTCTACCCGCGCCCGAAACCATCGAGATATTGCCCGACGGGCCGGAAATCGCGCGCCAGGACAGCCCGCCGCTGCGCGATCTGGCCCGCGACATGCTGGCCTATTCCACCAACCTGACGGCCGAGGTTCTGGGCCTGTCGGCCAGCGGTGCCGGCGATGTGGCGCAATCCGCCGCGGCGATGGCGCAATGGCTGCGCGGGCAGGGGATCGAAGGCGCATTCAGTTTTCAGGATCATTCGGGCCTTGCGGCTGGCAACCGTCTGACGGCCCGTATCCTGGCGCAGGTCCTGGCCGGACCGGGGCAGCGCCAGAACCTGCGCGCCCTGCTGAAGCCCATCCCGATCAAGGCCGCGCCCGGCGCGGATGCCGAACCCGATCTGCATGTCGCCGCCAAGACCGGGACGCTTAACTTCGTGTCGAACCTTGCCGGCTATGCCCGCCGGGCCGAGGGGCCGGATCGCATCTTCGCCATCCTGACCGCGGACGAGCCCCGCCGCGCCGCGACCGAGGGGCAGGAACTGCCCGACGGGGTCTTGGCCTGGACGCGGCAATCCAAGGCATTGCAGCAGGGTTTGATCGCCGATTGGTGCCCGGCAGACCAGGGTTAGATCACAGGATGCGGTGACGGGCACGGGCCGCCAGCTCGATGGCCGCAGCGTGCAGGCGCTCGATTTCAAGCTGGTCGCGGATTTCGGCCAGCATCTCGGCCTCGACCTCGCCCAGGCGGCCGTCCGATGCCGCCACGTCGCAGGCCAGGACATAGGCCGTGTCGAACAGCTTGGGCGGCAGCGCCTGGCGCACCAGCCCGAACAGCGCATCCAAGCCGTCTTCTTCCTCGAACAGGGTGACGACGGTCTGCGACACCGCCCGCATGCGGTCGATGTCATATTCGGCAAAGACCGGTGTATGGTTCACCGCCCGTTCGATCGCCAGCAGCTCGGCCGTGCGCAGGTTCTGATCCGAGGCCGATACCGCCACCATGACCGCGACCAGCGCATCGCAGGCCGAAAAAGAGGGAAGGCTGTCGGTCATGGGCAATTCTCCGTTGGTTTTGGGCGAAATTATTGACCATCCGGTCGCGTTTCAATACGGGGAAGGCACAGCAACGGAGACCCCAGATGAGCAGCTTGCGCGACGCCGCGATGAAATCCAAGGCCTGGCCCTTTGAAGAGGCCCGCCGCGTGCTGAAACGCTATGAAAAAAAGGATCCCGAAAAGGGATACGTGCTGTTCGAGACCGGCTATGGTCCTTCGGGTCTGCCACATATCGGCACCTTTGGCGAGGTGGCGCGCACCACGATGATCCGTCGCGCCTTCGAGATGATTTCCGACATCCCGACGCGGCTTTTCTGTTTTTCCGACGACATGGACGGGATGCGGAAGGTTCCCGACAACGTGCCCAACACCGAAATGCTGCGCCAGCACCTGCAGGAACCGCTGACCACGGTGCCCGATCCCTTCGGCCAGTATGAAAGCTTTGGTCATCACAACAACGCCATGCTGCGCCGGTTTCTGGACACCTTCGGCTTCCAATACGAGTTCATCAGCGCCACCGAATTCTACAAGTCCGGCCAGTTCGATGCCACGCTGCTGCTGGCGGCCGAACGCTATGACGCGATCATGGAGGTGATGCTGGCCAGCCTGCGCGAAGAACGCCAGCAGACCTATTCCTGTTTCCTGCCCATCAGCCCCAAGAGCGGACGGGTTCTGTATGTGCCGTTGAAACATGTCGATGCGGTCAACGGCACGATCACCTTCGATGACGAGGATGGACAGGAGACCACGCTGCCCGTGACCGGAGGTCATGTGAAATTGCAGTGGAAGCCCGATTTCGGCGCCCGCTGGGCCGCGCTTGATGTCGATTTCGAGATGTATGGCAAGGATCACAGCACGAACACGCCGATCTATGACAGCATCTGCGAAATCCTGGGCGGGCGCCGGCCCGAGCATTTCACCTATGAACTCTTCCTGGATCAGCACGGTCAAAAGATCAGCAAATCCAAGGGCAACGGGCTTTCGATCGACGAATGGCTGACCTATGCGGCCACCGAAAGCCTGTCGTATTTCATGTATCAGAAGCCCAAGACGGCAAAGCGGATGTATTTCGATGTCATCCCGAAAGCGGTCGACGAATATCACCAGCAGTTGCGTGCCTATCCCGATCAGACGCCCGACCAGCAACTGGCCAATCCCGTCTGGCATATACATGGCGGACAGGTGCCGGCATCCGACATGGTGGTGCCGTTCCAGATGCTGCTGAACCTGGCCTCGGTCGCGGGGGCGAAGGACAAGACCGGGCTTTGGGGTTTCATACGTCGCTATGCGCCCGAGGCCAGCCCCGAGACCAATCCGACGCTGGACCAGGCCGCCGAGTTTGCGGTGCGCTATTTCAACGACTTCGTGGCGCCCACCCGCCAGTTTCGCGCGCCCACCGAGGTCGAGCGTCGCGCGCTCGAGGATCTGGCGGGGCGGCTGGCGGCCTGGGATCAGCCCGCCGACGCCGAGGCGCTGCAATCCATGGTCTTTGCCATCGGTCGCGAACACGGGTTCGAGCCGATGAAGGACTGGTTCCAGGCGCTTTACCAGGTGCTGCTGGGCGCAGATCAGGGGCCAAGGTTTGGCGGGTTCATTGCGCTTTACGGTGTCGATGAAACCCGCGCGCTCATCGAACGGGCATTGGCCGGAGAACTGGCCGGCATGCCCACCAACTGATCCGCAAGCCGAAGATCACGTTGCGCGCGCTGCCGTTGCGGCGCGCGCATGGTTAACAAGCGGTTAACGCGACCTTGCCAAATTCCTGACAGACCGCGCGGCCCATCGCCTCGCATCATGTGGAATAGGGAGTTTTGGCATGGCCACCACGATAATCGGCAACCAGTCGCTGATGCCGCGTGCCTTCAACCTGGGGCTTGCCCTGTGGTCGCAGACGGACGGTCGCGCGGGCTCGCCAACCTGGGCGGCTGCGCCCAATGCTGCCATCGTGCCCGCCGACCAGGATTTCGGCAGCTGCCTCGAGATCCTGAAACAGCAAAGCGTCACCTCGATCCGCTACATGCGGCGCACGCCGATCAATCCCGGCACCTATCTGCGCATCTCGGCGCGGGTGAAGGCGATTGCGGGCAACCTGCCGCAGGTGCGCATCGCGGGGTTTGCCGGCAATGCGGCGGGCGAGAACGTGGCGGGCGTCGTGCAATCCGGTCCCGCCGTCAGCCTGAGCGGCTATAACGAGGTTGTCGAGGTTTCCGCCATCGTCGGCACCGGCCGGCGCGACGGCGTCGACATGGCTTGGGGCAGGTCCGCAACATTCGGACACTTCGGCCTTGATCTGCTGGGCGACAACAACGGCTCGATCCGGATCGAAAGCATCGTGATCGAGGATGTGACCGCCGCCTTTGTGCCAGGGATGCTGGATTGGGTCGATGTGCGCGATTTTGGCGCCATCGGCAACGGCGTGGCCGATGACCGCGCGGCATTCGTTGCGGCGGACCAGGCGGCGGGAGGCGGGCAGATCCTGGTGCCCGCGGGCACGTTCTATATCGGGTCGGACCTCAGCCTTTCCTCGCCGGTGCGCTTTGTGGGCACGCTGCGGATGCCGCGCAACGCCCGGCTGGCGCTGACGCGCAGCTTTGATTTCCCGACCTATGCCGCGGCCTTTGGCGACGAGACCGAGGGCATGCGCAAGGCCTTGCAGGCGCTGCTGGGCTTTACCGATCATGGTGTGCTGGACCTGTGCGGGCGCAATGTGCATCTGTCCGAGCCGATCCGGATCGAGGATGCGGCGCCAGGGGTGACCAGTTTCGCCAATCGTCGCGTCATCACCAATGGTCAGGTCAGCATCGTCCCCGGTCCTGCCTGGAACAGCACCTCGGTCACCTCGACCGCGACCTACAATCCCGCCCAACCGCTGCTGCTGACCGGGGTGGGGAATGTCGCGAACATCGAGGTCGGCGCGCGCGTGATCGGCAGCGGTGTCGGCCGCGAGGTTTACGTGCTGGCACGTAACGTTGCGGCCCGCACGCTGACACTGTCGCAGCCCCTGTTCGGCGGTGCGACCACGCGGTCCTATACCTTCACCCGCTATCGCTATGCCTTTGACTTTTCCGCAATGGAGGAGCTGTCGCGGTTCAATTTCGACGATGTCGAGTTCCTGCTGGAAGGCAATGCCAGCGGCATCATGCTGGCCAAGAGCGGGTCGATGTTCTGCGTCCGCGACTGCTATTTCACGCGCCCCAAGGACCGTGGCATCACCTCGATCGGCACCGGTTGCCAGGGGATGCTTGTCGATCGTTGCGAGTTCCTGTCGAACGAGATGACCGATCTGGCGCAGAACCGCACCACGGTGGCGCTGAACGTCAACAACAACGACACCAAGATCCGGCACAGCCGCTTTGTGCGCTTTGCGCATTTCGCTGTGATGAACGGCGGCGGTCACATCATCGAGGGCAACCACTGGTTCCAGGGCGACAACGCCCAGAACGGTGTGCGCTTTGGCGGTCTGGTGCTGACCCAGACCAATGTGCAGACCACCGTGACCGGCAATTACATCGACAACTGTTCGATTGAATGGACAAACGAACATGACCCGCGGCCGAATTTCGAAGGAGACGAATATTCCTTTGGCGGCCTGACGATCACCGGCAACACCTTTCTGGCATCCAACACCACCCTCGGGTTCAACTGGCTGGTGCTGAAACCCTATGGAACCGGCCATTTCGTCCATGGCCTTGCAGTAATGGGCAATGTTTTCAAGTCGCTGGTGAACAAGATCACCCGCATCGACCGCGTCGATACAAGCTTTGCCGATCTGGATTACACACGGATGCGCAACATCCAGTTCCAGGGCAACATGTTCAATGGCGTGAACACCTATGTCGCCAACCCGGTCGATGTGACCTTTACCCAGGCCACTGCCACCAGCAGGTGGCTGGTCACCGTCGCGGCGGCCTTGCCCTTCAACGGCTGGGCGCGCCGGGTGGAATCCCTGGTAGCTACCAGCGCGATCACCAATGCTGCAAATGCCCGGGTCACCGAAATGCCCTGGGTGCAGACACAGCTTGGCACCGCCCGCAAGCAGGTGGCGCTGAACTGGGCGGCGGCGACGAAGGGCTCGGTCTCGCTGCGGGTGCGGATGGACAACCCCGACTAGAAACCGGGCGGCAAAGCCGGCCTTGGCCCTCGACCGTCATGCGGTCGGGGGCAGCAGCATGTCCGCAGCTTCCATCCGATAGGCACGGCCAAATCCGGCATTCAGCAGCCCGTGGACAGGATCGATGCGCCAAAGCCTGAAGTCCGGCAGGTCGATATAGGCGCGCGCAGACGGGTTGCGTTCCAGCCATGCGGCTCGGATGGCAGGCGTCAAAGGCATGATCGTTGCCCGGCCTTGAATCGACAGCCGCGGCGCCCGCATCGGGTCGGTGTCGGGCGAAGCATCCCCGATCAGAAGGCCCGCGCGGTTGTCGACCCGCAAGGCCTGGCTATGCCTTGCCAGATCGGAGAGCAGCGCGATGGGCACGCCATGCTTTTCGGTTTGCAAGGCGATGCGCGTGACCAGGGGAAAGCCGGTTTCAGCATCCTGGGTAGCCAGGATGGCATGCCGGCAACTGCCGAGCAGCCTGCGCGCAATACTGCGTGCATGGTCGTCGGGTGCGTGAAAGGGATCGCGGCGCATGGGCGATCTTTGCCCCGACGGCTCGATACGGGCAAGCCGCTGTCAATAATTTACAACATCAACAGTCATTGCGTGAATAAATTTACAAAAATATCCTTTCAAAAAAATGGTTTACGAATGGATACAGTTTGACTTAACATCCGTGGCAACCTCCGGTCGATTTCGATCCCGATGCGCCTGTCAAAGGCAATCCATCGGACCAGGAATCGGTCGGCGATTGGCAGAGGAGGGCCGCCATGTCTGTTGAAAACCTTGCGAAACATCCGATTCCGGCTGGATTCGAGAACGCGCTGGTCAAGCCTGCGGATTATCGCCGCATGTATGACGAATCGATTTCCGATCCCGATGGATTCTGGGGGCGCGAGGCGCAGCGTCTGGACTGGATCCAGCCCTTTACTCGGGTCAAGAATACAGACTTCACCATGGGCAATGTGTCGATCAAGTGGTTCGAGGACGGGGTGCTGAACGCCTCGGTCAACTGTATCGACAGGCACCTGCCGCAGCGCGCCCAGCAGACCGCCATCATCTGGGAACCCGACGATCCCAGCCAGCCGGCCCGCCACATCACTTATGCCGAGCTTTCGGAAAAGGTGAATCGCATGGCGAATGTCCTGCTGAGCCAGGGCGTGATGCGCGGCGACCGGGTGGTGATCTACATGCCGATGATCCCCGAAGCGGCCTATGCCATGCTGGCCTGTGCCCGCATCGGCGCGATCCATTCCATCGTCTTTGGCGGCTTTTCGCCCGACGCGCTGGCCAATCGCATCAACGATTGCGGGGCAAAGCTGGTCATCACCACCGACACTGCGCCGCGTGGCGGGCGCCGCACGGCCTTGAAGTCGAACACCGATGCCGCGCTGCTGCACTGTTCGGACCGGGTGCGATGTCTGGTGGTCAAGCACACCGGCGATCAGATCAGCTGGGTCGACGGGCGTGACATCGACGTGCTTGCCATGATGGAACAGGTCAGCCCCGACTGCCCGCCACGGCCGATGGGGGCCGAGGATCCTCTGTTCATCCTGTATACCTCGGGTTCGACGGGCAAGCCCAAGGGGGTCGTCCATACCACCGGGGGATACCTGCTTTACGCGGCGATGACGCATCAATACGTCTTTGACTACAAGGACGGCGATGTGTTCTGGTGCACGGCAGATGTCGGCTGGGTCACCGGCCACAGCTATATCGTCTATGGCCCGCTGGCCAATGGCGCCACCACGCTGATGTTCGAGGGCGTGCCCACCTGGCCCGACGCCGGCCGCTTCTGGGCGGTTTGCGAAAAGCACAAGGTCAACCAGTTCTATACCGCCCCCACGGCCATCCGCTCGCTGATGGGCATGGGCCCGGAATGGGTCGAGAAATACGACCTGTCCAGCCTGCGCGTGCTGGGTTCGGTGGGCGAGCCCATCAACCCCGAGGCCTGGACCTGGTATGACAAGCATGTCGGCAAGGGCCGCTGTCCGATCGTCGACACCTGGTGGCAGACCGAAACCGGCGGTCACATGATCACGTCGCTGCCCGGGGCGATCGAAACCAAGCCCGGCTCGGCCACGCTGCCGTTCTTTGGCGTGAAGCCGGTGGTGCTGGATGCAAGTTCGGGCGTCGTTCAGAACGGCAACCCGGCCGAGGGTGTGCTGTGTCTGGCCGACAGCTGGCCCGGGCAGATGCGCACGGTCTGGGGCGACCACCAGCGTTTCATGGAAACCTACTTCCAGCAATATCCGGGCTATTACTTTACCGGCGACGGCTGCCGCCGCGACGAGGACGGCTATTACTGGATCACCGGCCGCGTTGACGATGTCATCAACGTTTCGGGCCATCGCATGGGCACGGCCGAGGTCGAAAGCGCCCTGGTCGCCCATGAAAGCGTGGCCGAGGCCGCGGTGGTCGGCTATCCGCACCCGCTGAAGGGGCAGGGGATCTATGCCTATGTCACGCTGATGAACGGCATCGAACCCAGCGAGGATCTGCGCAAGGAACTGGAAACCTGGGTCCGCAATGAAATCGGCCCGATTGCCAAGCCCGACCTGATCCAGTGGGCGCCCGGCCTGCCCAAGACCCGGTCAGGCAAGATCATGCGCCGAATCCTGCGCAAGATCGCGGAAAACGATTTCGGCAGCCTGGGCGACATCTCGACCCTGGCCGACCCCAGTGTGGTGGACGAACTGATCGAAAACCGCATGAACCACGAATGAACCGGCCCCGGCGCGGCGCGCCGGGACCAGCCTGACTGCCCCGCGCCCCGAGTGTCGGGACGCGCAGCGATCTCGGCCGGGCGAAGGCAGCCCTGTGCCGCCTGACAACCTCGACAATCCGCCAATCGGCGGCGCAGCTGCCTGCGCCGCCCCGGCGAAGCAATGACCCTTGTGCGAGTGGGAGGACTCGAAACCATGGAAGACAGCTTGGTCCGGCGCATTGCCGCTGATCCGAACTACAAGGCGCTGACAGAAAGACGATCCCGTTTCGGGTGGATGCTGACCATCGCGATGCTGGTCGTCTATTACGGCTATATCCTGCTGATCGCCTTCGACAAGGAGTTCCTGGCTACCCGGCTGGGTTCGGGGGTGACCACGCTGGGTATCCCGATCGGTTTTGGCGTCATCCTGTTCACCATCCTGGTAACAGGCATTTATGTCCGACGCGCCAACAGCGAATTCGACGAGCTGAGCGACAAGATCAAGCGGGAGGCGCTGAAATGAAGCCGTTGCAGAAAACCTGTGCCGCGGCTGCGGCGTTGATGCTGGCCCCGGGGCTGGCCTTGGCTGACGTGATCCAGGGCGGCACGAAACAGGCGACTAACTGGACCGCCATCATCATGTTCGGGGCATTCGTCGTCGCAACACTTTTCATCACGAAATGGGCCGCCGCCAAGACCAAGTCGGCGGCGGATTTCTATACTGCCGGTGGCGGCATCTCGGGCTTTCAGAACGGCCTGGCCATCGCAGGCGACTACATGTCGGCGGCATCCTTTCTGGGAATTTCCGCGGCAGTGATGACCTCGGGCTATGATGGTCTGATCTATTCGATCGGCTTTCTGGTCGGCTGGCCGATCCTGACCTTTCTGATGGCAGAGCGGCTGCGCAACCTGGGCAAGTTCACCTTTGCCGATGTCGCCGCCTTCCGGTTTGCGCAGACGCCGGTGCGCATCTTTGCCGCCTCGGGGACGCTGGTCGTGGTCGCATTTTACCTGATCGCGCAGATGGTGGGGGCGGGGTCGCTGATCCAGCTGCTGTTCGGGCTGGATTACTGGATGGCCGTGGTCATCGTCGGCGCGCTGATGATGATTTATGTGCTGTTCGGCGGCATGACGGCAACCACCTGGGTGCAGATCATCAAGGCCTGCCTGCTGCTGGGCGGGGCGTCCTTCATGGCCTTCATGGTGATGTGGAAGTTCGGCTTCAGCCCCGAGGCGATGTTTGCCGAAGCCGTGCGGATCAAGGCCGACCTGGCTACTGCCTCGGGCAAGACCGCCGAGGAGGCCGCCGCCGCCGGCCAGTCGATCATGGCGCCGGGCACCTTCATCAAGGATCCGATCTCGGCCATCAGCTTCGGCATGGCGCTGATGTTCGGCACCGCCGGCCTGCCGCATATCCTGATGCGGTTCTTTACCGTTCCCAGCGCGAAAGAGGCGCGCAAGTCGGTGATGTGGGCGACCGGCTGGATCGGCTATTTCTACCTGCTGACCTTCATCATCGGCTTTGGCGCCATCACCTTCGTGCTGACCAATCCCGATTTCGTCGGGGCGGATGGCAAGCTGGTCGGCGGCAACAACATGGCGGCGGTGCATCTGGCCCATGCGGTCGGCGGCAACGTGTTCCTGGGATTCATCTCGGCCGTGGCCTTCGCCACCATCCTGGCGGTGGTCGCGGGTCTGACGCTGTCGGGGGCATCGGCAGTCAGCCACGACCTTTACGCAACCGTCATCAAGAAGGGCAATCCGCCCGCCGGCAGCGAACTGCGGGTATCGCGCATGACCACCATTGCCCTGGGCGTGATCGCGGTGGTTCTGGGCATCGCCTTCAAGAACCAGAACATCGCCTTCATGGTGTCGCTGGCCTTTGCGGTCGCGGCCTCGGCGAACTTCCCGGTGCTGTTCATGTCGGTGCTGTGGAAGGATTGCACCACCCGCGGCGCGGTGATCGGCGGCTTTCTGGGGCTGATCTCGTCGGTGGTGCTGACGGTGCTGTCGCCGTCGGTCTGGGAAGCGACGCTGGGCTATCCCGAAGGATCGGCGCCGTTCCCCTATACCTCGCCGGCGCTGTTCTCGATGACCCTGGCCTTTGTCGGCATCTGGCTGTTTTCCAAGCTGGACAACAGCCAGCGCGCCCGGATCGATCGCGCGGGCTACCTGGCCCAGCAGGTGCGGTCGGAAACCGGCATCGGCGCGGCCGAGGCATCGGCGCATTGACACCCAGGCGTGGCCCGTCGCCTCTGGCGGGCCGCGCATCACCTTGCGCGGATGGGACAGATGGCAGACATCCTGATCGTCGAGGACGAGGACAACATCGCCACCGCGCTGGAATTCCTGATGACGCGCGCGGGCCACAGCCCGCGCCGTCTGGCCAGCGGCGGCGGTGCCCTGGCAGAGATGCACCGCCGCCGCCCCGATCTGGTGCTGCTTGACGTGATGCTGCCCGATCTGTCGGGTTACGAGATCGTCACCGCCATGCGCGCCGATGCCCAGCTGCGCGAGGTGCGCGTGCTGTTGATGACCGCGCGCGGCTCGGTGGTCGAACGGCGCAAGGGGCTGGCGCTGGGCGCCGATGGCTTCATCGCCAAACCGTTCGAGATCGCCGAGCTGCGGGCCGAAATGGCCCGCCTGCTGGCCAGCGGTCAGACCTAGACGCCGGCGGCGGCCAGTTCCTCGGGGCGCATGGCGCCGGGGAAATGGCAGGCCGTCAGATGTGCGCCGCCCCGCAGTTCCGGCCGCTCGGCCGCGCAGATGTCCTGGGCCCGCGGGCAGCGGGTACGGAACACGCATCCCGACGGCGGCCGCATGGGCGAGGGCAGTTCGCCGCGCAGCGGAATCATCCGCTTGTTGCGCTCGAGCTCGGGGTCGGGGATCGGCACCGCCGACATCAGCGCCTGGGTATAGGGATGCTGGGGGTCGTCATACAGCGACGCGGCCTCGGCCAGTTCCATCACCCGGCCCAGATACATCACCAGCACCCGGTCGCTGATGTGCTTCACCACCGAAAGGTCATGAGCAATGAAGATCAACGCCAGACCCAGATCGCGCTGCAGATCGTCCAGCAGGTTGATGACCTGCGCCTGGATCGAAACATCCAGTGCCGAGACCGGTTCGTCGCAGATCACCAGCCGCGGTTCGACGATCAGTGCGCGGGCGATGCCGATGCGCTGGCACTGGCCGCCGGAAAATTCGTGCGGATAACGGTTGATCTGGTTGGGCAGCAGGCCGACGCGGTCCATCATGTCCTTGACGCGGCGCTTGATCTCGTCGCGCGACAGGTCCTTGTGATGGGTGGTCAGCGGCTCGGCGATGATCTGTCCCACGGTCATGCGCGGGTTCAGGCTGGCCAGCGGGTCCTGGAACACCATCTGGATTTCGCTGCGATAGCGCAGCATCTGTCGGGCCGACAGGCCGACCAGATCGGTGCCGTCCTGCCAGATCGCCTTGCCGGTCGCGGGCACCAGGCCGATCAGCGCCCGCGCCAAGGTCGATTTGCCCGACCCCGATTCCCCGACGATGCCCAGGGTTTCACCCGGCATCAGGTCGAAATCGACGCCGCCCACCGCATGCAGCTGTCGCGGCGGGGTCCAGGGCAGGCCGCCGGGCGCCGGGATGGTGAAGGTGACGCGCAGATCGCGCGCCGACAGCAACGGCTTAGCGGTCATGTCCCGACTCCTGCGTTGTGCCTGCCATGCCGGCGCCGGCCACGGCACCCTGGGGCAGATGATCGTGCGGGGTATCAAGCAGATCGGCGGCCGCGGGCTCGGGCAGGTCGGGCTGCGGCGCATGGCCGGCACGCACCTGTTCCAGCGGCGCGTGGCAGGCGCGTTCGCGGCCCGGCGCAAATGCCTGCAACGGCGGCATGCTGTCGCAGACCGGCATCACATAGGCACAGCGCGGCGCAAAGGGGCAGCCGGGCGGCGGATTGGTCATGTTGGGCGGGCTGCCGGGAATGGCCGACAGCCGCTCGCCCTTCTGATCGACGCGGGGAATCGCGGCCAGCAACCCCTGGGAATAAGGGTGTGCCGGATCGGCGAACAGCGGATCGACGGGCGCGCGTTCCATCACCTGACCGCCATACATCACCATCACCCGTTCGCAGGAACCGGCCACCACGCCAAGATCGTGGGTGATCAGGATCATCGCCATGCCGAATTCGCGCTGAAGATCGGCCAGCAATTCCATGATCTGCGCCTGCACCGTCACATCCAGGGCAGTGGTGGGCTCGTCGGCGATCAGAACCTCGGGCCGGCATAGCAGGGCCATGGCGATCATCACCCGCTGCCGCATGCCGCCGGAAAATTCGTGGGGATACAGTCGCACCCGGCCGGCAGCGTCCGGGATACGCACCGCGTCCAGCATCCGCACCGCCTCGGCCACGGCCTGGGCCTTGCCCATGCCCTTGTGCAGCATCAGCACCTCGGCCATCTGGTCGGACACCCGCATATAGGGGTTCAGGCTGGTCATCGGGTCCTGGAACACCATCGCGATATGTTCGGCGCGGATGGCGTTCAGCACCTTGGGCGGGGCGTTCAGGATCTCGGCCCCGTCGAAGCGGATCGAGCCGCTGGCGCGGCCGTTTCGCGCCAGCAGCCCCATGATCGAAAAGGCCAGCTGCGATTTGCCCGAGCCCGATTCCCCGACCACCCCAAGGGTTTGGCCGCGGTCGAGATCCAGGCTGATACCGTTCACGGCGGCAACCTCGCCGTCGGTGGTGGCAAAACGCACGTTCAGATTGCGGATTTCCAGCAGCGCCATGTCAGCGATCCTTCGGGTCCAGGGCATCGCGCAGGCCGTCGCCCACGAAGAAGAAGGCAAACAGCGTGATGCAGAAGAAGAACAGCGGAAAGGCCAGCTGCCACAAGGTGCCATAGTTCATGGTGCCGGCGCCCTCGGAAATCAGCGCGCCCCAAGAGGTCAGCGGTTCCTGCACGCCCAGGCCCAGAAAGCTGATGAAGCTTTCCGACAGGATCATCAGCGGCACCAGCAGCGTGGCATAGACGGCGACCACGCCCAGCAGGTTGGGAACGATGTGGCGCAGGATGATCTTCCACGCGGGGACGCCGGTGGCGCGGGCGGCCTCGATGAATTCGCGGTTCTTCAGGCTCAGCGTCTGGCCGCGCACGATGCGCGACATGTCCAGCCAGGAAATCAGCCCGATGCCCAGAAACAGCATCGCCATGCTGCGACCAAAGATCACCAGCAGCAGGATCAGCGCGAACATGTAGGGAATCGACATCAGCACATCGACAGTGCGCATCATGATCGCATCGGTGCGCCCGCCCACATAGCCCGCGGTCGCGCCGTAAAGCGTGCCCACGATCACGGCGATGCCGGCGCCGATCAACCCGACCAGCAGGCTGACCTGGGTGCCCTGCACGGTGCGCGAGAACAGGTCGCGCCCCAGGTCATCGGTGCCGAAGTAATGGCCGTTCGCCCAGCTGGGCGCGCCAAGCTGCGCGGCCTGGCCCATGACCGAGAAGTCCATTTCCTCGTTCGACCAGGCGGCAAGGTAATTGCCGAACAGCGCGAACAGTCCCACCAGGATCAGCACGAACAGGCTGATCATCGCCGCCTTGTTGCGGCGGAACCTGCGGCGGGCGTCGGCCCAGGGGCTGCGGCCCTTGACCTCGGGCTCGGAAAGGCGCGCGGCCAGCGATTGCATTTTCTGTGCGTCGATCATGGCTCAATACCTGATCTTGGGGTCGATCCAGGCGTAGAGCACGTCCACGACCAGACTGAACAGGATGGTCAGCGCACCCACCAGGATGGTGATTCCCATCATCACCGCATAGTCGCGGTTCAGCGCCGAATCGACAAAGCTGCGTCCGATGCCCCCGGTCGAGAAATACATGTCCACGACCACCGAGCCGGTGATCATGGTCACGAAGGCCGGGCCCAGATAGCTGATGACCGGCAGCATCGCGGGTTTCAGCGCGTGGCGGAGGATCACCTTGCTTTCCGGCAAGCCCTTGGCGCGGGCGGTGCGGATGTGGTTCGAGCCCAGCACCTCGAGCATCGAACTGCGGGTGATGCGCGCGATCGAGGCCATGAAGCTGGTCGACAGCGCAAGCACCGGCATGATCCAGTAGATCGGCCCGCCCCAGCCGCCGCCAGGCAACCACCCCAGCCACAGCGTAAAGATCAGCACCAGGATCGGCGCCATCACGAAGTTCGGCAGCACCTGCGCCCCGATCGAGACCCCGACCGCCAGATAGTCCAGCCACGAGTTCTGGCGGATCGCCGCAGCGACCCCCAGCGACACCCCGACCGCGACCGCCACGACGAAGGCGATGCCGCCATAGGTCAGCGTCACTGGAAACCCGGCGGCAATGATCTGGTTCACCGTCCGGTCAGGATAGACGAAGCTGGGCCCGAAATCGAAATGCGCGATGATGCCCCAGACATAATTGACGATCTGACGCCACAGCGGATCATCCAGCCCGTACTTGGCGTTCAGATTGGCCAGAACCTGCGGGGGCAGGGCGCGTTCCTGGGTAAAGGGGCCGCCGGGCGCGGCATGCATCAGCAGGAATGAAATGACAATCAGCAGCAGCAAGGTCGGAATCGCGACCGCAAACCGCCTGAGAATATAGCCGAACATGTGCAGGTTCCTGAACCAGGGTGCCGGACATAGACGACGGGGCGGCCCATGGCGGGCCGCCCCAGGCGCTTACTTCTGGATGCGATAGATGTCCTTGGCATACCAGTCGTTCATGACGTTTTCGGTCGGCAGGCCCTTGATGTCGTCGCGGATCATGTCGACCTTGGCATATTGATAGATCGGCACCAGCGGCATGTCCTCGGCCAGCAGCTTTTCGGCGGCCGTATACTGGACGTTCGGGTTTTCGGCCGTCTTGGATTCGTCCATCAGCTTGTCGAATTCCGGGTTGGAATATTTGCCGCAGTTCATCCCGGTCGAACGGAAATAGTCGAGGAAGGTCGAAGCCTCGTTGTAATCGGCACACCAGGCATAGCGGGCCATTTCGAAGTCGCCCGCCTGCATCCGGTCGGTATGCACCTTCCATTCGACGTTGTTCAGAGTCAGGTCGATGCCCAGCTGCTTGTAGAACTGCTGCGCGGCAACGGCGATTTTCTTGTGGTTTTCGTCGGTGTTGTATTGCAGCGTCAGCTTCAGCGGCTTGTCGGGGCCATAACCAGCCTCGGCCAGCAGTGCCTTGGCCTTTTCCAGACGCTCGGCCTGGCTCCAGCCGGCATAGTCGATCTCGGGCATCTCGAAGCCTTCGATGGCCCAATGGGTCCAGTTATAGGCCGGCTTCTGGCCGCCTTGCAGGATCTGGTCGACAACGATGTCGCGCTGCATGGCATAGGACAGCGCCTTGCGCACGCGCACGTCCTTGAGCGCCTCGGGGCCCTTGGGGCCGACGTTCAGCAGATAGGCATAGGTGCAGGCATAGGGAATGGAAATCGCCTGATCGGGGAATTCCTGTTTCAGCCGCGGATATTGCCCGGCGGGGATCTGCACGCGGTCCAGCTCGCCGGCCTGATAGCGGGTCAGGGCGATGTTGTTGTCGTTGACGGTCAGACCCTTGATCTTTTCCATCACCACATTGTCGGCGTCCCAGTAGGTCGGGCTTTTTTCCATGCTGATCTGGACGCCCAGATCGTGACTGGTCAGGACATAGGCGCCATTGCCGACCAGCTTGCCGGGCTGGGTCCAACTGTCGCCTTCGGCCTCGACGACCTTCTGATTGACCGGGAAGGTCGAGGCGTGCGTCACCATCTTGGGGAAATAGGGGGTGGGCGTGGTCAGCTTGACCTCAAGCGTATGATCGTCCAGCGCCTTGACGCCCAGTTCCTCGGGTTTCTTTTCGCCCTTGACCACGGCAGTGGCGTTTTCGACGTTCATCAGTTCGATGAACCAGGCGTATTCGGACGCGGTTGCCGGATCGGCCAGGCGCCGCCAGCTATAGACGAAATCATTGGCAGTGACCGGATCGCCGTTCGACCATTTCGCCTCGGGCCGCAGCTTGAAGGTATAGGTCAGCTTGTCGTCCGAAACATCGAATCCCGTCGCGACGCCGGGAATCGGGGCGCCAGTGGCGTCCTCGTTCAGCAGGCCCTCGAACAGCTGGCGGATGACATCCGAGCCTGCGACATCGGTGTCCTTGTGCGGATCGGTCGTCTTGATCGCGTCCAGCAACCAGAAGGTATAGCTTTGGTTTTCTGCCAGCTTTTCACCTTCGCCCAGCTGGACAGCCATGGCGGGCATGGCCAGGCCAGCTACCAGCGCAGTGGTCAGGAAAAGACGGGTCATAGGGCACCTCTCTGAATGTTATTGCGCATTGCTACTTTCGCGTGTGCAATGCTGATTGCGCGAGTGTTGCCGATAAGCTGTCTGACAGCAAGCTTGATTTCCGGCTTTCGCTGCCGCGTCGCGTGTGAAACAAGACTGTCATGAGCAAGGAACCGCGCATCATCATGGTGACCGGCGGCGCCAGATCGGGAAAATCCCGTCTGGCCGAAGGGCTTGTGGATGGCCTTGGCGGTCCCCGCATCTATATTGCCACGGCCGAGGCAGGGGATGCCGAGATGGCTGATCGTATCGATCGCCACCGATTGCGCCGGGGTGGGGACTGGCAAACGCTCGAATCGCCCCGGGATCTGGTTGCGGCGCTGACAGCCACCGAAGGGCAGGGCGTGCGGCTGATCGATTGCCTGACCCTGTGGCTGGCCAACATCCTGGACAGCACCCAGCCCGAAGCCGCTGTCGCGGAGCTTTGCGCGACGCTTGCCCGCCAGCATTCCCCCGTCGTCCTGGTCACCAATGAACTTGGCTTGGGCATCGTGCCCGACAACGCACTTGCACGACGTTTCCGCGATCAGCATGGCTGGATGAATCAGGCGGTGGCCGAGGTTGCCGATCAGGTGTGGATGGCGGTCAGTGGTCTGCCGCTGCGGCTCAAACCAGAAAGAGGGACAACGTGAAAGAGTATGACACCGCTGCGGCCGAGGCTGCTCGGGCGCGTCAGGCCGAACTGACCAAGCCGCCCGGATCGCTGGGCCGGCTCGAGGATCTGGCCGTGTTCATGGCCGGCTGGCAGGGTCGCGCGCGTCCAAGTCTCGACAGGGTTCAGGCCCTGGTCTTTGCCGGCAATCACGGTATCGCCGCGCAGGGTGTCAGCCCCTATCCGGCCGAGGTGACTGCGCAGATGGTCGCCAACTTCCAGCGTGGCGGCGCAGCCATCAACCAGCTTTGCAAGATCGCCGGCGCGGAATTGCAGGTGGTTGCGCTGGACCTGGAGCGGCCGACAGCAGACTTCACCAAGGCGATGGCCATGGATGTGCCCGACCTGGTCGCCGCGATCCAGACCGGCAAGGATGCCGTCGATCCCGATGCGGATGCCATCATTCTTGGGGAAATGGGGATCGGCAATTCGACCGTCGCCGCCGCACTGGCCGCAGCCACCTTTGGCGGAACGGCCGAGGATTGGGTAGGCCCCGGCACAGGTGCCGATGCAGACATGCAGGCGGTCAAGGCAGCCGTCATCAATGCCGGGCTGCGTCGTCACAAGGGTGCGGCAACTGCGGCCTCGATCCTGGGCAGCTTTGGCGGACGCGAACAGGCCGCGATCTGCGGCGCCGTGATCCGCGCCCGCGAACTGGGAATTCCGGTCATTCTGGACGGCTTCATCTGCACCGCCGCCGCCGGGGTTCTGGTCGTGAATGACCGGCAGGCTCTGGATCACTGCCTGATCGGCCATGAAAGCGCCGAGCCCGGACACCGCAGGCTGATCGCCGTGCTGAAAAAGGATCCTGTCGTCACGCTGGACATGCGACTGGGCGAAGGAACTGGCGCAGCCGTGGCGCTGATGGTGCTGCGTGCGGCGCTGGAATGTCACAACGGCATGGCCACCTTTGCCGAGGCGGGGATTGGATAAGACGCCGGATCTGCGGAACTCGTTCGATCCGCGGGGGCTGGCAACCGCGTTTGTGTGGCTGACGCGCTTGCCGCTGGGCGGGTTCATGCGCACGCCACCCCCGCCACTGGCTGCGGCCGTCTGGGCATTTCCGCTGGTCGGGCTGGTCGTCGGGGCAGGGGGCGGCCTGGTGGTGCTGGGGGGAAGCATCCTCGGCCTGCCTGATTTCGCAATCGCGGTGCTCGCGGTCGCGGCCTGCATCATGCTGACCGGCGCCATGCACGAGGATGGCCTGGCGGATCTTGCCGATGCGGCAAGCGGGCGCGACCGAAACGAGCGCCTCGCGATAATGCGCGATTCGCGTATCGGCAGTTACGGGGTTCTGGCCCTGGGGCTGGTGAGCGCCCTGCGCATCACATCCCTTGCCGCTCTGGCGCACAGCACTCCCTGGCTTGGACTTGCCGGGCTGACGGGGGCCGCCGCGCTGTCGCGGGCGGCTATGGCATTGGGAATGTGGCATCTGCCACCGGCGCGATGCGATGGTCTGGGACGCATGGCGGGCCGGCCCACGATGGTCGGCGTCGGGCTGGCGCTTCTGCTGGGCGCCGCGATCCTGTGCTGGCCATGCCTGATGATGAGCCGGCCGCTGATGGCCTGGCTGACGACCATCGCGGTTGCAGCAATCCCGGTCATCTGGATCATGCGCCGCGCGCAACGACAGCTGGGGGGACAGACCGGAGATGTTCTTGGGGCCATGCAGCAGACCTGCGAATGTGCGGTGCTGCTGACCCTGGTGGCGTTCACGTGACGCTTCGTCACTTTCTGATGTGTTTTCCTTGAATGGCTTTTACGCTTCATTCATAGGTCACGATTACATCAATAGGTCGGGGCTACCGACCAGCCGTCCCGAACGGGTCGGCCAACTTGGGGGAGGTTTGTCGTCATGGGTGCCCTGCTGGGGCTGTCTCGCGGCATTGATCGCGTCAATACATTCATCGGCCGGAATGTCAGCTGGCTGATCCTGGTCGCGGTGCTGGTCAGCGCCGCGAATGCGGTGATCCGCAAGGTGCTGAACACATCGTCCAACGCCTGGCTTGAACTGCAATGGTATCTCTATGGCGCCGCTTTTCTTGGCGCCGCAGCCTATACGCTGAAGGAAAACGAACACATCCGCATCGACATCATCTACGGGCGCTGGTCACGCCGGACACAACACTGGATCGATCTGATCGGGCATGTGCTGTTCCTGATGCCCTTTGTCATACTGATGCTGTGGTTCCTTTATCCCTGGGTCATGCGCTCATATAACAGCGGCGAGGTCTCGACCAACTCGGGCGGGCTGATCCTGTGGCCTGCCAAGCTGTTGTTGCTGATCGGTTTCGTGCTTTTGTTCTTTCAAGGCATTTCCGAAATCATCAAGAAGATCGCGGTGATGCGCGGCCTGATCGACGATCCCAATCCCTTTGTCTCGCACCATGAGGCCGCGGCGCTGGAGGGCGAGGTCATGGTCCGCCAGATGCAGGATGCGCTGGACGAATCCCCCCGCAGCGAGGAGACGCGCAAATGATGGAATTCATTGCGATGAACATGGCGCCGATCATGTTCGCGTCGCTGGTGCTGTTCCTGCTGTTCGGCTATCCGGTCGCCTTTGCCCTGGCTGCGAACGGGCTTCTGTTCTTTGTGATCGGCGTCGAACTGGCACCCTTGTCGGGCGGATCGATCAATCTCAGCTGGCCCTTGCTGAACGCGATGCCCGAGCGATTGTGGGGGGTGTTGTCGAACGAGACATTGCTGGCCATTCCGTTCTTTACCTTCATGGGCATCGTGCTGGAAAAGTCCGGCATGGCCGAGGATCTGCTGGATACCATCGGGCAGCTGTTCGGTCCAATCCGGGGCGGTCTTGCCTATGCGGTGATCATCGTGGGCGCGCTTCTGGCCGCGACGACGGGCGTGGTGGCCGCTTCGGTGATCGCCATGGGTCTGATCTCGCTGCCGATCATGCTGCGCTATGGCTATGACCGCCGGATCGCGGCGGGCACCATCGCGGCTTCGGGCACGCTGGCGCAGATCATCCCGCCGTCTCTGGTCCTGATTGTTCTGGCCGATCAGCTGGGACGTTCGGTCGGCGACATGTACAAGGGGGCGTTGATCCCCGGTCTGGTCCTGACCGGGCTTTACATGTCCTACATCCTCGTCATGTCGATCATTCGCCCTAACAGCCTGCCTGCCCTGCCCAAGGAGGCGCGGACGCTGGGTTCGGGCGTGACATCGCTTTTCGTGGCCTTGGCCTTGACCTTGGTCATGGCCTGGTTGGCGTTCCGCTGGCTGCACCCGACGGCGGGCAAGGATGCCGATATCCTCGCCCCCGCGCTTGCCATCATCGCCATCTACATCCTGGCGTTGCTGGATCGGTCTCTGAAGATCAATGTGATGTCGCGGCTGGCGCAACAGGTCATCATCGTGCTGATCCCGCCGCTTGCACTGATCTTTCTGGTGCTGGGGACGATCTTTCTGGGCATTGCCACCCCGACCGAGGGGGGCGCGATGGGTGCTGTCGGCGCCTTGATCCTGGCAGCGATCAAGGGGCGCCTGAGCTATGACGTCATCCGGCAGGCCTTGCTGGCGACCACCCGCCTGTCGGCCTTCGTGATGTTCATCCTGATCGGGGCGCGCGTTTTCTCGCTGACCTTTTATGGCGTGAATGGTCATATCTGGGTCGAACATCTGCTGACCTCTCTGCCCGGTGGCGAATACGGCTTCCTGATCGCAGTATCGGTTCTGGTGTTCCTGCTGGCGTTCTTCCTGGACTTTTTCGAACTCGCCTTCATCATCGTGCCGCTTCTGGCTCCGGCCGCCGATGCCCTGGGTATCGACCTGATCTGGTTCGGCGTGTTGCTGGGGGTGAACATGCAGACCAGTTTCATGCACCCACCGTTCGGCTTCTCGCTGTTCTTCCTGCGGTCGGTCGCCCCAAAGGCACCCTACACGGACAAGGTCACGGGCAAGCTGATGCAGCCGGTCACGACCGGGCAGATCTATTGGGGCGCCGTTCCCTATGTCTGTATCCAGCTGGTCATGATCGGGATCGTGATGGCCTTCCCCGGCCTGGTGATGCATTACAAGGGGGCACCGATCGATACCTCGAACGTCAAGATCGAGGTGCCAAGCAGCGGCGGATTGGGCGATCTTGGCGGCTTCGGTGGGCTTGGCGGATCGCCCTTTGCTCAACCGGCAGCGCCTGGAACCGCCCCCTCGACCACAGCCGCGCCAGCAGACCCGTCCTCGGACAACCCCTTGTCGGGGCCGCCGCCTGGCCTTTCCGCGCCGGGTTCTTCACAAGCGCCGGCCAATCCCGCCGATCCGCTTTCCGGCCCACCTCCGGGCCTGTCTGCGCCGGCAGCTGGCAACTGACGCCGACGAAAAGGCCCATTTTTGGGCCTTTTCCGCTCTGCCGAGGTCACGAACATAAAAAAACCGCCGCGGATTTCCGCGGCGGTTTTCATTCTTGCGATGCCGTTTGTTACAGCGTGCCGTTGCGCTGCTGGATCATCATGAAGGTATCGTAGGTATATTCGGCAGTCTGGTTATAAAGATACCAGTCGTTGCGAACCGTCTTGATCGATTCCCAGATCTTCTTGAAGGCGGGGTTGGTCGCCTCGATCTCGGCATAGACCTCGTTGGCGGCCTTGTAGCAGGCGTCCAGGATTTCGGCGCTGAAGGGGCGCAGTTGGGCGCCCGCCGCCACCAGTTCCTTCAAGGCGATCGGATTCAGATGGTCATATTTCTGCAGCATGTTGGCGTCGGTCGCCTGGCACGCCGTGCGCAGCAGAGCCTTGTAGTTATCGGGCAGTTCTTCATACTTGCCCTTGTTGAAGAAGAAATGGACCGTCGGCCCACCTTCCCACCAGCCCGGATAATAGTAATAGGGTGCCACCTTGTAGAAGCCCAGCTTCTGATCGTCATAGGGGCCAACCCATTCCGAGGCGTCAATGGTGCCCTTTTCCAGCGCCGGATAGATATCGCCACCGGCAATCTGTTGCGGCACCGCGCCCAGACGCTCCATCACCTTGCCGGCAAAGCCGCCGACGCGGATCTTGAGGCCCTTGATATCGGCGACGGTGTTGATTTCCTTGCGGAACCAACCGCCCATCTGCGCACCGGTATTGCCTCCGGGCAGACCGAAGATGTTGTGCGTCGCAAGGAATTCATTGAACAGGTCGATCCCGCCGCCATGATATTGCCAGGCGTTCATCGCCCGTGCCGACAGCGCATAGGGAACCGCCGCGCCCAGGGCAAAGGTGGGATCCTTGCCCCAGCTGTAATAGGAAACGGTGTGGCAGGCCTCGACCGTGCCTTCGGTGACGGCATCCTGGGCTTGCAGGCCGGGGACGATTTCGCCAGCTGCAAAGACCTGCAACTGGAACTTGCCGCCGGTCGCCTCTGCCAGATGTTTGGACAGCACCTCGGCGCCGCCATAGATCGTGTCGAGCGATTTCGGAAAGGCCGAGGCCAGTCGCCACTTCACTTCGGGCATTTCCTGGGCGATCGCGGGCGCAGCCAGGGCCGCCCCGGCAGCGGCGGTGGCGCCGCCAATGGTTGCGCGCGTCAGGAAAGCGCGCCGGCCAAGCTGGGTCGTTTCAGTCATGAGTTCCTCCGCATTGCTCGGCCTTCTGCGCGGCCGATTGTGGCGACCTTTGCATGGCGCAAACCGTCTGTCGAGACGCGTGTTCCTCAAATCCGCGTCTGGGTGCAACTGGCTGTTCGTGCCGTTACGTCAATTGGCGGGACGGCCCGAAACCAGTATCTTGTGCCGCCATCATCGGGCTACCCAAGCCGTTTGGCGGGCCCTATAGTTGTGGGTGATCGTGGCCAAGGGGGAACAAGGGATGCGGTGCCCGTTCTGCGGAAATGTCGATACCCAGGTCAAGGATTCGCGTCCTGCCGAGGATAACGTGGCAATTCGTCGCCGGCGGTTCTGCCCGGCCTGTGGCGGTCGGTTCACCACCTACGAACGGGTTCAGTTGCGGGATCTGGTGGTGGTCAAGTCCAGCGGGCGGCGCGAGGATTTCGACCGCAGCAAGCTGGAGCGATCGATCCGCATCGCCATGCAGAAACGCCCGATCGAACCCGAGCGGATCGATCAGATGATTTCCGGCATCGTGCGACGTCTGGAGAGCATGGGCGACACGGACGTGCCCTCGAAAATCATCGGCGAAATCGTGATGGAGGCGCTGGCGCGCATCGATACCGTTGCCTATGTCCGCTTTGCCAGTGTCTACAAGAATTTTCAGGCAGCCGATGATTTCGACAAGTTCGTGTCGGAACTGCGCCCGGGTGCCGTCGAGGAATGAACGATCATCGCCACATGGCGCATGCGCTGACGCTGGCGCGGCGCGGGCATGGCAATACCTGGCCCAATCCTGCGGTTGGCTGCGTGCTGGTGCGCGATGACGTCGTCGTTGGGCGCGGTTGGACACAACCCGGCGGACGCCCCCATGCCGAGGCTATGGCGTTGGCCCAGGCGGGCGCAGCCGCGCGTGGGGCAACTGCCTATGTCACGCTTGAACCCTGCGCCCATCACGGCAAGACCCCGCCCTGCGCCGAAGCCCTGGTGCGGGCCGGTGTCGTGCGGGTGGTTTCGGCCCTGACCGATCCTGACCCGCGGGTGGCGGGTCGGGGGCACGCAATGCTGCGTCAGGCCGGCATCTGCGTTACCGAAAATATTTGTGCCAGGCAGGCAGGCCGGGATCAGGTGGGGTTCCTGACCCGCATCACGCGCGGGCGTCCGATGCTGACGCTGAAGCTGGCCAGCAGCTTCGATGGCCGCATCGCCACAGCCAGTGGGGAAAGCCAATGGATTACCGGCCCCGCAGCGCGCCGCCATGCCCACATGCTGCGCCTGACGCATGATGCGGTGATGGTCGGAGGAGAGACGGCGCGCATAGACCGCCCGACATTGAACGTGCGCGGTCTGGGTCGGGTGCGCCAGCCTGTGCGCGTGATCGTTTCAAACCGTGACCTGCCGCCCTTGCCGCCCGAGGACAGTGCGCACGGGCCTTTGTGGCATCTGCGGGGATCGGTCGCTGACGTCATGTCCGAGCTTGGAAGGCGCGGAGTCACCCGTGTCTTGTGCGAGGGTGGCGGGAAACTGGCGGCAAGTTTGCTGGCGGCGGATATGGTCGACCAGCTTGTCGGCTATTGTGCCGGGATCACGCTGGGTGGGGATGGCTTGCCGACCATTGCGTCGCTGGGCTTGAATCGGCTGGCTGACGCCCCGCGTTTCGAATTGGTCGAACTGCGGTCGCTGGGCGGCGATGTGCTGCATCGCTGGCAGCGGGCCTGACAGGGGCGGCCATTATCGATCGCGCATTTCCGTTCCGCATAATGGGCCTCGGCGCATAGCCGCGCCCCGTGCGCGGACGATCTTGAACGGTTCGACGGGTCATCGCCGCCGGCTGAGACGGCGCCAGCGGAAATTCTAGCGCCGCCAAAGCCAGGCGTGGGTGCTGAACAAACCCTGCAATTTGGCGAGGATACGCAAGACGCGCCCCCCGGCTTCATGCGGGTGATCTTCGCATAGACGGTCCACCACGACCTCGACAGGGCAGGGCAGGTCGCTGACCGGGTCGTGATAGCGGGGATAGGCGATCAATGCGGCGTGGATCAGCCGAAGCATGTCGGCACCTGCCTGACGGCGCGATGGCACCGGACCAAGGTCGTTGGTCAGCCCCAACCCGGCATAGAAGGGCGCGCCAACAGTGGTCACGGGCAGACCGCGCAGCAATGCCTCGAACCCTGTGGTCGAGGTGATGGTCCAGACCTCGTCCACCGCTGCCAGCAGTCGATCCATATCGGCATCGGTCACCACGACATCGGCAACGCCGCGCAGCTCGTCTGCGGAAATTGCGCCCGGCCGCAGGCCGGCTTGAACGTCGGGGTGCGGTTTATAGATCACGACGGATTGCGGTCGATGGGCCCGAACAAGCTGCAACAAGGAAAGATTGTCCCTTATCGCTCCGCCCCCCAGCCGGACCGAAGCGTCATCCTGCACCTGACCAGGCACCAGGATGCGATGACCTGTCGGCAGGGCGGGCAGCGGACCGCCCAGATTGTATTTGGTCAGCCTTGCCGACAGCAGACGTTCGTGCAGTGCTTGCGCCCGACGCTTTTGCTGCGGTGTCAGGGGCGTTGCCATCAGACGTTCAAGGCGGCTTTCGCGACCAGGATCGTAATAGATGCCAAGATCGTCTGCGACCAGCGACAGGGGTGGAACAAGCGCCGCGCCCAGCCCCCGGGACCGCAGGAAGCCATCCTCGATGCGCAAGGCGTTGGGGCAGGCGCTGGCCTTGCCAGCCCAGGCCAGGGTAATGTCCGGACCCGGGCGCGCGCAAAAGCGCACGCCCCGGCCATTACCGAAAAAGCGGGCGATAAGCGGGCGCTTCCATAGCCGGATGCCATAGGCGCGGTGTCCGTTTCGGTCCTGGCGCCAGGCGCGGGCTTCGGCTTCAAGTTGGGAAAGGACGGTTTCAAAATCGGTCAGCCGGTCGCGGCAAGGATCATACCAGGTCGGCGCAAGCAGGTGGCTTGCAGCAAACAGCGCCTCGACCGTGGCGGGCTGGCGGTCCGGCACGGGTTGCTCGTCCTGGGTCAACCCCCGTCCGGCGTAAAAGGGTTTGCCGAAAATGCGCGGCCGGTGACCGGCCAGGACGGCCTCGTATCCCAACAGGGACGACATTGCGTAAACCTGGCGGGCGCCAGCCAGCAGGCGCCAGGGCGATACCGGCGTGTCGCATATCGCCTCGCCCGGGCGCAGATCGGCAGTCAGGAAATGACCGGGCCGCAGACCGCTGGCGGTTTCCGGATGGGTGCGGACGATCAGCGGCAGATCAGGATTTTCGGCACGCGCCCGGTCCAGCATTCGCAGGAAATCGTGCCGGTCCGCCCCCATCAGCGATGCGTCGCCTCGGGTCTGGTCGATCACCAGCACGTAGCCCGGCGGCGGCGCATTTTCCTCGGGCAGGTGGATATTGTATTTCGACACATCCGCCGCGATCAGCCGATCGATGCAATCGCGCGCTCGTGCAAGGGTTTCGGCATCCATGTCGCGCGACAGACAGGCGTCGATCACCGAGGGACGCGACGGGTCAAAGTGAATCCCGTGCGGATCGATCATCAAACCGATCGGCCCCCGTCGCGCGACCCGGCCCCTTGCCCGGCCAGGCAGGACCGAACGCAGGAATGCGTCCTCGACATGCACAAGCCGTGCGCGGCGTGCCTTGGCCAGTGCCCGCCCGCGCCATGCTGTCGGGCTGTTTCCCCAGACACCGACATGATCGTCCGGCCCGGGCAGGCCAAGACGCACCGACCAGCCCGCAAGAGCCAGGATGCGACGCAAGCGCGGTGCGGTAAGAAAGCCGCCGTTGCAGACGAAAAGCCGCCGGGCAAGGGGTTGCCCGGCGGCCTGGGTTTCAGACAGGTGCATCCCGCAGCCTTAGTCCAGCGAGCTGCTTGCCGTGCCCACCTGGGTGACGGGGGTCAGGATCGAATTCAGCGTCTTGCTCCACTGCACGAAGGGGGCTTCGGTGACATAGACGGTATCACCGTCGCGGATGACGAAATCACGCGCCAGGAACAGACCATCGGGTTTGGTCAGGTCCAGGACATAGGCCACCCGTTGATCGCCATAGATGTCAGACCGACCCAGCACTGCCCGAGCCACGGATTGCGGTTCGTTCCGCAGCACGAAAACGCCCTTGGGGTCGGCCAGGGTGGTGCTGAGCCCGCCGACCATGGCAACCGCTTCGATCGCATTGACCTGTTCGTTGCCCAGCGGCACCTTGGTCTGGCCCCCCAAGGCGCCCAGGGCGGTGAAGCTGCGCTGATCCTCTTCGACCAGGATCACATCGCCTGGGCGCAAGGCAATATCGTTGCGCGAGTTGGAATACAGGTCGCGCAGCCAGACCTTGCCACTGGCATTTCCGCGCTTGACGGTGACCACCGCAACTTCGGGTTCGACGCTGACGCCGCCCGCCTTGGACAGCATCGATGACAACGTGCGGGTCGGGCGCTCGATCGGATAGACGCCCTGGGCGTTGACCTTGCCCATGACCGACACGGTGGCGCCATCGCCGGCAACGCGGGTCACCATGACTTGCGGATCCGGGGTCTGGGTTTCCAGTTTCTGGGTGATGATGCGGCGCAGTTCGTCGGGGCTGTTGCCGGCGGCACGGATGCGCCCGGCATAAGGCACGAAGATATAACCCTGGCTGTCGACTTGCAGCTGCTGCAACTGGGTCGAACTGGAACCCATCGAGGCCAGCAGGCCGTCATCGACGTTTTCCCAGATCGACAGGCCCAGCACATCGCCGGGCCGGATCACGTCGGCCCCCACGGTTCCGGCCGAGCGGAAATCGGCGCTGAAGCCATAGGCAGGTGAATAGTTGGCAGCCCGGTTCACGCGATCGTCCACATGAACGATATGCGAACTGCCACCCTTGGCGACCGAGCCGGCGAGAATCTCGCCCTTGGTGGGGCCCGACCTCGGAAGCCCGCAGGCCGCTACCAGCAGCATGGCACCCAGCAGGCTCATCCGTCCAAGACGCGCACCAAGAGCCCGCTTGCCACGGCAAGACCGTGTCGGAAGGACGTGCGACAAATTCAGTTCGATCAAATTCAAGCTCCTGTCCACTCCTCCGCGATTCCTGAACCGCGGCTTATTTGCTCGCCACGTTAGCGTAGCACTGATTGCATTGCCATATTTTGTGCCGTGCTAATGATCTTTGTCGACCATCTGTTGCCGATGCTTGCCACGTCCGGCAAACAGCGCCTGATAGGGATCTTCGGGCGCAAGCATCATGTCCACCACGATACGCAAGGCATGCGCGCGCGAGCGGCGTGCATAGAACCCACCCGGAACCTGACTGCTTTCCAGAAGGAAATCGCGATAGCGTCGATAGGCTGCACCCTGCGGAGGCCGCGGGTCGCGCAGGAAATCGGCCAGGGTCTGATCGGAAACCAGGTCCGGCTTGGAAAATACGGCGCGCCCCATGGCCTTGACCGGCAGCCCGCGCCACAACGCCTGTTGCGCCGCGGTCGAGTTGACGGTGACCGCAGCGCGCGCCTCGTTCAGCAGCTGAGCCAGCTTGCCGCCGCGCACGAAATGCACCCGATCCTCGATCGCCAGCGAGCGCGCCTTGTCGCGGATCGCACGCCGAATGTCGCCACGCCCATCCTCGAGCGGATGGGCCTTGAATACCAGCCGATAGTGCGCCGGGGCGGCGCGCGCGAATTCGGTCAGCACCTCATCGGTGAAATCCGCCATGCGCGCATAAGGGGAATGCGCGACAAAGTTGGAATCGTGCTCAAGCTGCATCAGCACCAGGATATAGGGAAAGCCGCCACGACTTATCCGCCGCGCCTCGCGCCGCTGAGCAAGCGCATCGAACGGTGTCAGCAGCAACCGGCGCAGATGCAGCCTGAATTCCTGCAACACACCGATTTCGCGATGGGTCCGATATCCCGGATAGCGCCCATTGGCCGCGAGGATCATGAAATGGTAAAGGGCGCCGTAGAACTTGTGCTGGCGCATGTCCCCCCAGCGCGCCGGAGGGCGCGTGACTTCGGAACCGCGCAGATGCAAGGCCTGGCGCATGGCGCGCAGGGGAATGTGCATCAGCGCCGAATTTCCGTTGGAGCCACCGCGTTCATAGGTGATCCAGAAGGGGCGCAGATAACCTTCCTCGAATACATGCAGCACCAGCTCGTGATCCTGGGCGGCCTGGCGCGCGGCGGCATGGATCGGTCGCACGTCGCCGTAAAGCACGATATCGGTCACACCCTTTTCGCGGATGATCCGGTCCAGATGCGCGGGCCAATCCTGCGGCTGGCCACTGTGGCGGATGAAGCGTGGCTTGTCGGACCAGAAGAACTCGTCCCCCGCGTTGAATCCTACGCGCCAGACCTGGGCGCCCGCATCGCGAAGCAGCGCACCCACGCGATCGAAGAACGGCCCATGCGGCCCTTGCAGCATCAGGAAAACCCGGCGCGAGGCTGGCATGGCGGCAATGGCCGACACGGGCGTCAGATGTGCGCCGGCGCCGCTTTTCGCGCGCGCTGTCAGGATAGGGCTGGCCTGGGGTTCCGGCAAGGTGGACATCGGCAACTGCAAACTGGATAAACGGGGAACCGCCCCCGATTCTGATTGCCTCAGATGATGCCTGCTGTCACGCGGTTTTGCATATCTGTCTTAATGGATCGGTTTGCCCGTCTCTGCCTTGCTTGAAGATTCTGCGACAACGTTCTAGGTGTCGCACAGGAAGGCTTCAGGGGACGTTCATGTTTACCGGCATCATCACGGATATCGGAATTGTTTCCCAGGTCGAGATGCGCGGCGACATGCGGGCGCGCATCAGCTGCAATTATGACATGTCCGGGGTGGATCTGGGCGCGTCCATCGCCTGCGACGGGGTATGTCTCACGGTCGTGGACAAGGGCGCGGACTGGTTCGATGTCGATATTTCGGCCGAAACCCTGTCCAGGACCAATATCGGCGCCAATGGCTGGGCCGGCGGCAGGCGGCTGAACCTCGAACGCGCGCTGCGCGTGGGCGACGAACTGGGGGGGCACATCGTTTCGGGCCATGTGGATGGCGTCGCCCGCATAGAGGCCATGCAGGACGAAGGCGACAGCACCCGGATGACCTTTTCGGCGCCGCCCGCGCTGGCGCGGTTCATCGCCACGAAAGGTTCGGTCGCGCTGAACGGTACATCGTTGACGGTGAACGAGGTGGACGGCAACCGTTTCGGGGTCAACATCATCCCGCACACCCAGGCAGTTACCACCTGGGGCGAGGCCAGGGTGGGCGATCTGGTCAATCTGGAAATCGACACCTTGGCGCGTTATGTGGCGCGCCTGGCCGAGACGGGCTAAGGACACGTCCGGGCGGATGGAAGCAATCGGGCGGCATGGCGGGTTGCGCCGCTCGCCACAGGATCACTGCAGGAGATGCACATGCATTACGACAAGCCCGGACCCGTTGAGCGCGACTGGTCGCAAGCCATCTCTCCGATCGAAGACATCATCAACGAGGCCCGGAACGGTCGCATGTTCATCCTGGTCGATCACGAGGATCGCGAGAACGAAGGCGATCTGGTGATACCGGCCCAGATGGCCACGCCCGAGGCGATCAACTTCATGGCCACGCATGGGCGCGGGCTGATCTGCCTGTCGCTGCCCGGTTCGCGGATCGATGCGCTTGGCCTGCCCCTGATGAGCCCGAAGAACTCCAGCCGGCATGAAACCGCGTTCACCATGTCGATCGAGGCGCGTGAAGGGGTCACGACGGGCATTTCGGCCCATGATCGCGCGCGCACCGTTGCGGTCGCCATCGATCCGACCAAGGGCGCGGCCGATATCGCGACACCGGGCCATGTGTTTCCGCTGCGCGCGCGCGAAGGGGGCGTGCTGGTGCGCGCCGGACATACGGAAGCGGCCGTCGACATCGCCCGGCTGGCCGGGCTCAACCCGTCGGGCGTGATCTGCGAGATCATGAACGAGGACGGGACCATGGCGCGCCTGCCCGATCTGGTCAGCTTTGCGCAGAAACATGGGCTCAAGATCGGCACCATCAGCGATCTGATCGCCTATCGCCGCCGTCACGACAACCTTATTGCCGAACGCGGACAGCGCGCGGTCAAGTCGATCCATGGCGGCGACTGGATGATGCGCATCTTTGCCGATGAAACGACGGGGGCCGAACATATTGTCTTGACCAAGGGGGATCTGACGGCGCCGGGGCCGGTGACGGTGCGGATGCATGTGCTGGATCCGTTGCATGATGTCCTGGGCATCGGTCGCGCAGAGGCCGGCACATTGGGTGCGGCGATGAACATCATCGCGCAGGAAGGGCGCGGGGTCGTCGTCCTGTTCCGCGACCTCGAGCCGCGACTGCCGCGTCAGGACGAGGTGTCGTCGCATGTTTTGCGGCAATATGGACTGGGTGCACAGATCTTGTCGGCGCTGGGACTTTCCGAATTGATCCTGCTGACCAATTCCGCACCTGTAAGGGTCGTCGGACTTGACGCCTACGGTCTTTCGATCCATTCCACCCGCTCGATTCCCAAGGAATAAGCTCGTGGCCGCCAGCATAGAACATTATCAGCTTCCCCTGCCGCAGATCGAGGGCGCGCGCCTGTTGATCGTGGTCGCACCTTATTATCGCCAGATCGCCGACGGGCTGATCGCGGGTGCGCGCGATGTCGCCGCCCGCGCCGGGGCCAGCGTCGATCTGGTCGAGGTGCCGGGGGCGCTGGAAGTTCCCACGGCCATTGCCATGGCGGCAAGCCGTGGGCTTTATGACGGCTATGTCGCGCTGGGTTGCGTCATCCGCGGCGAAACCACGCATTACGACACGGTCTGCAATGACAGTTCGCGTGGCATCACCCTGCTTGGCTTGCAGGGGCACTGCATCGGCAACGGTATCCTGACGGTCGAGAACGTCGCCCAGGCCGAGGTGCGCGCCGATCCCCAAGGGCAGAACAAGGGGGGCGGCGCCGCGGCAGCAGCCTTGCATCTGATCGCGCTGAAGCGGCGCTGGGACATGCAGTCGCCCCGTGCCGACCGCCCGCGGGACCCGATCCGCCTGGCCGGCGATCTGGAAGGGACGCGCCCGGCATGAGCGACACCCCCACATCCCGTCCGCGACATCCCGCCGATCGCGCCCAGCGTCAGGCGCGCAGCGCCGCCGCCCGCCTTTATGCCGTGCAGGCTCTTTTCCAGATGGAGGCCGCAGGACAATCCGCCGATCGCGTCCAGCGCGAGTTCCTGAACTGGCGAATCGGGCGTGAGGGCGAGGATGACGATATCGTTTCGGCCGAGGCCGACGATGCCCTGTTTGCGCGTATCGTCGACGATGCCGTTACCTGGCAGGCACGGATCGATCAGATGACGGATCGGGCCCTGGTCGCCAAATGGCCGATCGACCGCATCGATCCTGTGCTGCGTTCGGTGTTCCGCGCAGCCGGGGCGGAGCTTGTGGCCGGGAAGGCGCCGCCGCGTGTCGTGATCAGCGAATATATCCGCATCGCCGAAGCATTCTTCGCCGAAGGTCGCGAAGCAAAATTCGTCAATGCCGTCCTGGATCACATGGCACGCGAGGCCCGGCCCGAGGCATTCTGACACAGGGGCGGATATTTGCTTGGGCAAATGTCCGCGTCACGCTATACTGCGGGTCAGGTTTTCTGCACCATCGGCCTTCAATGCCACAGCTTGTGCGCCTTTACGCAGTCAGCATCGTCATCGGAACGGCTCTGGCCGCTGTATTCGCGGTATTGATCGTTTCGTGCGACATCGCGGGATTGCGTCACCTGATCCTTGCGTCGCCCCAGGGCTGGATTGCCGGCCTGATGCTTTGGCTGTTTCCTGCACTGCTGTTTTCAGGCGTTCAGTTCGGCATACGCGTGATGCTGATGGCCGAGGATGAGGATACCGGCGGGGGTCAGCCGCGCCCGGCACAGCCTGAATCGCTGGTCATCCCGGTTCCCGTGCGGCGCTGAGCTGCACTTTAAGGTTCGGTTCGTGAATTATTTGCCACGCCACTGTGGACGCTGTGCAACAGATGATGCGGTTGCGGCTTCGCCCGGTTCTGCCTGAATTTTAAGCAGTGCGCACACGTCAGCAGAATTGTTTCGGCCCGTTAACAGTGTGTGAGCGCGAACACCGCAAATTAACTGTTGAAAAACTTTTGTTTTGTCGATGTTGTTCACGCCCCCTTGAGGTTCCATCACGAATCATACCGAACGGTTTTCTGCCGATGGGCTCGGATGTTGCCGATTTCACGTTTTTGCGACTTCTGGTGATCGTTCGCGAGCCTCTTTAAGCGCGAATGGGTCGGCTCTACCTCTGTGCCAGCAGAGATGCTCGTGATCCCGGAGGGCCGGGGTTGCGGACAACTAACGGTTCGAGAAAAGGACTGATTGAGATGAAAACCATCGCTTATCTTGCAGGCGCTACCGCCCTGGCCGCGGCCTTTGCCGCCCCTGCCTTTGCGCAGTCGGAAACCGCGACCGGTGCCAACGCCACCGGCATTTCCGCCGTGAACGAACAGATCAAGGATGTCGAGGAAGCCGTCCGCGACGATTTCGACCGTTCGGCCGATGCCTACCGTTTCGGCAACCCAGAGCGTCGTGAAGGCCTCTATGGTTCGGTCGCGATGACCTATGCCGGCCGCACCGGCAACAGCGAAAACCAGGACTTCAGCCTGGCTGGTCGTCTGTCGCACAACCAGGGCCCGTTCTCGCAGTCGGTCGGTATCCTGCTTGAGTATGGCGAGAACAACGCCGGCGACAAGGACACCGAAAAGACCTACGTGATCTACGAAGGCATGTATAACTTCAACGATCGTTTCTATGGTTTCGCGCTGGGTCGTCTGACCACCGACGCGCTGGCCAATGATCCGATCAGCCTGGCTTCGGATCAGACATTTGCCGATCTGAACGGCCGGCTGAAGCGTGATGCCTATTTCGGCGTTGGTCCGGGCTATCGTGTGATCAACAACGAAACCACCGCCTGGCGCGTGCAGGCTGCCGTTGGCGTGCGTTACACCAAGGCCGTGAACGTGATCGACCCGGTCGCCGAGACCTATGACTACAACTCGAACACCGAAGCCGGCTACCTGCTGTCGTCGCGCTTCTACCACAAGTTCAACGACCAGTTCTTCCTGACCAACGACACCGACTACCTGACGTCGGACACCAACGATACGGCCACGAACGAACTGGGCCTGAACTTCAAGATGTCGGATGCCTTTGCAACCCGTGTGTCCTACAAGACGGAATACGTCTCGGACCGCGCGATCCGCACCGACAACACGCTGGGCGTGTCGCTGGTCTACGGCTTCTGATCGGGTAACTTCCCTTCTCTCTCGTGCGGGGCGGCCTTCGGGTCGCCCCTTTCGATTGCGGGGAAGGGTGGCGGGAACCGCAGCGACCGTGACGGCACAGGTTTCCCCGAAAGCCTGGATGTCCAGGTGGGTGCCGGATAACGGGACCAGGGCCCCGACAGAGCCAGCCCCCTCGGTGAAGTTATAGGCCAGTGAGAAAAATGGCCGCACACGCGAAGAGCAGAAACCCGCCAATGCGCAAGATAGGGCAGGGTGGCAGGCGTCGCAAGAGAGGCGCGGGCTTGCAGAATGTTTTTGTTTCGTTCATGTTTCAGGCATGACGCATCCCGATGCCGCCTCGACAAGCCTGCCACTGCGTCCGGGTCAGCGACTGGCACGGGGGGTATCGCGCTATCTGATCGACGCGGGCCATGCGCCGCTGGTCGAATTTGTGCCCGACGCAGGTCTCAGGGTGGATGTCGTGTCGATTTCACCAAAAGGGGAAATCTGGATCGTCGAATGCAAGAGCAGTCGCGCCGATTTCCTGTCCGACCGCAAATGGCAGGGTTACCTGGATTTCTGCGACCGCTTCTTCTGGGCGGTGGACGAGACATTTCCCGACGAGCTGCTGCCCCTGGGGGCCGGCCTGATCCGCGCTGACAACTGGGCGGCGGAAATGGTGCGCATGGCGCCCGAAACCCGCCTGCCAGCAGCCCGACGCGCGCGATTGCTGCGCGATATTGCCCGCGTGTCTTCCCGGCGGCTGATGGCTCTGACCGATCCGATAGGGGTCAGCGGCGCGGCTTTCTAGGCCCCTTTGCCGGGCCGGGCTTGCCCATGCTGCGCGCAGCCTCTGCGGCGGCCATAAGTTCTTCGGCGATTTCCTCGGCTTCGTCCGGGTCGAAATCCAGCGGCAGATCGATGTTTTCGGCCTCGACATAGATGCGCACCATCCCCTGATCGGTGGGACCGATCTGCAGATTCGCCGCAATATCGCTTTCGCTGTTGATGCCCATTTGCAATTTCCTGACACTGGCTCGAAGAGGTGGAAATTTTCCTTAGCGCCGATGCGAAAAAGCGGCAAGACGGGCTTGCGCACGCAGTTTGCTGGCGCTAGATACCACGCCTGTGCCGCCTTAGCTCAGTTGGTTAGAGCGCTAGATTGTGGATCTAGAGGTCCCCCGTTCGAGCCGGGGAGGCGGTACCACCAGATCAGGCGCTGATATTGGCAGGGGCGGCGATTGCGGCCCCCATACGCCATTCCAGACAGGGCAGAGGATGTCGCCGATGCAATCGCAGACACCTGCCAGGGTGCAGGATATCAAAGACGCCAGCCGGTTGTCCGTCGCCCCGATGATGGATTGGACTGACAGCTTGTGCCGGCGTTTCCATCGGCTGCTATCGCGGCGCGCGCTGCTTTATACCGAAATGGTGACGGCGCAGGCGCTGGTCTTTGGCGATCGCGCGCGGCTTCTGCACCATGACGCAGCGGAACACCCCTTGGCGCTGCAACTGGGCGGGTCCGATCCCGACCAGCTGGCGCAGGCCGCACGCATCGGCGCGGATTGGGGATATGACGAGATCAACCTGAACGTCGGCTGCCCCAGTGACCGGGTGCAATCGGGCTGTTTCGGGGCGGTGCTGATGACGCGGCCTGAACTGGTGGCCGATTGCGTGGCGGCGATGATCGCGGCCAGCGCCGTCGAAGTTACCGTCAAGTGCCGCATCGGGGTCGATGATCAGAACCCCGAAGAAGTGCTGCCCGATTTTCTTGCACGTATGCGCGCGGCGGGGGTCAGGCGCGTCATCATCCATGCCCGCAAGGCATGGCTGCAAGGGCTGTCGCCGCGCGAAAACCGCGAGATTCCGCCGCTGGACTATCCGCTGGTGCATCGGATGCGGCAGGAATTTCCCGATCTGCACCTGTCGATCAACGGCGGCATCACCTCGCTGGATCAGGTGCGCCAACACCTGCAACACATGGATGGGGTGATGGTGGGGCGTGCGGCATATCATCAGCCCTGGGATATTCTGGGTGACGCCGATCTGCTATGGGGCGACACGCCGCCCTTCGATGACCCGCTGGAGGTGGCACGGGCGATGCGTCCGCAGATCGAGGCGCATCTGGCGCAGGGCGGCAGGCTGCACCAGATCAGCCGCCACATGCTGGGCCTGTTTCACGGTCGCGCCGGCGCCCGCGGCTGGCGGCGTCAATTGTCCGAGGGAGCCAGCCGTGCGCGCGATGCGGCTGCGGCGTTGGCGGTCTATGACGCGGCCCTGGCCGAGGTCATGGCCCCGGCCTGATCGCCCAGTCGCGCATCGCCCGCGCCAGCGCCTGGCGGCGATCGGGCTTGCTGGCGCTGGCCAGATAATAATCCAGCAGCAATTCCCCGATCATGAAGCGCAGGATCGGCGCCTGATCGGCGGGCAGCAGACCGGACAGCGCGGAAAGCGCCGTGTGATCGGCGAGGGCGATCCCGTCGCGCTGCGCCGGCGCCGGGCAGTCGCGTCGGCTTTCCAGCCAGACCAGCAGCCGCGCCACATCGCGAACGACCGGTAACGGCGACGAGGGGCGCGGATCGATCGCGGTCAGCCGCGCGCCATGCAAAAACAGGTTGTCGGGCGTAAGATCGCCGTGGATGGTGGCCCGCAAGACCTTAGCGCCTTGCAATTTCATGGCCGCCTCTCGAAGCACGCCCATATGCGCGGCCACCAGAATCCTGTCGATTGGTGCGCGCACTTGCGCAATCCTGCCGTCCAGCCGGTGCAACCAGAAACCGGGTGCGAAAGGTGCCCGGTGACGATCCTGTCCGATCAGGCGGCGCAACCAGGCCGCGATTCTCGCCAGCAGTGCGGCACGGCGCTGCGGCGGGGCCGCGGCGAGCAGGCGCGACATCTGCTGACCGGGTGCTGCGGCGGTGATCAGAACCCCGTGGGCGGGCAGGGTCAGCAGGAGCTGGCACAGCGCATCCGGCCCCTCATCCAGCAAAGCGGCCATGCGCGCGATCTGATCGAGGGTGGCGTCCAGCCGATCCTGGGCGTCGGGGCCCAGGAACTGCTTCAGAAAGGCGGGCCGACCATGCAGGCGGATTTCCAGCACCAACCTGTCCGGCCGGTCGCGGCACAGTCGCAGGGGCTGGACCCCCGCCAGTTCGGGCAGCGCCAGCAGCGCCGCCAGCGGATCAGGCGCGCTCGGCAGCCTTTGCCTCGTTCCACAGACGATCCATTTCGGCCAGGTCGCTGTCCTCGGGGCGGCGGCCCTGCAACGCCAGTGCGCTTTCGATTGCGCGGAATCGGCGGGTGAACTTGGCATTCGCCAGACGCAACGCCTCTTCGGGATCAATCTTCAGATGGCGGGCCAGATTGGCCATGACGAACATCAGATCACCGAATTCCTCGGTCAAATGGGCGTGATCGCCGCTGTCGCGCGCAGTGACCAGTTCGCGAGTTTCCTCGGCGATCTTGTCAAGCACCTCGGTCGCGTCGGGCCAGTCGAATCCGACACGGGCGGCGCGGTTTTGCAGCTTGACTGCGCGCGTCAGCGCAGGCAGGCCCAGCGCCACCCCGTCCAGGACACCCTGTTCGGCCTTGGCCGCGCGTTCTCGGGCCTTGATCGCCTCCCAGTCGCGGACCTGCTGCTCGGCGGTCTTGTCGCGCGATTCGCTGCCAAAGATATGTGGGTGCCGGTCGATCATCTTGTCGGTGACGGATTGCACGACATCGGAAAACCCGAACATTCCCGCCTCTTCGGCCATGCGGGCGTGAAAGACGACCTGCAACAGCAGATCGCCCAGCTCGCCCGGAAGTTCGTCCCAGGCCTCGCGCGCGATGGCATCGGCGACCTCATGGGCTTCCTCGATCGTATAGGGGGCGATGCTGGCGAAATCCTGTTCGATGTCCCAGGGGCAGCCGCTTTGCGGGTCGCGCAGCGCCGCCATGATTGCAAGCAGGCGGGCGATTCCGGTCTGGTCCCCTTCCCGCAGGGCCAGCGCGGGATGGCGCGCATCGGGGCTGTGCTGGTTCATGCCTGTTCCCTTGCGTTGGTGCTTGCCCCTGAACTGCCACAGCGGCATGGCCATGTCCACGTCCCGCGCATGTCCCAGCTTTCTTGCCTTCGGCCGGGCTGGCGGCTAGGGTGCGCGCCAATCTGGCGGGGTCAGCCCGCAGCAAAGCCAAGAAGGGATCCTTTGATGTTCGTGACCCCCGCCTATGCCCAGGCCGCCACCGCCCCCTCTGCCGGGGCCGGCCTTGCCTCGTTCCTGCCGCTGATCCTGATTTTCGTCATCATGTATTTCCTGATGATCCGTCCGCAGCAAAAGCGGATGAAGGAACACCGCGCCATGGTCGAGGCCCTGAAGAAGGGCGACGAGGTCGTGACCCAAGGCGGGCTGATCGGCAAGATCGCTGCCGTGCGCGACAACGAGGTCGAGGTCGAGATTGCTCCCGGCGTCAAGGTGCGCGTGGTGCGTTCGACCATCACCGGGCTTGTCAACCGCACACAACCTGCCGCCGCCAACAACTGAAGGCCGCGCGCTGAAAAATGCTGGACATACCTTTCTGGAAGCGTCTGCTGATCCTGGGCCTGGTGGCCCTGGGTCTGTTCTATGCGATGCCGAACCTGTTCTACACCAAGGTCGAGCAGCATAACGACGCGATCGCCAAGATCGAGCGCACCGGCGTCGAGACGCCCGAGGATCTGGCCGACCGCGCCCGCTGGCCGGACTGGCTGCCCTCGGGGCTGGTCAATCTGGGCCTTGATCTGCGCGGCGGCGCCCATCTGCTGGGCGAGGTTCATGTCCAGGACGTCTACAAGGCGCGGATGGATGCGCTGTGGCCGGAACTGCGCGACGCGCTGATGGCTCAGCGCGACGTGGTGGGCGCCGTGCGCCGCGTCAACGCACCCGAAGGAGAGCTTGCGGTCGAGATCGCCAACCCCGAGCAAATGGCCAAGGCGGTCGAGATTGCGCGTGGCCTGGCCACGCCGGTCGTCTCGCTGACCGGGGCCGGGCAAAGCGATCTTGATATCTCGGGCGCCGGCAACCGCCTGTCCGTGCGTCTGTCCGACGCCGAAAAGGCCGCGACCGATGATCGCACCGTGCAGCAATCGCTTGAAATCATCCGTCGTCGCATCGACGAGGTCGGCACGCGCGAGCCGACCATCGTCCGTCAGGGCAAGGACCGGATCCTGATCCAGGTGCCCGGGATCGGCTCGGCCGAGGAATTGAAGCAGCTGATCGGCACCACCGCCAAGCTGACGTTCAACCCGGTCGTTGGCCGCACGTCGGATGCCAATGCTCGCGCCGGGGCCGGCAATGTCGTGCTGCCGTCGATGGATGAACCCGGCGTCTATTACATCATCGAGGAAGCCCCCGTCGTCACCGGCGAGGATCTGACCGACGCCCGGCCCAGTTTTGACCAGAACGGTCAGCCCGCGGTCGATTTCCGCTTTGGCCCGTCCGGGGCGAAGCGGTTCGGGGCCTATACCTCGTCCAACATCGGCCAGCCTTTCGCCATTGTTCTGGACAATCAGGTGATTTCTGCGCCGGTGATCCGCCAGGCGATCACCACCGGCTCGGGCCAGATTTCGGGCGCGATGAATGTCGAGGAATCCAGCCGCCTTGCCGTGCTGTTGCGGGCAGGGGCGCTGCCGGCCGAAATGACCTTCCTGGAGGAGCGGACGGTCGGCCCCGAACTGGGGCAGGATTCGATCGACGCCGGGCGGCTCTCGTCGATCATCGCCACGGCGGCGGTGGTTGCCTACATGATCGCCAGCTACGGGCTTTTCGGTGTCTTTGCCTCGATCGCGGTGGTGACCAACGTGATCCTGATCCTGGCGGTGATGTCGATGATGGGCGCGACGCTGACCTTGCCGGGCATCGCCGGCATCGTGCTGACCGTCGGCACCGCGGTCGATGCCAACGTCATCATCTATGAACGCATCCGCGAGGAGTTGCGCGCCGGCAAGCGCGTGGTCAAGGCCATCGACGACGGCTTCAACGAAGCCATGAGCGCAATCATCGATGCCAACGTCACCACCTTCATCGCCGCCATGGTGATGTTCTTTCTGGGCTCGGGTCCGGTCAAGGGCTTTGCCGTGACGCTGACCATCGGCCTGGTGACATCGGTGTTTACCGCCATTTACCTGACGCGGCTGCTGATCGTGTTCTGGCTGGAATGGCGCAAGCCGAAGCAGCTGATTCTGTAAGGGGACTGGAACATGGCCTTTCGTCTGAAGCTGGTGCCCGACCAGACCAATTTCAACTTCTTTCGCTGGCAGTGGCTTACCTTTGGCATCTCGGCTGTAGCCATGGTGGCATCGGTGGTGCTGGTCCTGGTGATGGGGCTGAACTTCGGCATCGATTTCCGGGGCGGCACCACCATCCGCACCGAAAGCCCGACCGCCTTCGAGGTGGGCGATTATCGCCAGGCGCTGAGCGATCTGAACCTGGGCGATGTCGCCATCACCGAGGTGTTCGACCCGTCCTTCGGCCAGGAAAAGCATGTGGCGATGATCCGCATCGGCACGACCGAGGGCGCCGGCTCGGTCACGCCCGAACAGCTGAACCAGGTCGAGGCCGCGCTGCAAACCGTCGATCCGGCAGTGCGCTTTGCGGCGGTGGAATCGGTCGGGCCCAAGGTCTCGGGCGAATTGATCAAGACCGCGATCTATGCGGTGGGGGCGGCGACCATCGCCATCATGTTCTACATCTGGCTGCGTTTCGAATGGCAGTTCGCCCTGGGCGCGGTGGTGTCGATCGCGCATGACGTGCTGCTGACGCTGGGCCTGTTCGCGCTGTTCCAGCTGAAATTCGATCTGACCACTATTGCAGCGCTGCTGACCACGCTGGGGTATTCGGTCAACGATACCGTGGTGGTCTTTGACCGGTTGCGGGAAAACCTGATCAAATACAAGTCGATGCCGCTGATCGACGTGATGAACCTGACCGTCAACGAAACCCTGTCGCGCACTGTGATGACGGCGGTCACCACCGCGCTGGCGCTGACCGCCATGCTGATTTTTGGCGGCGACGTCATCCGCGAGTTTGTCATCGCCATGTTGTGGGGGGTGTTCGTCGGCGCCTATTCAACGGTCTATGTCGCCAAGAACGTGGTGCTGTGGCTGGGCGTCAAGCGCGACTGGTCCAAGCCCGGCGACAAGAAGGACAAGCCCGTGGGTGAGGATGTGCCCGCCGCCTTCCGGGACGCGCCCTGATGGCCAACATGGTCCCGACCGAGTTTCTGGGGGCGGTGCCGATCGACGGCTATGGGCCCGGATTCTTCCGTGTCGGCGGCGTGGTGCATCGCGGTGCGGTCATCGTGACCGCGTCCGGGGTCACGCCCTGGGGCGGACTTGAGGATCGCGCCGCCTTGCTGGCACTGGCGGGACAGATCGATGTGCTGTTTCTGGGCATGGGCGCCGACATCGCCTTGCCCTCGGCGGAATTGCGGGCGGCGCTGGATCGGGCCGGGCTGATGGCCGAGCCGATGAACACCCCCTCGGCGGCGCGCAGCTATAACGTGACGCTTTCCGAAGGGCGGCGCGTGGCCTGCGCGCTGCTGCCGGTATGAATCTGCTGACCGTCAGCGATCTGGCGGTAGCGCGGGGCGGGCTGCGGGCGGTCGAAGGGCTGTCTTTCGTGCTCGAGCCGGGGCGGGTGCTGCTGTTGCGCGGCCCGAACGGGATCGGCAAGACCACGGTGCTGCGCACGCTGGCCGGATTGCAGCCGGCCGCGGCCGGCGAAATCGAGGCCGCGCCCGAGATCATGGCCTATGCGGGCCACGCCGACGGGCTGAAGCCGGCGCTGAGCGTGGCCGAGAATCTGACCTTCTGGGCGGGTATCTTCGGTGGTGGCACGGTCGGCCCGGCGCTTGAGCAGATGAACCTGACCGCGCTGGCGCGACGACCGGCGCATGCGCTTTCCGCCGGTCAGAAGCGCCGCCTGGGTCTGGCGCGGTTGCTGGTCACCGGCCGGCCGCTGTGGCTGCTGGATGAGCCTACGGTCTCGCTGGATGCGGCTTCGGTGCAGCTTTTTGCCGACACCCTGCGGCGCCACCTGGGGCAGGGGGGCGCAGCGCTGATCGCCACCCATATCGACCTTGGCCTGCCCGAGGCCGACAGCCTGGACCTCAGCTCCTATCGCGCCCGCAACCTGTGTCCCCCGCCGCGACCGGCAGGTTTCAACGAGGCATTCGGATGAAAACCCTGGTGTGGCGCGACCTGCGACTGGCCATCCGCGCCGGCGGCGGTTTCGGCCTGGCGCTGGCGTTTTTCCTGATCGTCTGCACGCTGGTGCCCTTTGGCGTCGGGCCGCAGCAAGCGCAGCTGGCCCCCATCGCCGCGGGCGTGCTGTGGGTGGCGGCGCTGCTCTCGTGCCTGCTGTCGCTCGATCGCATCTTTGCCCTGGATTACGAGGACGGCTCGCTGGATCTGCTGGCCACCGCCCCCCTGCCGCTCGAGGGCGTGGTGGCGGCCAAGGCGCTGGCGCATTGGCTGGTCACGGGGCTGCCGCTGGCATTGGCGGCGCCGGTGTTCGGACTGCTGCTGCATCTGCCGGCGCCGGCCTATCCGTGGCTGGTGGTGTCGTTGCTGATCGGCACGCCGGCGCTGTCGATGCTGGGCGCCTTTGGCGCGGCGGTGACAGTGGGGCTACGCCGCGGCGGGTTGCTGCTGTCGTTGCTGGTGTTACCGCTTTATGTGCCGACGCTGATCTTTGGCGCCGATGCGGTGCGGCGTGCTGCCGCAGGGGGCGATCCGGGCACAGCGCTGGCGTTTCTGGGCGCGATTTCCCTTGCGACGCTGGCGCTTGTGCCATTTGCCGCGGCTGCGGCGCTGCGGGTCAATCTGCGGTGAGCGGGCTTGAGCCAAGCCGCCGCAGCGGATAGTGAGGGCTGATGTCGATCTGGGAATACGCCAATCCTGCCAAGTTCATGCGCACCTCGGGGCGGCTGCTGCCCTGGGCGGTGGCGGGTGCCGCGGTCTGCACCGTTACCGGCCTGGTCTGGGGCTTTCTGACCCCCGAGGATTACAAGCAGGGCTCGACCGTCAAGATCATCTTCCTGCACGTTCCGGCGGCGCTGATGGCGATCAACATCTGGCTGATGATGCTTGCCGCCTCGCTGATCTGGCTGATCCGTCGTCATCACGTCAGTGCGCTGGCCGCCAAGGCGGCAGCGCCGGTGGGCGCGGTGATGACGCTGATCGCGCTGGTTACCGGGGCGATCTGGGGCCAGCCGATGTGGGGCACCTGGTGGGAATGGGATCCGCGGCTGACATCCTTTCTGATCCTGTTCCTGTTCTATCTGGGATATATCGCGCTGTGGGCGGCGGTCGAGGATCCCGACAGCGCCGCCGATCTGACCGGGGTGCTGTGCCTGGTCGGTTCGGTCTTTGCGCTGCTGTCGCGCTACGCGGTCAATTTCTGGAACCAGGGCCTGCATCAGGGGGCGTCGCTGTCGCTGGCGCCGGGAGAACGCATGTCGGCGGTCTATCGCTATCCGTTGTATCTGACCATGCTGGGGTTTTTCCTGCTGTTCCTGGCGCTGCTGCTGGTCCGCACCCGGACCGAGATTCGCCGCCGCCGCCTGGCCGCCCTGTTGGCAAAGGAGAACCGGAGTTGATCGATCTGGGCAAATACGCGGGCACGGTGCTTGCTGCCTATGGCGTCAGCCTGCTGCTCTTGGTGGGGGTGATCGTGCAAAGCGCGCTGGCCAGCCGCCGCGCCCGCCGCGCATTGGAGGAGTTCGAGGATCGTGGCTAGGTTGTCGCCGATGATGCTGTTGCCGGTCGCAATCTTTGCCGGCTTTGCCGCCGTTGCCGGCTGGGCGCTGCTGCGCTCGGACCCCAATGACCTGCCCTCGGCCTTCATCGGACGCGAGGCGCCATCGGTCGGGGCGACCACCTTGCCCGGCAAGACCCAGCTGACCGACGAGATGCTGCGCCAGCCCGGGGTCAAGCTGGTCAATTTCTGGGCCAGCTGGTGCCCGCCCTGCCGGGCCGAGCATCCGACCCTGACCGAGCTTTCGGCCCGCATGCCCGTCTATGGCGTCGACCTGAAAGACCCCGAGGCCAATGCCCAGGCATTCCTGTCCGAACACGGTGATCCCTTTCATGCGCTGGCCACCGACCCGCGCGGGCGCGTCGCCATCGATTGGGGGGTAACCGCGCCGCCGGAAACCTTCATTCTGGACGGAAACGGCCGTATCCTTTACCGGCACGCAGGGCCCCTGGTCCGCGACGATTATACCAACCGCTTCCTGCCCGAACTGGAAAAGGCGCTGGCGGCGCAGTGACGGGCGGCATCGGCCGCGCCGTGCGGTCGAGGCTTTCCATTGCCATTCAGCGGGGTTAAGACGGCCGGGCTTGCAAGAGGCCCGCCATGTCGCAGAACCAGACGACCATCGCCCCGCAACCCGGCATCATGGACATCGCCCTGTATGAGGGCGGCGCCGCCAAGATTGCCGGGGTGGAAAATGTCACCAAGCTTTCGTCGAACGAAAACCCCTTCGGCCCCTCTGACAAGGCGCGCGAGGCCTTTGCCCGTGCCGTTCACAACCTGCACCGCTATCCGAGCACCGATCATTCCGGCCTGCGCGCGGCCATTGCCGAGGTTCACGGCCTGGATGCGCGCCGCATCATCTGTGGCGTCGGCTCGGACGAGATCATCCATTTCCTGTGCCAGGCCTATGCCGGTCCGGGCACCGAGGTTCTGTTCACCGAACACGGATTCCTGATGTATCGGATCAGCGCCCAGGCGGCTGGCGCCACTCCCGTTCAGGTGGCCGAGCGCGAGCGCGTCACCGATGTCGACGCGCTGATCGCCGCAGTTACTCCGCACACGCGACTGATCTTTGTCGCCAACCCGAACAACCCCACCGGCACGATGATCGGCCTGGCCGAGCTTGAGCGTCTGGCCCGCGCCGCGCCGCATGCGATCGTGGTCATCGACGCCGCCTATGCCGAATATGTCGAGGATTACGATGGCGGTGCCGAGCTGGCGACGCGGCTGCCCAACGTTTTCATGACGCGGACGTTTTCCAAGATCTACGGTCTTGGCGGCCTGCGGGTGGGCTGGGGCTACGGGCCGCAGGCGATCGTGGATGTGCTGAACCGAATCCGCGGCCCCTTCAACCTGTCGTCGGCGGCGCTCGAGGCGGCCGAAGCTGCGGTGCGCGACCGCGATCACGTCACGCGCTGCCAGGCTGAGAATGCGCGCATGCGCGCCTGGCTGGCCGAGGCGCTGGCAGAAAAGGGGGTGCCTTCGGACACCTCCTGCGCGAACTTCATCCTTGCTCGCTTTGCCGACACCGCCACCGCCGAGGCCTGCGACGAGGCGCTGAAGCGCGAAGGTCTGATCGTGCGGCGCGTCGCAGGTTACGGCCTGCCGCATTGCCTGCGCATCACTATCGGAGACGAGGCATCCTGCCGCCGTGTTGCCCATGTCATCGGCCAGTTCATGGCCCAGCGCGCAGGGGATCGCTGATGCAGCCGATGTTCCAGCGGGTTGCTTTGATCGGTCTGGGCCTGATCGCGGGATCGATGTCGCTGGCAATGCGCCAGGCTGGCCTGGCGGGCGAGGTGGTGGGCTATGCGCGATCGGCCGAAACCCGTCGGGTGGCGGCAGAGATCGATCTTGTCGATCGGGTCGTGGACACTGCCGAACAGGCGGTTGCCGGTGCCGATCTGGTGGTGTTGGCGGTTCCGGTCGGCGCGATGGGCGAGGTCGCGGCCCGCATTGCCCCGCATCTGAGCCCGGGCGCCATCGTGACCGATGTGGGGTCGGTAAAGCGGGCTGTGGTCGACGAAGTGTCCCCCCATATCCCGCCAGGCGTGCATTTCATTCCGGGCCATCCCTTGGCGGGCACCGAACATTCCGGCCCGCGATCGGGCTTTGCCACGCTGTTTCACAACCGCTGGTGGCTGCTGACCCCGGCCGAGGATGTCGATGCACAGGCGATTGCGCGGCTGACGGCATTGATCCGGGCGATGGGCGCCAATGTCGAAAGCATGGATGCCGCCCATCATGATCTGGTGCTGGCGGTGACGAGCCATACCCCGCACCTGATCGCCTATACGATGGTTGGCGTGGCCGATCACCTCAAGCGCGTCACCGAAAGCGAGGTCATCAAGTATTCCGCCGCCGGTTTTCGCGATTTCACCCGCATCGCCGCATCCGATCCGACGATGTGGCGGGATGTATTCCTGCAGAACAAGGACGCGGTTCTGGACATTCTTGGTCGGTTCACCGAAGAGCTTTTCGTGTTGCAGCGTGCCATTCGCATGGGCGACGGTCAGCATCTGCACGACTATTTTACCCGGACCCGTGCCATTCGGCGTGGGATCATCGAGGCAGGCCAGGACACCGCCGCCCCGGATTTCGGCCGCAGCCAGGCATCGCCACCGATACCCGGCAACAAGGCCTGATCTAGCGCATCAGCACTGGCGCTGGTCCCAGGGGCAGGGCGCCAAGGCTGATCCGTCCCCTCTCCATCAGGAAAGGCAGGCGCATTTCCCCAGCCTGCGGCGCGGGCAGTTCCTGCGCCGGGCCCGGCGGCAATGGCATGGCTGCGATATTGTCCAGCATCGTTGCGGCCAGCACCACCGCCTTGGCCGGGATGAAGCCGCTTTCGGCCGCCAGGGCAAGCCAGGGTCGGGGGTCGCTTGTATAAATGCCCAGATGACCCTGCGCGCGGCCCTGCTCGTCTGCCGAAATACTCCCGACGATACGCGCATTCAGGCGACCGACGCGCAGCTGTCCATCGCTGATGTCCAACCCCAGCAGGCGCGGGGTGCGAAGGGGATCGGCAAGGCTATCTGGGGTTGCTGCGCGATCCAGCCACAGCCGAGCGCGCAGGCTGCCATCAAGTTCTGCACCTTCCGGCAGACCGGCCGGCAACAGCGATGCCGACAAACCGGTGACCGACATGTCCAGATCATAGGCCGCGGCCGTGCCGACCGGTGCATCTTCGGGAACATTCGCCTGCACGGCCTGGGCACTGATCGCCTTGGCCAATGTCTCGCCTTCCAGCTTCAAGGGACCGGCCGCAGCAACAGCCGTTCCGATCTGCAAGCCATGCAGAGGCCGCAGGCGCAAGTTGACATGCGCATCCCCCAGATCGGCGATGACCGGCCCACCACCCAGATCCGCCCCAGCTTGCTCGGGCAGGTCCAGTCGCAGCACCGCGGGCGATGTCGCGGCCAGCCAAAGCCTGGCTTCGGGCAATGTGATCCGGCCCCGGTCGCTGCGGATCACGATACCGGTCGCATCGACGCCAACCCGGCCCGGCTGACGCAGGGCTGCGATCTGCTGGATGGTCACTGCGGATTCCTGTGCCAGCTGGCGCGACAACTGCCGCACCAGCAGCGTCTCGGACCCCCACCACAGAACCACCACCGCCAAACACCCCAGGATCAAGAGGCGAGTTAGACGCTTCATCGCAAAACCTCTGCTTCGCACCGCCTTGGAAGGTCGGCCCGGCTGTCCTAATCTGGATTGCGTGGCTTGTATGCACCCGTTCGGGGACAAGAATGAGTGATCACTGGGTCTTTGCCTATGGTTCGCTGATGTGGAACCCGGGTTTCCCGGTGGCCGAGGCGGTCCGCGCCCATGCCCACGACTTTGCCCGCAGCTTCTGCATGCGTTCCGTCGTTCACCGCGGCACGACCGAAACTCCTGGTCTGGTTCTGGGGCTGGAACTGCAGCCCGGCGCCTGCTGTCATGGGCTTGCCTTGCGGGTCCATGCACGGGACTGGCCGGCAACGCTGACGCTGTTGCGGCGGCGCGAGCTGCCCACCGATGCCTATGCCGAGGTGCAGCTGCCGATCTTTCTGGAGGACGGGCGTCAGGTCGAAGGGCTGACCTATGTCATTCGCCGCGACCATCGCCAGTATTGGGCCGATCTGGACACGGTTGATCAGGCCCGCATCATCGCCGAAGCCCGCGGCAAAAGCGGTGCCAACGCCGAATACCTGTTCAACACCGCGCGGCATCTCGAGGAAATGAACATAGACGAGCCGCAGATTCATGATCTGGCCCGGCGGGTTGCGCAGCTGATGAAACGCAACGGCGGGGACCATTGTTGCTGATGGCATCGCTTGGCAGCAGGGGCTTCTGCCCCTAAAGTCGGGCCGAAGCAGCCAGAGGATGCCCTTTGTCCCGCAACGACGCTGAACTGCCCCCCGCAAACTCCGGCCCGCCCCAGGGGCGCCGGGCGCGCGCCGCCCGACTGTCGGCCCAGCGCAATGCCGCCGCGGTTCCCAGCCAGCCGCAATTCTCGCAGCCGGTGCGCCAGATCGTGATGATGCTGGTGGTGCTGGTGCTGGTGATCGCCGGTGCCTGGTGGACCTATGGGCGCATCCTGTCCGTATTTTCATCCAACATCGCACTGAACGGCCTGATCCTGGCGGTATTCGTCATGGGGGTACTGGCCTGTTTCTGGCAGGTGGCCGAACTGGTCAAATCGGTCAGCTGGATCGAACGCTTTGCAGCGCGCCGAGGCGGCGGCGCGGGCGCAGCGGCCGCGCTGGATGCGCCCGATCAGGCGCCGCGACTGCTGGCGCCGCTGGCGGCGCTGCTGGGGCAGGGTGGGCCGCAGGGCACAGTGCTTTCCACCGAATCGGCCCGATCGATCCTCGAGTCTGTCGCCACCCGCATCGACGAGGCGCGCGACATTACGCGCTATCTGGCGAATCTGCTGATATTCCTGGGGCTTCTGGGCACATTCTATGGTCTTGCGACAACGGTGCCGGCGGTGGTCGATACCATCCGGGCACTGGCGCCTTCCGATGGCGAAACCGGAATCGAGGTTTTCAACAAGCTGATGACCGGGCTGGAATCGCAACTGGGCGGCATGGCCACGGCGTTTTCCAGTTCCCTGTTGGGTCTTGCGGGCTCGCTTGTGGTGGGACTGCTGGAGCTGTTCGCAACCCATGGGCAGAATCGCTTTTACCGCGAACTCGAAGAATGGATGTCGGGATTTACCCGCATCGGGCTGGCCGGAGCCGAGGGGCAGGGGCTGGCCGAAGCAGCGCTGATGGGCTTTGTCGATCGTATGGATCGCCGCTTGTCCGCACTGCAGGATTTCTACGCCGAACGAGACCAGATCCGGGACGAGGAATCCTCGGCTGCCGATCAGCGGTCGCTGGCACTGGCCCGCGGGGTCGAAGAGCTGACCGCGCTGATGGGACGCGAACGGGATGCCCTGGTCAGCGCGTTGGAGGAACAGCGCAGCATCAGCGCCCAGGCGCTGGCGCGGCTGGAAACCGCGATGGAAATGCGCGATCGCTCGGCCGCGCCGGATCACGGGCCGCAGATACTGGCCGTTCTGGAGCGGCTGGCCGAGATACAGACGCGCATGCTCGAGCATGCTGAAACAGCACGCGGCACGGTGCCCGATCAGACCAATTTGGCACCGGCCCTGGCGCGGCTGGCCGACGCACAGGATCGACTGATCGATCTGACCCAGTCGCGGGGCCCGACAGCCACCGACGATCCCGAAGCGCGGATGCGGTTGCGGTCGATCGATGTGCAACTGGGGCGTCTGGTCGAAGAGGCAGCTGCCGGTCGCGACGGACTTATTGCCGAATTGCGCGCTGACATGGCGGCATTGACCCGGGCGATACGGCGGCTGGAGCATGGCGATGGGACTTAGCCGCGGCAACGGCAACCGCTTCTCTGCCGCCATCTGGCCGGGCTTCGTCGATGCGATGACCGCGCTGTTGATGGTGATGATGTTCGTGCTGACCATCTTTTTGCTGGTTCAGTCGGTTCTGCGCGATCAGATCACCACCCAGGACAGCGAACTGGACCAACTTGGCGCGCAAGTGGCGCAGCTTTCCGATGCCTTGGCCTTGTCGCAGGATCGCGCCCGGCAACTTGACCGCGATCTGGCGGCGACTGGTGAAAAACTGGATGCCGCAGCAGAACAGGCACGACTGGAAGCCGCGCGCCGAGCCGCGCTGGAGGCACTGACGGCCGATCTTCGCCGCCGCAACAGCGATACCCAGGCCCGGCTGGATGAGGCCCAGACCGCCCGGCAGGCATTGGACGCCAGGCTGAACGCCACCGAAAGCGAGCTGGCGGCCATGACCATGGAGCTTGAAAGCGCACGCAAGCAGGCGCAGGAAACGCTGACACTGCTGGCCGCGGCCGATGCGGCACGCAAGGAAGTCGAGGCAAAGGCCCAGGAAAACCTCGGCGAAGCTCAGCGACAGGCAGCGCTGCTGGCGGTGGCCCAGCAAAAGCTGACCGAACAGCAGGAACTCTCGGCCGAGGACCAGCGCCGCGTGGCCTTGCTCAATCAGCAGGTGGCGCAGTTGAACAGCCAGTTGGGTTCGCTGCGCGAGGTGCTGGCAAGCGCCGAAGAACGGGGCGAGGCGGCGGATGTCCGGATCAAGGATCTTGGGCAACAGCTGAATCTGGCACTGCTGCGCGCCAGCGAAGAAGAACGCAAGCGCCGCGCCCTGGAAGAGGCGGCCCGTCAGAAGGCCGAAGCCGAGGCCCGGGATCTGGCGCGCTACCGTTCCGAATTCTTTGGCCGGCTGTCCCAGATCCTGGCTGGCCGGGAAGGCGTGCGCGTCGTCGGCGACCGGTTTGCCTTTTCCTCGGAAGTGCTGTTTGCACCGGGCGAGGCCAATCTTTCCACCGAGGGCCGCGCGCAGATTGCCCGCGTGGCCGACAGCTTGCGCCAGATCGTGCCGGAAATACCGCCGGAAATCGACTGGATCATCCGTGTGGATGGCCACACCGACGACCAGCCGCTATCCGGGCAGGGGCGCTATCGCGACAACCGCGAACTCAGCCAGGCACGCGCCTTGGCCGTGGTTCGTTACATGGTGGATGAGCTCGGCTTTCCCGCAGAACGCCTGCTGCCGACGGGCTTTGCCGACACCCGCCCCGTGGTTCCCGGAACCAGCCCCGAGGCAAGGGCCCAGAACCGACGCATCGAATTGAAGCTGACCGAACGCTAGGCCCGGTCAGCGAAGTCACGCATCGCTTGCCGCCGTTTCACGCGGCGGACGGCCGATGATCTCGCGCAGGGCGTCAAGCTCGATGAAATTGTCTGCCTGACGCCGCAGTTCGTCCGCGATCATGGGCGGCTGGCTGCGCATCGTGGAAACCACCGAAACCCGCACCCCCTGGCGCTGCAAGGCCTCGACCAGCGGCCGAAAATCGCCGTCGCCGGAAAAAAGCACCGCGTGATCAAGCCGCGGCGCAAGTTCCATCGCATTGATGACCAGTTCGACGTCCATGTTGCCCTTGACCTTGCGCCGACCCAGGGCATCGGTGTATTCACGGGCAGGTTTGGTTACCATCGAGTAGCCGTTGTAGTGCAGCCAGTCGACCAACGGACGGATCGGTGAGTAATCCTCGTTCTCGAGCAGCGCGGTATAGTAATAGGCGCGGATCAGTTTGCCACGACGCTCGAATTCCTGACGCAACAGCTTGTAATCAATATCGAAACCCAGAGCCTTTGCCGCCGCGTATAAATTCGACCCGTCGATGAACAGCGCGAGTCGGTCGTCCTTGTAAAACACGTTTCCCCCAGATGAATGGCAGCCAAAGCCGGAACGCACCTTTCTTAGCCCTAGTCGCTCTGGGGGCAAACCTGCCTAGTTCGGCAGGTGCGCCGCAAGCCAGTTTGCGCTTTGCGTTGAACAGGATAGCGCAGGTGCCGGGGGTCGCCTTGACCGCCGTCAGCCGTTTCTGGATCACGCCTGCCCATCCGCGCGGCTCTGGGCCCGACTATGTGAACGCCGCGGCGGCGCTGCGCACCAGCCTGCCGGCCGACAGCCTGCTGACACATCTGCACGCGATCGAGTCGGAGCTGGGCCGCGAACGCAGCGGTGCCCGCTGGCAGGCGCGGGGTCTGGATCTGGACCTGCTGGCGGTCGAGGACATGGTCTGCCCCGATACTGCCCAGCACGACCGCTGGCGCCTGCTGCCACCCGATCAACAGCCGCTACATGCCCCGCAGGAACTGATCCTGCCGCATCCGCGCTTGCAGGACCGCGGCTTTGTTCTAGCCCCTCTGGCCGAGATTGCCCCGAACTGGTGCCATCCGCGCCTGGGCCTTGGCGTGGCGCAGATGCTGGCCGCCTTGCCAGCCGAGGCAATGATGGATATAAGACCGGCGACAACTTGACATTTTCGGTGGACGAAGCACATATTCCGGTTTCGCCCTTGAACTCCGATTCCAGATGATAGGTGACCTATGGCCCGCGTGACAGTCGAAGATTGCGTCGACAAGGTTCCGAACCGGTTCGACTTGGTGATGCTGGCCGCGCATCGTGCCCGCGAAATTGCCGCCGGCAGCCCGCTGACCGTGGATCGGGACAATGACAAGAACCCGGTCGTTGCGCTGCGTGAAATCGCCGATGAAACCCAACCCGTCGACGAGCTGCGCGAGCGCATGATCGAGGCGAGCCAGACCCAGATCGAGGTCGACGAACCCGAAGAGGACGCCATGGCGCTGCTGCTGGGCGCGGAAATTGACCGTCCCAAGCCGGCCGACGAGGAATCCGAAGAGCGCATGTTGCGCATGATGCTGGAAGCACAAGGGCGTAACTGAACCAGGGGTCTTCGGCTGAATCATGATCGATGTCGAAGACCTGATCGCGCTTGTCAGAAACTACAATCCGCGCACGAATGCCGATCTGCTGCGCGATGCCTATGAATACGGCCGGCGGATGCACGAAGGGCAGTTCCGCCATTCTGGCGAGCCTTACTTCACGCATCCCGTGGCGGTGGCGGCGATCCTGACCGAAATGCGGCTGGATGACGCAACCATCGTCACCGCCCTGCTGCATGACACGATCGAGGATACCCGTTCGACCTGGAACGAGGTTTCCCAGTTGTTCGGGCGTGAGATCGCCGATCTGGTCGATGGCGTCACCAAGCTGACCAATCTGCAACTTTCTGGCGCCCACAGCAAGCAGGCTGAGAATTTTCGCAAGCTTTTCATGGCCATGTCACGCGATCTTCGTGTGATCCTGGTCAAGCTTGCCGACCGGCTGCACAATATGCGCACGATCAAGTCGATGCGCCCGGAAAAGCAGCTGCAAAAGGCGCGCGAAACCATGGACATCTATGCGCCATTGGCCGGGCGCATGGGCATGCAGTGGATGCGCGAGGAACTGGAAGACCTTGCTTTCAAGGTCATCAACCCCGAAGCACGAAACTCGATCATCCGGCGCTTTGTCAGCCTGCAACGCGAATCCGGCGATGTGATCCCAAAGATCACCGCCGATATCCGCATGGAACTTGAACGCGAGGGCATCGAGGCCGATGTCTATGGCCGCGCCAAGCGTCCCTTCAGCATCTGGCGCAAGATGCAGGAAAAGCAGCTGTCCTTTTCCCGGCTGTCCGACATCTACGGCTTTCGCATCATCACCCGGACCGAGCCGGATTGCTATCGAACGCTGGGGGTCATCCATCATCGCTGGCGCGCCGTCCCTGGCCGGTTCAAGGATTACATCAGCCAGCCCAAGGCCAACGGCTATCGCTCGATCCACACCACAGTTTCCGGACGCGACGGCAAACGGGTCGAGGTGCAGATCCGCACCCGCCAGATGCACGAGGTCGCCGAGGCCGGCGTGGCCGCGCATTGGGCCTATCGCGATGGCGTGCGCACCGAAAACCCCTTTGCGGTCGATCCCGGCGAGTGGGTCTCCAGCCTGACCGAGCGTTTCGGCGAAGAGGATCACGACGAGTTCCTGGAACACGTGAAGCTGGAAATGTATTCCGATCAGGTGTTCTGCTTTTCACCCAAGGGCGAGGTGATCCCGCTGCCCAAGGGCGCGACGCCGCTGGATTTTGCCTATGCGATTCATACACGTCTGGGCAACAGTTGTGTCGGCGCCAAGGTCGACGGCATCCGCGTGCCGCTGTGGACACGGCTCAAGAACGGGCAGTCGGTCGAAATCATTGCCGCCTCGGGGCAGCGGCCGCAGGCAACCTGGCTCGACATTGTCGTGACCGGCCGTGCCAAGGCCGCGATCCGTCGCAGCCTGCGGCAAGAGGATAGATCACGCTTCATCCGGCTGGGCTCGGAGCTGGTGCGCGTCGCCTTCGAGCATGTAGGCCGTCGTGTGAGCGACAAGGCGCTGCGCACCGCGGCGCGAACAATGGCGCTGCCCGATACCGACGAGCTGCTGGCCCGCATCGGCAGTGCCGAAATTTCGGCTCACGATGTGCTGAGCACGCTTTACCCGGAACTTGCGGCCAAACGCAGCGAAATCGACAGCCGTGCCGCTGTTGCCGGGCTGGAGGCAGATCAGGAATTCACGCGCGCGCCCTGCTGCAATCCTTTGCCGGGGGAACGCATCGTCGGGATCACCTATCGCGGCAAGGGTGTGGTGATTCATGCCATCGACTGCCCGATCCTGGCCGAGTTCGAGGACAGTCCGCAACGCTGGGTCGATCTGCACTGGCGCGAAGGCCAGCACCCGCCTGCCTATTCCACCATGCTGTCGCTGACCATCCGTCATGATGCCGGCGTTCTCGGACGGATATGCACCTTGATCGGGGCGCAGGGCGCAAATATTTCCGATCTCGAGTTCGTGGATCGCAAGCCCGATTTCTACCGCCTGCGGGTCGAGGTAGAGTTGCGCGACCGCGAACACCTTCATGCGCTGCTGACTGCGCTTGAGGCCGAAAGCGACGTTGCACAAGTCGCGCGCATTCGCGATCCTTCAGCGCATGTAAGCTGAGATCGGCCCGATGTTCAAACGCCGCAAGCCACTGAGCTATGCTCGGATGTGGACCGAACTGTTCTATCCGCGCTCGGGGTGGAAGCGCGCATCCAAATATGTGCTGCATCGGCTGCGCCGGCTGCCGGATCAGCCGCATCGCATCGCCCGCGGTTGGGCCTGCGGAATCTTCATTTCCTTTACGCCATTCTTCGGCTTTCATTTCATGGGCGCGGCGCTGCTGGCGTGGATCGTCCGCGGCAATATCCTGGCGGCGCTGCTGGGCACCTTTGTCGGCAATCCGCTGACGCTGCCCTTCATCGCGTTGATCTCGGTCGGCCTGGGGCGGCGGATGCTGGGGGTCGAGGGCAAGTTTACCCCGAATCTGATATTCGAGGAATTTACCCGCGCCGGCAGCGAGTTCTGGAACAATCTTCTGGCCCCGCTGAGCCCCGAGCGCAGTGCCCATTGGGATCAGCTGGCACAGTTCAACGAACAGATATTTACCCCCTATCTGGTTGGTGGTCTGGTCCCAGGGCTGATTGTGTCCGTCGCGGCCCATTACCTGACGGTCCCGATCATCCGCGCCTATCACCGCCATCGTGAAAAGCAGATGGCTGATCGCATCGCCCGCGCCAAGGCGCGGCGCGAACAGCAATCCAGCCCGCCATCCGATCGGGATGGTGCCTAGAAACCCAGCCGATCGCGCAGCGAATACCAGCTCATTCCCGCTACCAGCAGGGGCCAGCGTAACATCGCGCCGCCGGGAAAGGGGCGCGAGGGCAGGGCGGCCATGGTATCGAAGCCCTGCGCTTGCCCCAGGACTGCCTGCGCCATCAGCTTGCCGGCCAGATTGGCCAGGGCCAGGCCATGACCGGAATAGCCGCTGGCCGACAGGCAGTTCGGGGCCGGCCGGGCAAAGCAGGGCATCCGGTTCATCGTGATGGCCAGCGTTCCACCCCAGGCGTGGGTCAGCGCCACATCGGCAAGCTGCGGATAGATGGACAACAACGGCTTGCGCACCTTGGCAAAGATGTCGGCCGGAAAGCGATAGCTGACGTTTTCGCCGCCGCCAAAGATCAGCCGGCCTTCGGGGTCCAGCCGCCAGTAATTGACCACGAATTTGGTGTCATGCACGCCGATGTTTCGGGTCAGCACCTGGGCGGCGCGCGGGCCCAGCGGCTCGGTCGCCACGATGAAGTTGTTGATCGGCATCACCCGCGCCGCGACATGGCCGTTCAGCTGCCCCATGTAACCATTGCCGGCCAGGATGACATGATCGCACAGCACGCGGCCCCTCTCGGTCTGGACCACGGTCTTGTCACTGGCCAGACGGGCGTGGCGAATGTGGTGAACGTGGCTAAGTTCGCGCAAACGCGCCCCGGCAGCATCGGCCAGCCGCGCCAGGCCCAGGACCAGTTCAAGCGGATTGAGATGCCCCGCGCCATGGTCCAGTTCGCCCGCGATATAGGCATCCGACGGCACCAGCGCCCGGAACGCGTCGCGCGCCAGCGGCTCGATCCGATCATAACCGTAATCGCGCGCCAGCTTGTCGATCAGTCGCCGGGCATGGTCGAATTCGGCGGGCTTGCGAAAGGCGTGGGCGATACCGTCAGCGACCGGCACCTGGCAGCGCGCCGCAAGGGCGCGGGTCAGGGCCTTGGCCTCTTCGGCCATGTCCCAAAGCCGACGCGCGGCCTCTGGACCGGCCAGACGTTCCAGTTCGTCGACCTCAAGCCGTTGGCCAGAGCCGAGCTGCCCGCCGTTGCGTCCCGAGGCGCCGAAGCCGACCCGATGCGCCTCGAGCACCATCACATCGCGACCGGCCTCGGCCAGGTGCAGGGCGGCGGAAAGCCCTGTGTAGCCCGCACCCACGACCACGACATCGGCGCGCTCTTCGCCCTGCTGACGCGGAAATGCGGGCAGGGCGCTGCGGCTGGCCGCATAAAGGCTGGGCGGATACTCGCCACGCCGATCGTTGGAAAACAGCAGGTTCATACGTTCAGCAACAGATGTTCGCGTTCCCAGGGGCTGATGACCTGCAGGAATTCCTTGTATTCATTGCGCTTTACCGCCTGATAGATGGCAAAGAACTCGGAACCCAGCACCTCGCGCATGGGCACGCTTTCATCCATCAGGTCCAGCGCATCGCCCAGGTTATAGGGCAACTCGTCCTCGGACATATAGGCGTCGCCCAGACATTCGGCTCGGGGGTTTTCCTGCTCGATCAGGCCCAGATAGCCGCAGGCCAGCGAGGCAGCCAGCCCCAGGTAGGGATTGCAGTCCATCCCGGCCAGGCGATTTTCGACGCGGCGGGATTCCGGCCCCGAAATCGGCACACGCAGGCCCGTCGTTCGATTGTCGCGCCCCCATTCAAGGTTGATTGGCGCAGCAAAATCGGGGACATAGCGGCGATAGCTGTTCACATAAGGTGCCAGCAGCGCCACGGCTGCGGGCAGATGCTTCTGCATGCCGGCGATGAAATGCATGAAGGCGGGTGTCTCACGGCCCTGATCGTCGGAAAAGATGTTGCGACCATCCTTCAGCCCAACCACCGAATGATGGATGTGCATCGCACTGCCCGGCTCGCCCTCGATCGGTTTGGCCATGAAGGTGGCAAAACAGTCGTGGCGCAGGGCGGCTTCGCGGATCAGCCGCTTGAAATAAAAGATCTGGTCGGCCAGCTGCACAGGGTCACCGTGGTTGAGGTTGATCTCGACCTGGCCGGCACCGCCTTCCTGCAGGATACCGTCAATCTCGAAGCCCTGTGCCTCGGCGAAATCGTAGATGTCGTCGATGACCTTGCCGTATTCATCGACCGCCGACATCGAATAGGCCTGCTTGGCGGCAGCGCGGCGACCTGACCGGCCCATCGGCGGCATGATCGGCTGGTTCGGATCGATGTTGCGGGCGACCAGGAAGAATTCCATTTCCGGGGCGACGATCGGTTGCCAGCCTTTCTGGCGATACAGGTCGACCACGCGCTTTAGCACGTTGCGCGGGGCAGTGGGCACCGGCCGGCCGGATTGGTCGGTCACGTCGTGGATGACCTGCAAGGTCACATCCGCAGTCCAGGGTGCGGCGGTCGCCGTGGAAAAATCCGGCGTCAGGATCATGTCAGGTTCGGTAAACGCCCCCGACGGGTTGTCGGCCCAGTCGCCGGTGATCGTCTGCAAGAAGATGGAATTGGGCAGATAGAAGCGTTCCTGATGGGCAAACTTCGATGCGGGCATCGCCTTGCCGCGGGCCACGCCGGCAATGTCGGCAACGATGCATTCGACCTCGTCCAGGCGTCGACCGGCAATGTAATCCTGCGCAGCCTGCGGAGTTTCGGAAATCCAGTGGGCTTTCATTCGGCACCTTTGGCCGCGGCGTCGCGCGGCGACTTGAAGAATTGTTCGATACGGTCGGCCAGTGTGGCCGAATGGCGCGCACCACCCATGCGTGACTGCGCGTCGTCAAGCAGTTCATCGGGAACCTTGCCCCGCGCCCGGTGCGTGATCAGTCCCTGAATGAAGCCGTCGTCGAATTCGGGATGAGCCTGCACGGTGAACGCCTGGCTGCCATAGACCAGTGCGGCGTTTTCGCAGAACTCGTTGCTGGCTGCGACCTCGGCCCCGGCCGGGCGTTCCACCACCTGATCCTGATGCCAGGCATTCAAGGTCAGTGTCTGATCGTCAAATCGGTAATCCTGAGCCCCGATCGCCCAGCCGCCCGGATGCTTGATGACCCGCCCACCCAGGGCCTGGGCAATGATCTGGTGGCCGAAACAGATGCCGACCATCGGCACCTGCGCGCGATAGGCGCGACGGATGAAATCCTCGAGCGGGGGGATGAAGGGATGATCCTCATAGGCGCCGTGGCGCGATCCGGTCAGCAGCCAGCCCTGGGCGTCGTGGACATCGGCCGGAAACTGCATGGCCTCGACGTGGTAGCTGGTGAACTCGAACCCCCGGCCGGCAAGAAGTCTTTCGAACATGGTGTCATAATCGCCCATATCGCCACGAATCTCTTCGGGCGATTGGCCGCATTTCAGAATGCCGATACGCATGATTGGCCTGTTGGTTGTCCGGCCTCAAGCTAGTCCTCGGACCGTGATACGGCAAGAGGGCCTGCGCGGTCTGGCCGGCAGGCGCGTCGGGCGCTAGGGTGATGGCAATCGTCACCTTGTCACAGGAAAGATCATGCCCGGACTGCTTCCCCACGTGGATCCTGATGGCCTGCAGGAATTTTCGGTCGTGTTCACCGACCGCTCGCTGAACCACATGTCGCAGAAATTTCAGCAGGCCATGCGCGACATCTCGACGATGTTGCGGGATGTTTATGGCGCCGAGGCCGTGGCTTTGGTTCCCGGCGGCGGCACCGCCGCGATGGAGGCCGTGGCCCGCCAGTTCGGCCGCGATGCCCATGCGCTGATCGTGCGCAACGGGTTTTTCAGCTATCGGTGGAGCCAGATCTTCGACGCCGGCGGATTTGCCCGCGAAACCACGGTGATGCGGGCGCGACAGGCCGGAAACGATTCCCGGGCACCCTTTGCCCCCGCGGCCATCGACGAGGTGGTGGCCAGCATCCGCGAAAATCGGCCCGATGCGGTCTTTGCACCACATGTCGAAACCGCATCTGGCATGATCCTGCCCGACGACTACATCACCGCGCTGGCCGATGCCGCGCATGAGGTCGGGGCGATCATGGTTCTGGACTGCATCGCCTCGGGGGCGATCTGGGTAGACATGCGCAAGACCGGGGTGGATGTGCTGATTTCGGCACCGCAAAAAGGGTGGTCGGCCTCGCCCTCGGCCGGGATGGTGATGTTTTCCGCAAGGGGCATGGAACGGCTGGCGGCGACGACTAGCGACAGCTTCATGCTGGACCTGAAGAAATGGCGCGCGATCATGCAGGCCTATGAGCAGGGGGGGCATGCCTATCACGCCACCATGCCGACCGATGCGCTGATGGGGCTGCGCGATGCCATGATCGAAACTCGCGACATGGGCTTTCAGGCGGCCTGCGACGCGCAATGGCAACTGGGCCGGGCGGTGCGCGCCGAACTGGCACAGCGCGGTCTGCGTTCGGTCGCGGCCGAAGGGTATCTGGCGCCGGGCGTGGTGGTCTGTTACACCGACGACGCGGACATCCAGAGCGGCCGGCGCTTTCTTGACGAAGGCTATCAGATCGCGGCCGGAGTTCCTTTGCAGGTAGGCGAGGGCGAGGGCTATCGCAGCTTTCGCATCGGCCTGTTCGGGCTGGACAAGCTGAAGGATGTCGAAGGCACCGTCGCCCGCCTGCGCCCGGTGCTGGACAAGTTGTTCTAGGCAGTGATGCCCGATTGCGCCGCCGGTTCATCCCCGGCGGCGGTTTCGGCCAGCGGCCAATAGAAATCGGGCGGCAGGCCGGCCTCGGCGCGCTTTTCCTCGTTGAACGGAGGCTTCAACGCGCCGTGGAAATACTTCCGCACCAGGGCGTGGAACGTCTCCTTGGGGTCAAGCTCGTGCCGGCCGCACAGGAAATGAAACCATTTCGAGCCATAGGCGACATGGCCAACCTCTTCGGCATAGATGGTTTCCAGCGCCGCCACCGCATCCGACTGTCCGGCCTTGCGAAATATCTCGATCATCCCGGGGGTCACGTCCAGACCGCGTGCCTCAAGAACCATGGGCACCACCGTCAGTCGGCCCATCAGGTCATCCACCGTATCCTCGGCCGCGCGCCACATGCCGGCATGGGCCGGCAAAGCACCGTAAAAGCTGTCCATGCGCTGAAGGCAGTCGCTGACCAGATTGAAATGCCTGGATTCCTCATCCGCCGATTTCACCCAGTCGTCATAAAATCCCATTGGCATGGGTGTCGCAGTAAAGCGGGCAATGATGTCCCAGTGCAGGTCTACGGCATTCAGCTCGATATGGGCGACCGCATGCAGCAAGGCCGTGCGCCCCTGAGCGGTGCCGGGGCGGCGGCGCGGCACATCGCGTGGCGCCAGCAGATCGGGCCTGGTCGGCCGCGCGGGACGCAAAGGCGGCGCGACAGTGCCCAGCGGCATCGGCTTGCCAGCGGCGCGACCGGCGAACCAGGCGGCGGCATGGGCGCGCGAACGGGCAGTCTTTTCCCATGGGTCTGCGGTGGTCAGGACATCGACGGCGCAGGCGGCAAGGCAATCGGGCGTGTTCATGACGTGCAGGATAACGGTGCCGGCCAGAACCGGCCAGACCGAAAGCGGGCCCGACGGCAAGAACTATAAATTGGATAATCCGTATTATGTAATATGATCTCTTGTGCGGATGCCGGATTGCTGCGATGATTTCTGTTCAATGTCCAGATGAACGAGGCGCGAATGGCGGTCAGTCCTCCGGTATGTGATTTTGGGGCCAAGGCCCCGGATTTTGCGCTGCCCGATCCGGATGGCAGGATTTTCCGGCTGGGTGACATTGCAGGGCCGCGTGGCACTCTGGTGATGTTCATTTGCAATCATTGCCCCTATGTCCAGGCGGTGGCCGACCGGATCCGACGTGATGCTGCCGAGTTGCAGCAGCTGGGCATCGGCGTGGTGGCGATCTCATCGAATGATATCGAGGCCTATCCCGAGGACGCCCCGGAAATGATGAAGGCCGAGGCGGCGCGGCATGGTTTCACCTTTCCGTATCTTTACGATGAAACCCAAGAGGTTGCCCGTGCTTACGGAGCAGAATGCACGCCCGACTTCTTTGGCTACAACGCCAGGCTAGAGTTGCAATATCGCGGTCGCCTGGATGCCTCCGGTCGGGCGCCGGCTGCCCTGGATGCAAGACGCGAGCTGTTCGAAGCCATGCGTCAGATCGCCGAAACCGGCCAGGGACCACGCGATCAGGTGGCCTCGATCGGATGTTCGATCAAATGGAAACCTGAATGAACCTCTGCATGGCACCCTGCCCGGTCGTCTTTGATCTGGACGGCACATTGATCGACAGTGCGCCCGACATTCATGCCTGCGTCAACAACGTATTGCGCTTGCACGGGCTGCGGCCGCTGACGCTTGATCAGGTGCGCGGTTTTATCGGTGGCGGCGTCGACGTGCTGTGGCGGCGCATCATCGCCGCCCTGGGCCTGTCGCCCGAGAGCGAACGCGATCTGATCGCATCCTTCATGACACGCTATCATCAGGCAACCAGTCTGACGCGCCTGTATCCCGACGCACTGGAATGTCTGGGCATTCTGGCCGATCGCGGTCATCCATTGGGGATCTGCACCAACAAGCCGGAAGGCCCGACCCGCGCCGTGCTGGACCATTTCGGCATTCAGGGATTGTTTGCAAAGATCGTGGGGGGCGACAGCCTGCCCCAGCGCAAACCAGATCCGCGCCCCCTGCGCGCGACCTTCGTGGCGCTGGGCGCCCATCCCGATAGCATTCGGGGCATCTATGTCGGCGACAGCGAATACGATGCCCGCGCAGCCCACGCTATACCGGTGCCCTTCCTGCTTTACACGCAGGGTTATCGCAAGGCAGCAATCGCGGATCTTGGCCCCCAGGCCAGCTTCGACAGTTTCGCTGAACTGCCGGCGCTGGTCGAAGGCGCGATGATGGGGTTGTGAACCGGATGCACGCTTGCGTTCGCTTGACACCAGCCGCAAACCAGAGGATGCCTCGGCCAAAGCCGATTTTCCTGCACGAAAAGGAAATGCCATGGATCTGCGCCAATTGACCCCTGATCTTGCGGTTTCTGCACAAATCCGCCCGGAGGATGTGCCGGCCCTGGCAGATGCGGGCTTTCGTGTGCTGATCAACAATCGCCCCGACGCCGAGGTGGGTGAAGATGAAAATGACGCGGCGATGCGCAAGGCCGCCGAAGATGCGGGACTAAGCTATTTCTACATCCCCTTCAGCCCCGGTCAGGTCACACCGGACATGATCACCGCCCAGGCCGAGGCACTATCGGCGCCCGGTCCAAAGGTGGCCTATTGCCGGTCCGGCAATCGCTCGACGGTCCTGTGGGCGCTGACACGTGCGGGACAACAACCGATCGATGAGTTGATGCAGGCCGCGGCACGCGCCGGTCATGATATTGCAGGCATACGCCCCCTGATCGAGACGCTGGCGCGCCGCCCGGCCTGAGCGATACGGGAACCCTCTCTGCCCGGCGGACGTTCCTGAACATGTCCAAGCCATCCGAGGCACCTCTGGGCCAGGGAGAAAATCATGAATTCGATCATCTATCTTGTGGGACTTGTGGTCGTCGTCCTGTTCATTCTCAGCATTCTGGGATTGCGCTAGGTCGCTTGCGATTGACGCTGGCCTTTCGCGGCCCCTTGCGTTAGGGGGGCGCAACTCAAGTCAAAGGCCCGCACCGCATGGATATCCGCAATATTGCGATCATCGCCCACGTCGACCACGGAAAAACCACCTTGGTCGATCAGCTTCTGAAGCAATCCGGCGCCTTCCGCGAAAATCAGGCCGTCGCCGAACGTGCGATGGACAGCAACGACATCGAACGCGAACGCGGCATCACCATTCTGGCCAAGGCGACCTCGGTCGAATGGAAAGGCACCCGCATCAATATCGTCGATACGCCCGGCCACGCCGATTTCGGCGGCGAAGTCGAACGCATCCTGTCGATGGTGGATGGCGTCTGTCTGCTGGTCGATGCCGCCGAGGGGCCGATGCCGCAAACCAAGTTCGTGACATCCAAGGCCCTGGCCCTGGGTCTGCGGCCGATCGTCGTTCTGAACAAGGTCGACAAACCTGCCGCCGACCCCGACAATGCGCTGAACGAGGTGTTCGACCTGTTCGCCAATCTGGGTGCGTCAGACGAACAGCTTGACTTTCCACATCTTTATGCCTCGGGCATCGGCGGCTGGGCCGATCTGACGCTGGACGGTCCGCGCAAGGACATGTCGGCCCTGTTCGATCTGGTGCTGCGCCATGTCGAGCCGCCCCGTCAGATCGCGCGTCAGGACGAGCCTTTCCAGATGCTGGCGACCACACTTGGCGCCGATCCCTTCATCGGCCGCATCCTGACCGGACGGGTCGAGGCTGGCCGTGCCCGCGCCGGCGACACCATCAAGGCATTGTCGCGCGACGGCGAACGGATCGAACAGTTCCGCATCTCGAAGGTTCTGGCCTTTCGCGGCCTGACCCAGCAGCCGATCGATGAAGCTGTCGCCGGGGATATCGTGTCGCTGGCGGGCATGTCCAAGGCGACCGTTGCCGATACGCTTTGTGCGCTCGAGGTCGAAAGCCCCCTGCCCGCGCAGCCGATCGATCCGCCGACCATCAGCGTGACCTTCGGTATCAATGACAGCCCCCTGGCCGGCCGCGATGGCAACAAGGTGCAGTCGCGCGTGATTCGCGAGCGCCTGCTGAAAGAGGCCGAGTCCAACGTCGCCATCCGGGTCGAGGATACGCCTGGCGGCGAAGCCTTCGTGGTGTCCGGTCGTGGCGAACTGCAGATGGGCGTCTTGATCGAAAACATGCGCCGCGAGGGTTTCGAGCTGTCGATCAGCCGGCCGCGCGTGATCTTCCGCGAGGAAAACGGTCAGCGGCTCGAACCGGTCGAAGAGGTGATCGTCGATGTCGACGATGATTACACCGGTGTCGTCATCGAAAAGCTGACGGGTGATCGCAAGGGCGAGATGGTCGACATGCGACCCGCAGGCCACGGCAAGACCCGCATCATCGCGCATGTGCCCTCGCGCGGTCTGATCGGCTATCATGGCGAATTCATGACGGATACACGCGGAAATGGCGTGCTGAACCGGATCTTTCATGGATGGACCCCCTACAAGGGGCCGATTCAGGGCCGGCGCCAGGGTGTGCTGATCTCGATGGAAGACGGGGTATCGGTCGCTTATGCGCTGTGGAACCTGGAAGAGCGCGGCAAGATGTTCATCGGCGCCCAGGAACAAGTCTATCAGGGCATGATCATCGGCGAACATTCGCGCGACAACGATCTTGAGGTCAATCCGCTCAAGGGCAAGAAGTTGACCAATATTCGCGCTTCGGGATCGGATGAAGCCGTGCGCCTGACGCCCCCGGTGCGGATGTCGCTGGAAGAGGCCATCGCCTATATCGATGATGACGAGCTGGTCGAGGTCACGCCCAAGAGCATCCGTTTGCGCAAGCGTCATCTGGATCCGCATGAACGCAAGCGCCAGGCGCGCGCCGAGGGCTGATCTGTCACGAAATTCATGATTTTACAGACTTCCGCCTTGGCGGAAGTCTGCTAATCTATTGGTGTTGCCTGTTCAGGAGCGGCTATGGAAAGCCGGGGAAACATTTATCAGACGCTGATTCTTGCCGCCCAGTCCCATCTGGAGGAAAAAGGATACATACCCGAGGATCTGGACGATTTCGCGGCTCGCTGTTCGCTTGCGGCCGATGAGATCCTGGCGGTTTTCCCCTCGACCAGTGATCTGCGTGAAGGTCTTATCTATCAGGCCGTGACCTTGCTGAACGACGCCCTGCGCGATGGGGTGATTCATGCAGCCAGCGACGATCCGCTGGTGCAGCTGCGGGCGATTGGTCATGCCTACCTGAAATGGGCCGAAGCAAATCCGGCCTTGTTCCGAATGCTGGTCACGGCGCTGAACGGTCCGATCGAGCCCGACAGCACCCTGCATCGCTATACCAGTTCGATGCCGACCTTTACCATCGCAAGCTGGCCGAAGCACAGAATCGTGGGCTGATCTCGTCGGCGCGGAATATCGAGGTGGTGACCATGATGCTGCATTGCCTGGTCAAGGGCGGCAACATGATGTTCCTGACCCGCGACACGGACCCATGGTATCAAGGCGAAACGCGTTCCACCCGTGATCTTGCGGAAAGTATCTTTCAGGAGTTTTTGGACAGCATTTCTGCCAAGCCGGCTGCGGCAGGATAGGCGCGGCCACCGCCGCGCCTGCCCCCGGCATCAGATCTGGCGTTCCGGCAGATTGACGATCAGCCCATCCAGTTCGGGCGTCACCTTGATCTGACAGGTCAGGCGCGAGCGTTCCGGATCCGGCTGCCAGGCAAAATCCAGCATGTCCTCTTCCATCGCCTCGCGCGGGGGCAGGCGGTCGATCCAAGCTGCATCGACATAGACGTGGCAGGTCGAACACGCGCAGGCCCCGCCGCAATCGGCATCGATGCCCGGCACGCCATGGTCGCGCGCCCCCTCCATCACGGTCATGCCGGGTTTGACATCGACCTCGTGGACGGTGCCGTTGTGTTCGATATAGGTGATCTTGGCCATGGTCGCTTCCTTGGGCATTCTGCAGCAGAGGGATCATGGCGGGCCGCTGCAAGACACCGCCGACAATTGTTTCCGGTTTCAGACCTTGCGCAGCGCAATCACCGCATTCAACCCACCAAAGGCGAAGGCGTTCGACAGCGCGGCCTCGACCTTGGCTTCGCGCGCCTCGTTCGGCACCACGTCCAGCGCACATTCCGGGTCGGGTTCCTCGTAGCCGATGGTGGGCGCAATGATGCCATCGCGCAGCGCCATGATGCAGGCCAGCAGTTCGACCGCACCGGTGCCGCCTATAAGATGCCCGTGCATGGATTTGGTCGATGAGATCATCAGCCGGTCGGCGTGATGGCCAAAGGCATGGGCCACGGCGGCGCATTCCGTCTTGTCATTGGCGGCGGTGCCGGTGCCATGGGCGTTGATATATCCGACCTCGTCGGGGCGCATATGCGCGTCGTGCATGGCGCCGGTGATGGTGCGCTCGGCGCCGATGGCTGAAGGCATCACGATGTCCTGCGCATCGGCGGACATGGAAAACCCGACGACTTCGGCCAGGATATCGGCGCCCCGCGCCACTGCATGTTCCCAATCCTCGAACACGAAGATGCCCGCACCCTCGCCCTGCACCATGCCGTTGCGGGTGGCCGAGAACGGACGGCAGGCGTCCTTCGACATGACCCGCAGCCCCTCCCACGCCTTGACGCCGCCAAAGCACAGCATGGCCTCGGAGCCACCCGTCAGCATGACAGTGGCCGCACCGGAACGCACCATGTTGAAGGCCATGCCCATCGCGTGGTTGGAACTGGCGCAGGCGGTCGCCACCGTGAAGCTGGGGCCCAACAACCCGTATTCCATGCTGAGATGCGAACAGGCGGCATTGTTCATCAGCTTCGGCACCACAAAGGGGTGAACGCGGTTCTTCCCCTCTTCGTAGACGGTGCGATAGTTTTCGTCCCAGGTGTTCATGCCACCGGCGGCGGTGCCCAGCACCACGCCGGACCGCAGGCCCAACTCGCCCTCGAACACCAGCCCTGACTGGTTGACCGCCTCGCGCGCGGCCAGCAGGGTGAACTGCGTGAACTTGTCGTAAAGAACGATCTGCTGGCGGTTGAAATAGGTCTCTGGTTCCCAGTCGCGCACCTGGCCACCGATACGCACCGCCAGCCGATCGACGTCGCGGAAATCCAGCGGGCCGATGCCGCAGCGTCCTTCACGCATTGCTTCCAGCGTCGAAGGCACGTCGCGCCCCAATGCGTTGATGGTGCCCATGCCGGTAATTGCGACCCGGCGCATACCATTGGCGTGACGCCCCATGATGACGCGACCCAGCATGGTGCGGGCGATCTTGGTCGCGTTCTTGACCTTTCCCTTGACCTTTGCGGTCTTGGGCGTTGCTTTCGCGGCCTTTTCGGCCTTGGTTCTTTTCGCGTTCATGCCTTCTCGGTGACCAGTTTTTCGACAGCGGCGACGATCGCCCCCAGACTGGACACGTCGAAATCCGATTTTTCGGGCTCATTGGCGTTGAACGGCACCGAGATGTCGAAAGCCTCCTCGATGGCGAAAATCGATTCGACCAGGCCCAGACTGTCGATGCCAATGTCCTGAGGCGACATTTCGAGGCTCAGTTCCGAAGGGTCCATCATCGCCTGTTCGGCAACGATCTGGATGATGCGATCGCGGATTTCACTCATGTCGATATCCGATTGGCCTCCTGCGCTGGACTCATTCGCTCTTGTCGAGCAGTTTCTTGACGTTTTCACGAAGCTCCGCCACCTGCGCGTAAAGACGCGGCAGGCGGCGGATGTTCTTTTGCGCCTCGACATGCGCATCCATCTTGACCGCCGGGCTGCCGAGCAGCACCCGACCTGCGGGCGCATTGGTAAAGATCTTGGTCGCGCCGCCGGCAATCACGTCGTCCCCGACAAAGATGTTGTCGGACACCCCGACCTGCCCGCCCAGGACGACGCGGTTGCCGATCCGGGCCGAGCCCGCGATCCCGACCAGACCGCACAAAAGACAGTCCTCACCCACCACGACATTGTGGCCGATCTGGACCAGGTTGTCGATTTTGGTGCCTCGTCCAATGCTGGTGGCCCGAACCGTGCCCCGGTCGATGGTGGAATTGGCGCCAACCTCGACATCGTCGCCGATGTTCAGCCCGCCCAGCGAATGAATCCGCGTCCAGTGCTGCTGTCGGATCTGCTGACGCTCGCCCAGGGTTTCGCGGATTTCCTCGACGCCGGATTTTTCCGGAGTGACAAAGGAAAACCCGTCGCCTCCCAGAACAACGCCGGGCTGGAGGATCACACGGTTGCCGATCGAGACCCTATGCGCGATGCGAACGCCCGCATGAATCAGTGCGTCGCGGCCGATCCTGCTGTCGGCGCCAATCGAGACATGGGGGGCGATCCGCGCGCCAGCACCGATGCGCACGCGCGCACCGATCACCACGAAGGGCCCGATTGCTGCATCATCGCCGATCTCGGCGCTGGGGTCGACGATGGCGCTGGGATGAATGCCCGGTGCAATTTGCGGTCCGGGATCGAAGCTGCGGGTCAATCCGGCCATGGCAAGGCGGGGGCGCGTCACCAGGATCGCAGCGCGCAGTCCCAAGGCGTCGGGATCGGTCCCTTCGGCCAGCAGTGCCAGGCCGCCCGGTGCCAGCTTTTCCACATAGGCCGGGGTTGTGGCCAGCGCGATCTGGTCTGGCCCGGCCTGGCCGGCCTCGGCCGCGCCGGCGACGAGGGCCGTGCCATCGCCCCAGAACGGGGCATCCAGAGCCTTGGCCAGTTCCGCAATGGTCAGTGTCATGAAATCCCCATCCGTTCGGGGATGATCTAGTCGCCCCGGCGACCAGAATCCAGCCCGGCCTTGAGCAAAGCCGCATGAACCAGCGCATCGCGGCCGTAAATGTCGGGGAAGTGATGGATACGCCCCGCCTCGTCCGGGAAGGCGGTGAAATAGACCAGATGCACCGGCACCGGGGGGCGCAGATTCAGATAGGTCTCGCGCCCGGATTTCAGCGCCTTGCCGAACACCGCCGCGGGGTCGGCGCTTTGCGGGCGCAGCAACTCATGCGCCAGGTCGATCGGCCGCCCCACCCGGATGCAGCCATGCGAATAGGCCCGGCTGGATTGATTGAACAGGTGTTTGGTTGGGGTGTCGTGCAGATAGATGTTCCACGGATTGGGGAACATGAACTTCACCTGCCCCAGCGCATTGTCGTCGCTGGGCTTTTGCCGCATGCGATACGGGAATGTGCGGGCTGAGTATTTGTTGAAATCGATGCGGTCGCGGGGAATGACATTGCCCGCACCATCCACGATATCCAGGTGGCTGACCGCGTAACGGTTGGCCTGAAGGCGCGGCAGATACTCCTTGACGGTGATGGATCGCGGCACGTTCCAGCGCGGATTGACGACCATGTATTTCATGGTTTCGGAAAATTCCGGCGTCTCGAACTCCTGGTTGGCCTTGCCGATCACGACCCTGGTTTCAAAGATTTCGCTGCCGTCCTGATAGATGCGGGCGGTGAACTCGGGCAGGTTGACCCAGACGTGGCGCGCATTCAGATCGTGGCCGCGCATCCAGCGCATGCGTTCAAGCGCGACGACCAGGGCAGCCGCCTCGCGGCCGGGTCCGCGGTTCAGCCGTGTCACGGTGCGGGGGCCGGCAATGCCGTCGGCGGTCATGCCCGCACGCTGCTGAAAGGCGGCCACGGCCGCGGTCAGCGGCGCATCGAACGTCTGCTCGCTGGCCAAGGGCGGTGCCGGGAAGCCGATTGCCGTCAGTCGCGCCCGCAGCGCGGCGACCGCCGGATGGGTCATTCCTTCGCGCCAGACGCCTTCGGCAATGGACGGCAGATCGGCCGGAGCCGTCAGCCCCCCCTGCCCGGCCAAGGCCGCTTGCAGCGCCAGATAGCGGGGGTCGCGCGGCGCGAGGTTCTGCAACATCGCGGCAGGATCGGTCGAACGCACGAACTCGCGCAGCAGCTCGCCGGTCGGCGGCCGTTCCGGGATCCGTTTGATGCCCTGTTCGACCTTTCGCGGATCAAGAATCCCGCCGGTGATGTCATGGGTCCAGTCGGCAAAGACACGCGCGAAAAGCAGCTCTGCCTGCAAATCGTCGGCAGTCGCATTTTCCAAGGATGCGAGGTCCTGGCGACGATATCGGATCGCGGGCAGCCCATGCGCCGACGCCTGGGAAACCGCGTCGATCAACGCCCGGCGGCGGGCGGCGGCTTCGGGTCCGGTAAAGACGGGCCTGAGGCCGTTGCTGCCATAGAATTCGGCCAGACCGGGAAAGGATGCGACCATTTCCGCCAGCGCCAGTTCCTGGGGCGAAAAGATCAGTCGCGGCGACGGCAGACTTGCCACGGGAGCAGCCTCGAAAGCCTGGCCATGCGCCGTCACGCCGGACAGGGCCAGCACTCCGGCCGCAATCATGGCGCGAATCGCTTTCGTCCACTTCACCTTGGATCCCCCGTCACTCTGCGCTGCTGGCGCGCCGCGAATCTTCGCACCTTGTCCGAATCTGGTCCAGACAGGGGAAATCATCTTTCGTCAACTGATGCAGACCGACAACGCGATGAAAAAATCCCATGGGAGGGTTCCAGAATCGTTATGGCGTCGGCGGATTCTCGCCGAACATGGCAGAGATCCGCCGCGCTCGGAACGAAATGCTTCCCTACGCTCGCGAGCTGGTGACATATTCTCAACCAGTTCCGGGTAAACCGGGATGGGCCGTCCCAGGGCGGTGACACAAAGATAGCAGGACAGGCGATCTGACATGACGTTTGAAACTATCTCGCGCCGGGGCATTCTTGGTGTCTTTGCGGCGACGACGGTGGCGGCAGCGCCAGTAATGGCCAACGCATTCGGACTGATCCGCGGCGCCGGTGATATTCGACGCATCCGCATGTACTCTCCGCGCACGGGTGAAAGCATCGACACGGTCTATTGGGTCGAGGGCAAGTATATCCGGGACGCTCTCAACGAAATCAACATCTTCATGCGTGATTGGCGCACCGGCCAGGTGATCGGCGTCGATCCGCGCACCATCGACATTGCTGCGGCCTCGCACCGGCTGCTGCAAACAAGCGAACCCTACATGATGCTGTCGGGGTATCGCTCGCCCCAGACCAATGCGATGCTGCGGTCGCGCTCGGCCGGGGTGGCACGGAACTCGCTGCACATGGTCGGCAAGGCAGCTGACCTGCGGCTGAAATCGCGCTCGGTCTCTCAGATGTACAAGGCCGCCTCGGCCTGTCAGGCAGGGGGTGTCGGGAAATATTCGCGGTCGAATTTCGTCCATATGGACTGCGGGCCTGTGCGCCATTGGGGCGCCTGATTCACGCCCAATCAATTGGCCGTGACTTGCCAGAGCCCGCCCGAAAAGGCGGGCTCTGGCCGTTATGCGTCACCGCAGTCGTGGTGGCATCGACGGCTTGGCCTGCGGAATCTCGGCGTTGGTTTGCGGTGTTTCAGCAACGATTCGCAGCGCCCCCTCGGCTCGAGCCGGGGCATCGAAGGTGATGTCCACGCCCCCCTCCAGTCGCGGAAGGAAGGCGATCAGTTCTGCAAGTGCCTTGGCGATCGCAGGCTGATGGCCGGTGGCCGCCCCGTGCACGATCAGCAGATGCGCATTTTGGCCATCGGCCCATTCAACACGGGCCAGATCCACGGCCCGCGCCAGATGGGCCATGTCAGTCATGCGCTGCCCCAATGGATCGGCCAAAACCCTTACGGCCTCCGCGTCAGGCGGCAACAGCCGGCATGTGCCATCAACATGCACCGGCCGCGCATCGGCGCGCAGTGCTTGCATCAGCCATGCCAGCATGTTCGCATCCAGAAGCATCTGCGAAGGTTGTCCGGGGTTCACCAGTAGCCCGACCGCATTCGACACCAGGGCATTGGCCAGCACCCGGCCGGGCGCGGCAAGATGGGCTATTGGCGCCCCCGCAAAATCGGCAAGACGTTCGGCCAGATCACAAGCTACGGCAAATCTGCCTTCGGGCAGATCGAACATCTGCAACTCGACCTGATCGCCTGCCGGTTCATGGGTCAGCGCGGCGAACAGCTCAGTGTCTGCCAGGCGCGACAATACACGAGCCCGCCTTGCCGCATCGGCCAGATGAAACGGAGTGCTGCAAAGTTCGTCAAGATTCGTCATCGGCTTCGCTCAATGCATTCAGAATCGCCACGCGCAATGCGGGCAGTAGCTCTGCTTCGAACCAGGGATTGCGCCGCAACCAGCCGGTATTGCGCCACGAAGGATGTGGCAAGGGAAAGATGCGGGGTGCGTAAGCTCTCCAATCCGCAACAGTCGCCGTGACGCCTGACCGGGCGGCCGGACCGAGGTGCCATCGCTGGGCATGACCGCCGATCAGCAGGGTCAGCCGAGGTTCAAGCAGTTGCATCACTTGCTCTCGCCAGGTCTGTGCGCAGATCGGGGGTGGTGGCAGGTCGGATCCTCGCTGGTCATAGCCCGGAAAGCAGAAGGCCATCGGCACAATGGCAATTTTCGACCTGTCATAGAAAACCTGTTCATCAGTCTGCATCCAGTCCCGCAGACGGTCGCCAGAACGATCTGCAAATGGCCGGCCCAACCGATGCACCTGCATGCCCGGCGCCTGCCCGACCAGAAGAACGCGGGCCCCGGGTGTGAACCACACCACCGGCTTAGGGCGATGCGCCGTTGCGGTCCCGGAAAAACGCTCGGCGCAAAGGCGGCAATTCTGGATCTGTCGCACAAGTTCCATGAGCGGGACATAGGCGCGCCCCTCTGCCGGGATAAGGGGCATTCACGAAATATGAAGCATTGTCCGGGCAATGTGGACAGCACATGGCCGGCAACATAATCTGCATTTGGCCAAGGTGCAGATAGTCACCTCTGGCGGACATGCCGCAGATCGGAAAGCCGGATGATCGAATTCGATGATGTGTCCAAATCGTTCTGGACCGGCACACAGCGCAAGGTGATCCTGGACCGGGCTTCTTTCCGCATAGAACTGGGCAAGTCCATGGGCATCCTGGCGCCGAACGGCACGGGAAAGACCACGATCATCAACATGATGTGCGGGCTTGAAAAACCCGACGAGGGCACGATCCGAACCAGCTGTCGGGTGTCGTTTCCCCTGGGGTTCATGGGTGGAATCACCCCCACGATGACCGCCAATGAAAACGCCAGGTTCATCGCGCGGATCTATGGCCTGGATCCCGACTATGTCGAGGCGTTCTGTCGCTGGATGGCCGATATCAAGGAATATTTCGACATGCCCGTCGGCACCTACAGCGCCGGCATGCGGTCCCGTTTCACGTTCTCGCTGATGCTGGCGCTGGAGTTCGACATTTACCTGATCGACGAGGGAATGCCTGCGACCACGGATGCCGAGTTCAACCGCAGGGCCGGGGCGGTGCTTTACGACCGGCTGCGGTCAGCGACGGTGGTGGTGGTCTCGCACCAGGCCAGGACGATCGAGAAGTTTTGCAATTCGGCCGCCGTGCTGCGTGACGGACGGCTTTATCAGTTTGAAACACTTGAAGAAGCAAGGCAGTATTATGACTACACCGCCTAAAGCACGCGCCTATCGCCTTCGCCGGGAAGAATCGGTTCTGGCTGCCAGCCGCGCGCCGGCGGCCATAGAAACAGCGCGCCGTGTGCAGATATCGGTCAGCAAGCAGGACAATCAGACAGCACCGGAAAATCTGTTCGACAACTCCGACGATGGATTCGGCGACATGCGCTTTCACGGCGCGCCAGCTGCGAAGCGCGCGCCATCTGCCGTGAGCGATGCCGGTCTGGAGGCGCGTATACAGGCTGTGCGTGCCGAGAATCTGACCGACCGGCAGCTACGCATGGCGCGACGAATTGCAGCCATGCATGAGATCGAGGTGCAATCTGACCTGGAGGCCGTGGTGGCGCTGCGGGATCGCGGCATCGATCCCTTTCATCGCGCTTCGGTCGGCAAGATCCTGTCAGAGGAAGGTGCCCGCGCCGTCGCCACGCCAGAACCCAGCGCCCCCAGCACCATGCCCGTGCCTACGCGGCGCGACGGTCCCGGGCGGCGCGGACGAGGCCATGAGATCGTGCCTATCGCACCTTCCCCAACTCAGCTGCCTTCGCGTGAGGTTCTGACCGAGGACAAGCGCGCAGCCGAGATCATCCGTATTCAACAGGATATTGCACGGCGCCGGCGTCGAAAGCTGATGATGCTGATGATGCGCCTGCTGGTCTTTGTCGGATTGCCGACACTGGTTGCGGGCTATTATTACTTTTTCGTCGCAACACCGCTTTATGCGACATATTCGCAGTTCCAGATCCAGCAGGCGGACAAGTCCACGCCGGGTGGGCTGGGCGGTCTGTTCAGCGGCACGCAACTGGCGACAAACACAGACTCGGTGTCGGTGCAAAGTTATCTGACGTCCCGAGATGCGATGTTGCGGCTGGACCGCGATCTTGGTTTTCGTCAGGCCTTTCAGGGCGCGCATATCGATCCGATCCTGCGCCTTCCTGCCGATGCCACCAACGAACAGACCTACAAGCTTTATCTGAACTCGGTAAAGATCGGCTACGATCCGACAGAGGGCGTGGTTAACATGGAGGTCATCGCGCCGGACCCGAAACTGTCGCAGGATTTTTCCTTGGCATTGATCCAGTATGCCGAAGGTCAGGTGGATCAGATGACGGCGCGGTTGCGCGAGGATCAGATGAAAGGCGCCGTCGAAAGCTATCGCGATGCCGAAAACAAGGTGCAGGAGGCACAGCGTCGTGTCCAGGATCTTCAGCAAAAGCTGGGCGTGCTGGATCCGGTTGCCGAAGGCGGCGTCATCATGGGACAGATTGCCGAACTCGAACGTCAGCTGTCGGCGAAGCGATTGGAACTTGGACAGTTGGAATCGAACGCACGTCCCAATCAAAGCCGTGTTGCCGGGGTCAAGGGCGACATCAGCCGTCTGGAACAGATGCTGGCACAAACCCGAAGCCAGCTTACCGAAGGCAACGCGGCACGCGGTTCGCTGGCGACCATTTCCGGGGAAATCCGCATTGCGGAATCCGACCTGGCTACCCGCCAGGAGCTGCTTGCTGCGGCAGCAGCGCAGATGGAAACCGCAAGGATTGAGGCCAACAAGCAAGTCCGCTATCTGTCGCTTTCAATGCCTCCTGTTCCCCCGGACGAGGCAACCTATCCGAAGGCTTTCCAGAATACGATCGTGGCCTTTCTGATCTTTGCCGGCATCTATCTGATGCTGTCTCTGACCGCCTCGATCCTGCGTGAACAGGTATCTTCATGAAGCACGTCCATATCCGCGACCTGACGCTTGGCAACGACAAGCCCCTGTGCCTGATTGCCGGACCCTGTCAGCTGGAAACGCTGGAACACGCGCTGATGATTGCCGAACCCGTGGCGCAGGCATGCGCGGCCGCCGGCGCAGGTTTCATCTTCAAGGCCAGCTACGACAAGGCCAATCGCACATCTTTGGGCGGACGTCGCGGCATCGGCATCGATCAGGGACTGCGCATGCTGGAAGAGGTGCGCAGCCGGCTTGGGTGCCCTGTCCTGACCGATGTTCATGACGTCGATCAGGCACGGACAGCAGGATCGGTTGTCGATGTCCTGCAGATTCCGGCTTTCCTGTCACGCCAGACCGACTTGTTGCTGGCTGCGGGCGAAACTGGCGCAGTTGTCAATATCAAGAAGGGGCAGTTTCTGGCACCATGGGACATGGCCAATGTCGCCGAGAAGGTCGCTTCTACGGGAAATCAGCGCATCATGCTGACAGAGCGCGGCGTAAGCTTCGGCTATAACACGCTTGTGGCCGACATGCGCAGCTTGCCCATCATGGCCCGCACCGGTTGGCCCGTGATCATGGATGCAACGCATTCGGTGCAACAGCCCGGAGGTCAGGGCAGTTCATCGGGCGGACAGCGCGAATTCGCCCCAGTCATGGCGCGGGCCGCAGTGGCGCTCGGCGTAGCTGGTGTGTTCATCGAAACCCACCAGGATCCGGACGAGGCGCCCTCTGACGGTCCGAACATGATTCCGCTGGATCGGATGCCCGCGCTGATCGAATCACTCATGCGCTTTGATGCCTTGGCCAAGTCTGACCCGGTGATGTCCTAGACCGGAACGCGTCAGCGCTTCGTTGCGGAAATTGCCTTGCCGGCGGCATGCGCCGATGCCCAGGCCCACTGGAAATTGTAGCCCCCTAGCCAGCCGGTGACATCGACGACCTCGCCGATAAAGAACAGCCCCGGCACGTTGCGGGCCTGCATGCTGCGCGAATCCAGTGCGGTGGTATCCACCCCCCCCACTGTCACCTCTGCCGTGCGCCAGCCTTCCGAGCCCACTGGACGCAACTGCCAGCGATTGATCCGCTGTCCTATCTGATCCAAGGCATTGTTCTTGACCTCAGCAAGTTTCCGTCCCTCGAAGCCAAGTTCGTGAACGATCGCTTGGGCCAGTCGCACCGGCAACCACTGGGCAAGGACTGTGGACAGGTTGCTGCGACCTTGACCTACGCGCCGAAGCCGCAATTCATCTGCGATGCCAAGACCCGGTGCAAGATCGATGGAAATCGGATCGCCAGGCCGCCAGAAGCTTGATATCTGCAGAATTGCCGGGCCTGACAGACCGCGATGCGTGAACAAAAGCCCGTCCAGGAAACTCTGATGCAGACCGGGCTGGGAATGGCTCGTCTGCGCCTGTATCGACAATCCGGCGATGGGGCGGCACAACTCAAGATCCTGATGGGCGAAGGTTAACGGCACCAGACCGGGCCGTGGCGCTACGACTGGCACTCCGAAATTGCGGGCGATTTCATAACCCAGACCAGTCGCCCCCATCTTAGGGATGGACTTTCCACCCGTCGCAACCACCAGATTGGGGGCCTGCACCATGCCGCGAGAGGTCTCAACCCGGAAACCATCCTGCCCGCCCGCGACTGCACCGATCGAGGTCTGCAGCCAAAGCTGCGCCCCTCGCATGCGATGCAGCAGCATGTCGATGATCTGCCGCGCGCTGCCATCGCAAAACAGCTGCCCCATGGTCTTTTCATGCCACGCGATTCCCGCGCCCTCCACCAGGTCGATGAAATCCTGCGCCGAGAAGCCTGTCAGAGCCGAGGCAGAGAAGCGTGGATTGCCTGACAGGAACCTGTCCGGAGCGGTGGAAAGATTGGTGAAGTTGCACCTGCCCCCGCCCGAGATCCGGATCTTTTCACCGGGCGCCCTGGCATGATCTATGACCAAAACCCGTTGTTTAGCTGCCGCAAGGATCGAGCCGGCACAGAACATGCCGGCAGCGCCCGCCCCAAGAATGATCGTATCAAATTGTTCCATGCTTGGGCGGATAGAGATCGTCAGCCGGAGCCACAAGTTTTTTCGGTTTTGCCTCTTGCACCCCCTCAACAGCTTGGGTAGATACCCGCTCACAGAGTTGGGGCGTGGCCAAGTGGTAAGGCAACGGTTTTTGGTACCGTGTACCGTAGGTTCGAATCCTACCGCCCCAGCCAGTTCACCTAAGTCAATAAGAAGATGATATTTTCTTCCCTCAGGGACAGGATCCTTCCGAACCTTTTCGATGGAATAGCCTAGATCAGCTAGCGACCTGCTTAGTCATGTGAGCGGGACGCCAGTCAGGATTCTGCCCCAAGAGATGCCGGTCACGTCCGTCAAGCTGGTGTAAATTCCTGGATGGCCTGAGGGCATGATCAGGCGGCTTTCGTGGTTATGCTGAGAATGGGGTCGATCTCCTCCTTGTCGATCTCGGCGAAGGCCTCGACCATCATGTAGCGGCTCGAGGTCTGCCATTCGTCGTTGGCTTCGAAGAGCACGGCGCCGATCAGGCGCATGATTGAGGCCTCGTTGGGGAAGATCCCGACGACATCGGAGCGCCGCTTTACCTCCTTGTTCAGGCGCTCGATCGGGTTGGTGCTGTGCAGCTTGGTCCTGTGCTGGCGCGGGAAGGACATGTAGGCCAGCACGTCATGCTCGCTGGCGTCCATGAGATCGGCCAGCTTGGGCCAGCGCGGGCGCAGTTGTTCGGCAACCTTGCGCCAGGTTTCGCCCGCATGGGCGCGGTCGGGCTGGTCGAAAGCCTGGCGGATCGCGGCGGCGACAACGGTGTGTTGGCCGCGCGAGACGTGGGCGAGAGCATTCCTGATCCAGTGAACGCGGCATCGCTGCCAGGTCGCTTCGAACACCCGGGCAATGGCTGCCTTGAGGCCGGTGTGGGCATCGCTGATCACCAGCTTGACCCCACTCAGCCCCCGGGCGCGGAGGGAACGCAGAAACTCGGTCCAGAAGGTCTCGGCCTCTGAGGGCCCAATGCCCAAGCCGATGATTTCCCTTCGGCCCTCGGTGTTGGCCGCCACCGCAATTATGGCCGCGACCGGCACGATGCGCCCGCCTTGGCGGACCTTGAGATAGGTGGCGTCGAGCCAGACATAGGGCCAGTCGCCGGTGAGCGGCCGGTTCAGGAACTCCCCGACCCTGTCATCGATATCCTTGCAGAGCTTCGAGACCGTGCTCTTCGATATCCCGCTGAGCCCCATGGCCTGCACCAGCTCGTCGACGCGGCGGGTGGAGACGCCGCCGATCCAAGCCTCCTGGATCACCGCCACCAGCGCCTGCTCGGAGGTCTTGCGGGCCTCGAGGAAGCCCGGGAAATAGCTGCCCTGCCGCAGCTTCGGCACCCGCAGGTTCAGCGTGCCCAAACGGGTATCGAGAGCGCGCTCTCGATACCCGTTGCGCCAGGTCGTGCGTTCACCGCTGCGTTCATGCCGGCCGGCGCCGATGATGCCTTCCACATCGGTCTCCATGATCAGTTGCAGCACGGCTTCGGCAATGCCGCGCAAGAAGTCGCCCTGATCGTGCTTGGCCAGAAGCTCGGACAGGTCCATGTTCGTCTTGGTCATCGGGGTCTCCGTAGGGGCCGTGGTTGAAGTCGCCAAACTCCACCTCGAACATACACCTCGATGGCCACCTGGGATCACACCGCCGACGGCGATGAAATTACACCAGCTCCTCGGACGCTAACGAGATGCCCCAGGGAACTGCCCCTAGAGCGGCATTCAAGGGGTGGCTGGGTATGCCGCTTTCAACAGGCCGAAGCGCAGGCGGCGGAAGCGGAGATCAATTCGACCCTCGGCACATCGCAGTATTTAGCAGTCGCTCAACATTGAGATGTTAAGTTACTCAGACAACATAGAGGAAATAACGATAGAAAGCATCATTTTGCATGTAAAATCCAATGCCTCCAGATGTTTTTCGTGAGGCGCGCCGGGGCGATCGTAGAGGTTGTTTATGAATGTTTCAAACATTGCTTCAGATGCAATTCTGATAAGGTCCGCGCTTTCGTCTGTCTCATGGTTGGTTCCCTCTAGTCGAGAGAGCAGCTGTGCGCGCGTGAATCCCCTTTCCTTTGCTCCGACAATTTGCTCCCCCCGCTTCTTGTGCTGATGCACATGCTTGCGCCGTCAGCGACTCCGTCGCTCTTGCAACCAATGGATCAGGAGTTTCCGCCTTTACGATGACAGGAGTCGTTGCCAGCGCAAGAAGGGTCAGCGCGTGGACAAAGGGTTTCAAGATTGGGTTCCTCTCACAAAATACTTCCTAGAATCTGCTTTTTTATAGAATACTTCATAGAGCAAGCGAGATAAGTCTTGCTTGTGCGCGGGGATGGATATTGACCCCGACGCCTTTCTGATGACCTATGCGCGGGTGCTGCGCCGGCATCGCAAGGATCTGAACCTCTCGCAGGAGGAACTCGCATTCCGGGCGGGGTTGAGCATGCGCTACGTGTCATTGCTCGAGAGCGGGAAACACCAGCCCAGCCTGAGCACGATGAAGGCACTGGCCGATGCTCTGGACACGAACCTTATCGCGATGATCGGTGAAGCCGAGAACGACAACGATCAGGCATAGCAGCCTGCCTTACGCCGCAGGGTGGCCCGCCTGCTACGATGGCGTTGTCTTTGCCGAGGCTGACGGAGCCCTAGTCATTCACTGCCCCTTTTGCCCCCCTGTGATGGCAGGATACCCTCATAACATACTGATATGTATAAGTATGGGGAAGAAGGAAGGAACAGGAAGAATACACAAAGAATCCTCCTCCTCGTGTACCCTCCCCCTCCTCTTCTAACCATACAGGAAAGGAACAACCTCCCTGCCTGTAGTATCCTCCCACTCCTTGAGCCTTGTCAGATATCCTTCACAGCGTTCCGTCTCGCGCCACATCTGGAAATCCTGTCGGACATGAAAAGGACTATACTGCATCGTGTCCAGCCCCAGAGCCTTGGCCTCCAAGGGAATCTCCCGACCGACCACCTCAACAGCAGCACGGATCATCGCCGCTTCCAACTCCTTGCTATGGGTATAGGGAACGATGGCGCTGTCGTGAATGGTCAGAACAGGCAAATCCAAGAGAGTGCAGTGGGTGATGACCTGCTCCATGATCTGGGAATCGGTGAACATCAACCTGATGCCCACATCCGAGCAAAGGCTACCTGCCAGCGCCGGGACATGCTCGCTAAAGGCGTCGATGGTCTTTTGGAGGGTTGTATTCTTCAAGTGTTTCCCGGGATGTCCAACCTCAAGCCCTTCCCGAAAGGCTAAACAGGCAGAATGAGTATCCTTGGCGTTCAGAGCCGTCAGCACCAGTTGCTTGACCAGACCGCGCTGTTCCCTTGGATCGGTATCCGGAAATTGCCCAGGAGGAAGCTCATAGGGATCAGGAGGAAGTTCCACCCCTTGCTGTGCTGCCAGAATCTGGATGTGCATGGCCTTGAAGTCGATCTCGACGGTCGGGGTGTCGTTGATGAAGATCTGCGACCGTAGCTTGCTGTTCAGCCCATGCCACCACGGCCCATAGAACCGTCCGTTCATCTCCCATGATCCTCGGCTGAATATTCGCCTGACAAACTGATGGCGAGGTCCGACAGCGACCCTGATGTCCTTTCCCCTGTTGTCCTGCCGGACGACCCACGGCTGCTCCAGGGTGTGGATGTCGATGAAGGTCCGCGCGAGTAGGACGTTATAAGCCGTCAACACCTGCCTCATGCGGAGGGTGTCATCGGTGTCCTGGTATTCTGCTGCACGACTATGCTCCCCTTCGCCCGTCTTCAAGATGATGCATTCCGAGGGGACGACCTGGATAGATCGACCATCAACAGCCAACACCTCGAATCGTTTCTGAAGCTCCGAGCTGGCCTGTATCCTGCCCGTCCGATTCCCCTTCGCACCGGGGGCGACGAAGCTTCCCGCCGATACTCGCACGAGACCTGCCACCTGTAGCTGTTTCACTAGCACCACCAGATGCTTGGAAAGCCCCAATGGGTTATAGCGGGATTTGCTATCCCATGCCCCCTCCGAGAAGGGCATACCCAAGCATAGAAGAGGATCCTCCTGCCAAGCCAGATAAAGGTCCGTCACCAAGACCCGTAGCTGCTCGATATAAGGCCGTGTGGGCTTCTTGCCGCCCTTCTGCTTCTCTGCCTCCCCGGTAGCAAAGTGCAGGTTCCAGATATCCTGCACCAGACCGACCAAGGCGGGGTCTTCCGTCCAGATTGTGGTGTTCAGAGGCCGGGAATGCTGAGGATCAAAGATCGCCTCCTGCTTCTTGTTGGCTGGCTCATCCCCTTGTAACTGTTGTTGCATCCTGTCCCCGTGTTCGTGTTGGCCTATGTATCTGGGTCTCCGAAGAAAAAAGAAAAGTGGGTGATCCCCGGCGACCGAAGCCGCCGAGGAAAAGCCTACATGCAGTCGATGGCATCCATGACAAGCTCAATGGCTTGTTGCTGCCACGGGGCAAGGACGGTTGATGTCAGAGGAAGCCATGCCCCACTATCGAGCCTGACCACCTCCTCCCCCTCATCCGTGACATCATAGGCAAGGCTGCCACCATCAGGCCCGAGGAACACCACCGAGCAATCGCTGCTGAAAACCCGTGCCAGAGCTTCGGCATCGGCTTCTGGGCCGTAGGGCAGCCACCACCGCCCGTCACGCTGCACGAGAGAATAGACCTCCAAGGGTTCAGTCATCCCACCCTCCCAGACGCCCGGTGTGCAGGTAATAGGCAAGGGCTTCCCGGAACTGGGCCGCATCCCGGAAACCCTGCTCCTGCGCCGCCCGATCCTCGGCCATGGAACGAGAAAGACCGCCATCATACTGGATGATAGCGGCCCGCTCCTCGAACTCGTCAATGTCAGGTATCAGGGGCATGGCAGCCCCACCTTCTCGACGATCTCGCGCTTCTGCTCGTCGCTGATCCCGGCGGAGTAGATGCCGTAAGTCATCCTGTTCTCCGACCGTGCCGACTGGTGCCCGACGATGGATGCCGTGAAATGCTCCGGCACCCCTGCCCGCTCGCACTGCGCCACGAACCACTTCCGGGTGGAATGGAACACGACACCGGGCCGGTCCAGCCCCAGAGCCGTCCGCATCGTCGCGAACCGCTTGGTCACGACCGAAACCGTCAGATCAGGAAACAGCCGCCCCTGCCTCGGCAGCCTTTCCAGAATCGGAATCAGGGCTGAATGCAACGGGATGAAGCGTTCGGCCGCATCGGTTTTCAGCGTCCTGACCGCATTGGGTCTGACCCAGACGAACCAGCCCAGATTGCCCTTCCAGACCAAATCCTCCCTGACCAGCCCAACAGCTTCACCGGCTCGCATCCCGGTCAACAGGCAGAACAGCAGGACATCGCTGATCCGGGCATCCTCCAAGGCCACCAGCCTCCCAACCTCGGCATCCGTTAGTGCCGCATAGCTGCGATTCTTGCCCTTGGCCTCCACCCGCACGGTCTTGAAGGGGTTTGCCACCAACTCCCCCTATATACCGCCCAGTCGAGGAAATGCCCGACCTGACTGACGATCCTCCTCTGTGTCCGGGCAGAGATACGCTCGCCACGGCTGGCCTGAACAAGCTGGTCCAGCCCGTAGCCACGGGTCCGCCATGACTTCCCTGCGTGACAGCCGAGTAGCGCCACCTTCCGCACAAAAGCCAGTGCATCGTCGCGTGTGATCGCCCCGATCTGCCTTGTCCCACAGGTCGACACGAACAACCCGACCGAGAATCTGACCGACTTGAATCCACCATGCTGTAGTTCCCGCGACCGCCGATTGAGATAGGTCTGGGCAAGTTCCTTTACCATCCTGCGCCCCACCAGAACTACCGGAGAGAATACTGGCGGCGTCACCACCACGGGCACCGGCTTCTCCACCACCTGCCCCGCCCTGGCCTTTGCCAGAACTTCTTCATATTTGGCATTGACCTCGGCAGCCCGTGCCTTGGCGATCCGGGCATCCCCGGTCTTCAACGACTGCTTCATGGCCTGCCCGAGAACAGGCTGGAGTTCCTTGGGGTAGTTCCTTCGATACAGCCAAGTCTGCTGCTTGAGATATGCGTATTTGATCCGCACAGACATGCGACCTCCATCTGGGGCATCCGCCCCATTCCTCTAGTGTTTCTGATTTTTCCGATTGACTGCTGCGGCTTAGAGGGACTGTTGAGTTCCCAGCCATACCTCGCCGTGCTCAAGCACCCTGAGGATCATCGAGAATCTGGCTTCTGGCATTCCCCCGCCTGCAGACCAGCGGGCGCTATTGGGATCGGATGTCAGCGCCACATCGAAGGCGCTAGCGACCACCACGTGCTAGGCTGCATCATACCACCCCGCCTTGAGGGCCTCCTTGTAGACCGCCATGGCAAGTTCGCGACTGATCCTCGATGCCACCCATGCGATCAGCATAAGGCTCAACCAGCGCCTGGCTGTGCGAAAGCCACGCTTGACGAGGTGTTGGAAAGTGGTTTTACTCATGAAGTAAGTTCCTGCTTCTGCTTCTTTATACAGATACGGGAGATTCCTCAGTTTTGCTGATGAAGCTGAGACAGTGCTCAAGTGCAATTGGAGTGGTTCATGGTGACCTGCCCCCCGGAAGTTCCCTCGCTGTGATGTAGAGTCTGCCCAACCTGAGAAGGAGCAGACGACGTGAGGAAAAGCCGTTTCACCGAGGCGCAAATCATCGGGATGATCAAAGAGCAGGAGGCTGGTTTGCCGACCTCCGAGCTTTGCCGGAAGCACGGGTTGAGTCCCGCGACCTTTTACAAGCTGAAGGCCAAGTATGGCGGGATGGACCTGTCCGACGCCAAGCGGCTGAAGCAGCTCGAAGACGAGAATGCGAAGCTCAAGCGCCTGCTGGCGGATGCCATGCTCGACAATGTGGTTCTAAAGGATCTCCTGGGAAAACCCTGACGACACCGATGGCGCGGCGGGACGCGGTGCTGCGGGCGATGAAGGATCATCCGATCTCTCAACGCCGGGCCTGCGTCCTGATCGGTGTCGATCCGAAAACGGTGCGGCGGGACAGGCCGCCCGACAACCCGGAAATCCGTGAGGAGATGCACAAGATCGCCGAGAAACGCCGACGCTTCGGCTATCGGCGTGTGGGCATCCTGCTGGAGCGCAAGGGCATGATCATGAACGAGAAGAAGCTCTACCGCATCTATCGGGAAGAGGGGCTGTCGGTGCGCCGACGCCGTGGCCGCAAGAGGGCCCGCGGAAGCCGAACCCCAATGCCGGTGCCATTGCGCCCAAACCAGCGGTGGTCGCTGGACTTCCTGTCGGACACGTTCGGGGCTTGCCGCAAGTTCCGCATCCTGGCGGTCAATGATGATTGCTGCCGCGAGAACCTGGCGCTGATCGCAGACACCAGCATCTCGGGCTCGCGGGTCGCACGGGAACTGGACGCGCTGGTCCGCATCTATGGAAAACCCGCTTGCATCGTCTCCGACAATGGCACCGAGTTCACCAGCAAGGCGATCCTGAAGTGGGCAAATGACAACAAGGTCGAGTGGCATTACATCGACCCGGGCAAGCCGCAGCAGAACGGCTACCTCGAGAGCTTCAACGGCAGCTTGCGCGACGAATGCCTCAACGAGGAGATATTCGACAGCCTGGCTGATGCCCGCCGAAAGCTGGCCCTCTGGCGATACGATTACAACAACGTCAGGCCGCATTCCTCGCTGGGCAACCAAACGCCAGCAGAAGCGCGCCGGGCGCTTGAGCAATCTGAGAGCTCCGCGCCCGGCGCGCTTGCCACACCCGAAACCGACCACTATCAACCCCAAGGACTCTCGTTATGAACGAGGGACGACCGGGGGGCAGGTCAATGGTTTTCCCGTTCTTGGCCATCGCTGTGCCGGTGCTTCATTCCTCTGGGGCTTGGATTGCCTCAACGGCAGCAGGTGGATACGTGGCAGGAACTCTGTCCAGCACTTGGATCGGTGCACTCGTTCTTGGAAATCAAGCACTGTTTAGCGGCCTTGGTATTATCTCGGTGGCAGGGATTTGGGGTGCTGTCGGCGGTATTGGGGCCTCGGTGACTGGAGGTGTCGGCGCAGCCCTGAGCGCAGTCGGGCTTGGTGGTGTAGCTAGCTATCTTGGCATCGCCCCGGTGGCGACCTTTCTCGGCCTAACCCCGGTTGGGTGGGCGATTACCGGGACCGCAACGGTAGTCGCGGGCACGCTTGGATATTACTTCACTCGCAGGACAATGCGGCGACTGAATGAGGAGAGGCAGAAGGGGGGGCTTGAGCCGATCACCATTATGCAGATCCTCCGGGAGGTTCGGCAGCTTGAAGCGCAGTCCATGAGTGACATCCTTCAAAGACTGTCCAGGGAACGCGACGATGTTCAGGTCTCGGCTAGCGGAGAAGAAGCCATTGTAAACGGTCAAGCATTCTCGGTCGGCAAGCTGAAATACGTTATTAGCGATGACGGATCTGAAGAGATCGTTTTTATAACAAGAACCGGTCGTAGGCAGCGGATATTGCTTGTGAAGCCCGCTAAGTCGAACCTCGCATCGGCTTGATGAGCTGAACGCTGGTTAAGCGTAGACTTTCGGATGTGTCGGATAAACGCCCCGCCTGCTGCCCCACCCCGCCACCGACTGGCAACATTCTGGTACCAAATCTTCCGTCTAGCAGGAATCCTACCGTCCCAGCCAATTCACCAAATATTTGATAGTACTATATCAACTTGCGTGAAAGCCTTTCGAGGCTTTCCGAAGACGGTCAGCGCATTGCTGGCGTCGACATGGCCCGCCGCCCGTCGAACTGAACCGCACCGGGTGTGCTGAGGGCTGATTTTGGTCAGCTGCGCAGCCAAGGCGTCAGTTTCCCGAGCGGCGTAGTAGTTGACCTCGGCTTCAGCGGGCGGGATCTTTTCGATCAGCTCGAGCAGGCGGCGTATATTGAACCAGTCGACCCATTCGAGGATCGCATATTCGGCGCCCTCGAAGCTGCGCCCAGGCCCGCGTCGGTGGATGCCTCGGCATTGAACACCCCGTTGATCGTCTCGGCCAGCGCGCTGTCGTAACTGTCGCCCAGGCTGCCCACCGAAGGCTAGATGCCTGCCTCTGCGAGGTGCACGGTGTAGCGGATGGACAGGCATTGAGGCCGAGGTCGCGGTGATGAACCGGTCCCTTGCCCTTGGCTGGTTAGCGTCCGAGGAGCTGGTGTAATTTCATCGCCGTCGGCGGTGTGATCCCAGGTGGCCATCGAGGTGTATGTTCGAGGTGGAGTTTGGCGACTTCAACCACGGCCCCTACGGAGACCCCGATGACCAAGACGAACATGGACCTGTCCGAGCTTCTGGCCAAGCACGATCAGGGCGACTTCTTGCGCGGCATTGCCGAAGCCGTGCTGCAACTGATCATGGAGACCGATGTGGAAGGCATCATCGGCGCCGGCCGGCATGAACGCAGCGGTGAACGCACGACCTGGCGCAACGGGTATCGAGAGCGCGCTCTCGATACCCGTTTGGGCACGCTGAACCTGCGGGTGCCGAAGCTGCGGCAGGGCAGCTATTTCCCGGGCTTCCTCGAGGCCCGCAAGACCTCCGAGCAGGCGCTGGTGGCGGTGATCCAGGAGGCTTGGATCGGCGGCGTCTCCACCCGCCGCGTCGACGAGCTGGTGCAGGCCATGGGGCTCAGCGGGATATCGAAGAGCACGGTCTCGAAGCTCTGCAAGGATATCGATGACAGGGTCGGGGAGTTCCTGAACCGGCCGCTCACCGGCGACTGGCCCTATGTCTGGCTCGACGCCACCTATCTCAAGGTCCGCCAAGGCGGGCGCATCGTGCCGGTCGCGGCCATAATTGCGGTGGCGGCCAACACCGAGGGCCGAAGGGAAATCATCGGCTTGGGCATTGGGCCCTCAGAGGCCGAGACCTTCTGGACCGAGTTTCTGCGTTCCCTCCGCGCCCGGGGGCTGAGTGGGGTCAAGCTGGTGATCAGCGATGCCCACACCGGCCTCAAGGCAGCCATTGCCCGGGTGTTCGAAGCGACCTGGCAGCGATGCCGCGTTCACTGGATCAGGAATGCTCTCGCCCACGTCTCGCGCGGCCAACACACCGTTGTCGCCGCCGCGATCCGCCAGGCTTTCGACCAGCCCGACCGCGCCCATGCGGGCGAAACCTGGCGCAAGGTTGCCGAACAACTGCGCCCGCGCTGGCCCAAGCTGGCCGATCTCATGGACGCCAGCGAGCATGACGTGCTGGCCTACATGTCCTTCCCGCGCCAGCACAGGACCAAGCTGCACAGCACCAACCCGATCGAGCGCCTGAACAAGGAGGTAAAGCGGCGCTCCGATGTCGTCGGGATCTTCCCCAACGAGGCCTCAATCATGCGCCTGATCGGCGCCGTGCTCTTCGAAGCCAACGACGAATGGCAGACCTCGAGCCGCTACATGATGGTCGAGGCCTTCGCCGAGATCGACAAGGAGGAGATCGACCCCATTCTCAGCATAACCACGAAAGCCGCCTGATCATGCCCTCAGGCCATCCAGGAATTTACACCAGCTTGACGGACGTGACCCCTTGGCTGGCCGGCCTCCGTGGAACTGGCTGCTCCAAGGCATCGAGAAATAGCCCCGCATGAGCGCAGCCGCTGACACGGCAAACGACGATCTTGCGGTCATAGGCGTCTATGACGAAGGCGACATGGGCAAACCCCTTCCAGGTCGCGACATAGGTAAAGTCGCTGACTCAGAGCATGTCCGGCGCCGGCACGCGTTACTGCGGTTCACTTTGTCGAACGGACACGGCGCCTTCCTGTTGGAAACTGTACTCCTGTGCGGCTTGCCCCGAATTGTGCCTTGAACGCCCATTACCTTCATCAGCCATGCCACCCTGCATCGGGCAATGTCGAAGCCCGCGCGGCGTAGCTGGCCCCGGATCTTCTGGACGCCGTAAGCCCGCCAGAGCTCATCGAAGACCCGCATCATCTCGGCGGGCAGCGCCTCATTCCCGCGCGCCCGATCAGGCAGGCGCGACGGATCGGCCCGCTTTGCCAGATGGCAATTCTCCCTGTTTTAGCGGGGCGCGACCATAGAACTTATGCGGCCATTTTCAACTTGATGCCGGGTGTGACGTCGCCGATGCCTATGTTGGGACGTTCGTTATTGTAGGCCCATAGCCATTATGTGGCGATCTGCTACACCTCCTCGATGGTTTAAAATATGCAGGCCAGCCATTCGTGGCGGACCGTCCGATCTGACTAGGGTCCAGACTCATTGATCGTCAAAGCCAGAACAGGGCGGTTGCGGCGAGGAAGACCTTTGGGCACCTGTCGTAGCGGGTGGCAATGCGGCGCCAGTCCTTCAGCCTGCAAAACATGATCTCGATGCGGTTTCGGCGTTTGTAGCGGCGCCTGTCGTATCGGACGGGCGTGCCGCAGGACTTCCGGCCCGGGATGCAAGGCTTTATCCCTTTGTCTTTCAACGCCTCCCGGAACCAGTCGGCATCATAACCGCGGTCTGCGATCAGTCAGTCCGCGCCCGGCAAGCTGCGCAGCAAAGCCGCCGCGCCCAGGTAGTCGCTGACCTGGCCTGCGGTCATGAAGAGGCGGAGCGGGCGTGCCCTGGCCTCTGTCACTGCGTGCAGCTTGGTGTTCAGCCCGCCCTTCGTCCGCCCGATCGGGCGCCCGCGCTTGTCGTCGGCGCCCCCCTTTTTGACCCGCAGGCTCGAGGCCGTGCGGTGCGCCTTGAGATAGGTCGCATCGATCATCACCACCTTTTCCTCGCCACCGCCCGAGGCCAGCCCCATGATCCGGACGAAGCCCCCCATCCGGCCCCAGCGGATCCAGCGGTTGTAGAGCGCCTTCAGTGGCCCATACTCGGACGGTGCGTCACACCACCGCAACCCGTTGCGATTGGCGAAGATTATGCCGCTCAGAACGCGTCGGTCATCAACCCCGTCAGTCCGGGAGCTTGAATCACACAGCCTGTGCCGCCTCAAGAAGATCAAGGGCCCTGGGCCTAGGTCCAGACATCTGCTCCTCCTCAGCCGGGCAGACGATACATCACATCCAGAGAACTTCCGGAAAGGTCATGAGCAGTTCTCCTTTCCAATCAATCAACCCTTCGACGGAGCTGCGAATCCTTGATTGATCCTACGCATGGAAACAATCCCCTTACCGGATCTTTTACTTTCATAAAGAAGGTCATCTGCAGCGTCAATTAATCTCTCGACGTCTAGCGAAATAACGCCCTCTATAATAACTGCACCTATACTTGCACCAAACTTAACACCAAACATACACTCGTCTCTGATCGAATCCAAAAGACTTTTTAATCTTTTTTCAAGAGACCCTTCAGAAACGCATGAGGTTATTATCACCACGAACTCATCTCCTCCAATTCTGCAACATAAATCATTTGCTCTGAATTTATTTTGAATTTTTTTTGCCACTTCCTGCAAAACCGAGTCGCCTACGGTATGACCGAAAGTATCATTTATCGCTTTGAAGTTATCCAAATCAATATGAGCAACAGCGATTCCGCCTAACGCATGATTTTTGATCATGGACAACCGACGCCGCATCCCTCTTCGATTCAAAAGTCCCGTTAAAGGATCTCTTTCCGCGCTTTCGGCAGCCACTTCCCATGCAGACTTGAAGAACTGGTTCATGCTATCGAGATTTCGTTGCGCCAGGCTGGCAGCTTCCTTGAGAAAGAGAATTTCGGTTACAAGGTCCGCCGGCGTAAAATCCTGCTCGGTCAAGTCATGCGCGCAAACCGCAGATGGCGTAAGGATTCCATAGCTGCAGTTGAGCAAGGCGGTCTGGCTATTCACCAAAGCCCCGTGAGCCCTTAACGGCAAATGAGGGAGATTTCTGATTTCAATAAAGAAACGTTCGCCTGTTGAAGCAAGAGAAAATATACTGCAATCTGGAACGCTGCCCTTGAATCTATATCCAATCAAATCCTCAGAGACGTTCTTCAAAGCCCCTATACATTTTTTTAACGTTTCACCCTGCCCAATGACAGCGCCATCTTTTCTAAAAATTAGATGGAATGGAAGCAGTTTTCCAAGGACAGTATGATCAATTTTCACGCACTTGCCCCTGACAATCTGAATGACTTCTTTCTTTGATAAGTGAGAGAGGCTACGTTTATTTCGATCCTCTTGCAACCGACGTCTACCACTGCGAGCGTCCCGTAGTCATCAGCCATTCCCTGGATCACCCCCCCCACCAGATGCGCTATCATAGCCCCTGTGTTGCTTACATGTATAATGTAGTTATCATCTTTTCTTTCCACCGAGAGCCGGAGGTCAAGCAGTATCTCACTTGAGTAAATCAGATTGACGCGCCCAGGAAGCTCCTGAACAGATTGCAAGAACTCCTCAAAATCTCTGCCACAAAAGCGCAGCAATCTTCTGATAGACTCCTGTCGGGTAATCCACAAACCTGCATCATATATTATTTCTTCCAGGGTTTTTCCGGTTGCTTTTGAAACGCGATCGATTCCTTCACGGACATCGCTTCGGTTTATGGGCCATGAAACCATACAATCTCTATTTTCCAAGCCGTCAAAGCTGTGATCATCTCCATATTGATCCAGAAGGAATTTGCACAACCAGAGGTCCAACAGCCCATGAGCCGGCAAATCGAGGTCATTCTCCATCATTGCCAAACCCTTCCACCATCATTCCCGGAATTTTCGATCAGCAACAAATTGCGCTCAGCTTTCATCGACAATGCCCCTAGATCAAGGCTTGAACTTTTGTCGACAAGTTTGCAGTCTAAAGGATACTTTTCGCCAGCAATCTGGGCAGCGACTATAACTATTGTGTTACTCTGGCAAAACCCTTTCCATTCCAGAGACGCAATGGGGGTTCGCAGGTGATGAACTTCCAGCCCATCTGCCAATCTCGCAACGCGATGGCCAGGCGGACCCTCCCATAATGGTCTTTCTGCAGCGCGCGTCTGTGTAACCGGATCTCCGTCAGCTTCCAGCCATTGCTTTACTGCAAACTTGCCACCGGTAGCGCTTGATGGCACCCGTCCTTGGGCGGTCATTATTGCAACGGCGTCTCGCTCGGCTGATATGAGAATCGCCGGACGCGTTGCTGTCAGCCAATTCAGTGTTGCGGCAGCAATGAGGACAAAGCCACATGCGCGTCGACAATGCTCTAGCGCGCGAATCCGTATCGGTGAAACTGGTCCCAGAACGGCTAAACTGGCACCCAAGGCCAGAAGGGGGAGTGTCGATGCAGGTGCCTGTGGGACCAATGTCACCGCTCCCTTCAAGTGGGAGACCGCACCGGCAACCTGGATCAGCCACTCGGTCCCTAGGCCCATGATCCACAAGGCTGGTGCGGCAAGTCCCAGCGGGGCAAGAATTGCTGCAAGAACCCCTGCGGGCATGACAAGGCTGCCGACCGCAGGCACGACCAGCAAGTTTGCGATCAGGCCATAATGCGTCAATCGCCCGAAATGTATGGCCGAAATCGGCGCCGTTGCCATGCCGGCTATAAGTGAAGAGAAAACAAGCATGGCTAACGGGCGTGTCCAGCGCGGAATCATCGATGACCACCGCATCCAGGGCTCATGTGCGATGATGAGTGCAACCGTTGCCGCAAAGCTCATCTGAAATCCCGAATTTATCAGGGATTCCGGCTGCCAGACCAGAACAAGCGTTGCGGCAACGGCCACCGTGCGCAGGGAAATGGCACGCCTGTCCAGCAAAATAGCTGCAAGCATGACCGCCACCATGATATAGGCGCGCTCTGTGGCCACACCACCCCCCGAAAGCCACAGATAGAATGTCGCGCCGATCAAGGCACCAAGGGCTGCGGGCTTGTGCACATGCCGTAAATCGGGTGCCAACCATCCCTGGACAGCAGCACCCAAATAGCGCAGGGCTGCATAGAGAAAGCCGGCCAGCATGCTCATGTGCAGACCGGAAATGGAAATGATGTGATACAGGTTGGAATCGCGCATCACCTGATTGGTGGTTTCGGCGATCCCCGAACGATCGCCGGTCATCAGCGCTGCCGCAATGGCCCCCGCCTGGCCTTCGATGCGATCCTGAATGGCTGCGGACAGGTTCATGCGCAGCTGATGCAGGCTGAACAGCGAAAAAACCGGCGCCGGCGCGATTCGCATGACCTGGGTCCGGGTGTAACCGATGGCCCCCAGCCGTTCGAACCATGCCACGCGCCTGTAATCGAAGCCGCCAGGTTCGGCCGGACCGTTCGGCGGGCCAAGATGGGCGGTCATCATGACCCGATCGCCGGGTTGCGGCGGGGTTTGGTCCGACAGAAGCGATATCCGCACGCGCTGAGGGGTCTTGTCTGGGGCAACATCTGCAATCACGACCTGATCGAGAAGAAGCCTGATGCGATCGCTGGATGATCGGTCGATGCCCAGAACACGACCTTGCACCGGACCATAATATCGAAAATCTAGGACCGGCGCAGCAACCGCATGCGCACGTATGCCTGCCAGTCCAGCACCCGCCGCCATCACGGAAACGCACAATAGCAGGAACAGCAGCCACTCGGCCAATGGCCAGCTCATCCGCCCCTGTCTGGCCCGGCGGCGCAGAATGATCCCGGCAAAGGCAGACAAGGCGATAAGCGAGACCAGGCTTGTATAGAAGCGCCAGCCGGGCTCGACAGGCAAGGCAAACCACCCTCCTATGCCGCATCCAAGCCAGATCGGCACCCAAGGTATGATGCCAGCGCGTGTGATCACAGAGGCGCGCGTTGCCGGGCTTTCGTTTTCCCGGCGATGGGCACGCTCTGTCGCGGATGCGCGCAGCGTCGGTGCAGAGAGTGCCGATTCCATC